>DATERX010000022.1:0-55658 GCA_035271165.1 Candidatus Methanomethylophilaceae archaeon
TCGTTTCAGGTGTTTCTGGGGGCTGAAAGCCCCCGAAGGACTGGAAACGGATGGAAAAACGTAGAAGAAAACAAGGTGCAATCAGCGAACGCTCAAGTGTCAAATTCTGTCATTTTCAGAATCAAGTGTCGAGCTCAGGATTAGGCGAAGTATGACCGAGATTGAAAATACATCAGAAATTTTTAGATTATCTTAGGAATCGTTCAAGAACTCTCACGCAGTTCTTCCATAAATAAGATATATCCTCAAGGTGAACCTTGAGTGCCTTTGTCGGTCGTACAGATCCTACGTTCCTCGTACCTCGAACCATATAAAGGCATTAACATGGAAAGATGAGGACTTAGAAGATCAATATCGAATGAAGCCGTTATTTGAGCGAAAAAAACGACCTGCCAGATGGAAAGTGGTGGGCCCAATGTGATTCGAACACATGACCTTCCGGTTATCAGCCGGACGCTCCACCAGGCTAAGCTATGGGCCCAATGAGGTTGTCCAATAAAGAGGTATAATATAAACATTCCCCTAGTTGGGGCCAGATATGGAATTTTGCGGAATATTGATAACTTGAACCTGCAATGTGGTGGTCATGGAACCTGTGTTCAGCGAGAAGATGCGCGTCGTACCCAAGATTGTCGAGTACGCGACCATGGCTATACTCATACCTACGCTCTTGTTCATCCTTATCAGCATAATCCTAGGTTGGGTCGATTGGTGGCTATTCGCCGTCTTCGCAACTATCACCATCCTTCTTTTCGTGATGTTCCGGACGTTCATCCTCAAGACCGATGTCTATGAGGACGAGATCGTGATAAAGTACATCAGGACACGTAAATATCGCATAAGTAAAATCCTTGACCGGCGTTACGGTCTTATGAACGACCTCAGGAACTACTCAGGGATCGGCCTCAGAGGTTTCAAGTACCGATACTATACGAGCACTGGATGTGAGACTGGAGTCTTGTTCAGGACCCCTAACACCGTGGTCGCCGTATCCTCCAACAGACCAGAGGAGTTAGCCGACCTGCTTCCTAAGGCTATAAAGAAGGAAGACCAGGAGGCTGAGTGAGATGGCTAACCCATTCCGCTGGATCAAACTTAGGGTCATGATCTATTCCACAGAGGACAGGGAACGTGTCACGGAGATGTTCATGGACCTGTCCGGTACGGACGAGCTCGAGGTTGGAATCGCCGAGGGCGAATTCGGTAACGAGACCCTGATAATGGAGGCAACCTTGACCAAGAAAAGGGATTTCAGCCAACTATTCTCCAAACTAGAACAGGATACGGTTGAGTCGGTATTCTCCGAGTTGGAGGAACGTATAGACGATGACTGCACGTTCTACTTCAGATTGGATAAACAAAGGGCCATGTCCGGTTCATATCTCATAGGTAGTGGCGGCGACGTTGTCTCGGTCACATGTAAGGTGGCATCATACCCTGCAAAGAGGGAATTGGCGATAGGGGTGATGAGGGAGTTCTTCAGTTCCCTTCTTCCTTCGCCTCAGACTCCTCAGTGACTCGCTTGACATCGAACCTGGAATCCCTTACACGACGTCCCTTGACGGACTTGACTGTGATAGTCACGTTCTCCAGATCCACAACAGCGCCTTTGCGAGGTATGTCGCCTGTCATATACTGGATAAATCCGCTTACGTTATATTCGGAATAACCTTCCGGATTGAATTTTATACCTAGCTCGTCCATTACGTTGTATATGTTGGCATCTCCAAGGACGGTGTAAGAACAGTCAGACTCCATGACGACCGAGAGTTTGATCTCATCGCTTTCGTCCCAGATGTCTCCAACCAGCTCCTCGATTATATCCTCTAAGGTTACTATGCCTAGAGTTCCTCCAAAGGAGTCTAGGACAACTGCCATGTGCACCTTCGTCTTCTGCATTACATTCAATGCCTCATCCAAACTTGTAGATTCGTTGAAGAACTTGATCTGACGGATGATGTCCGTTAGGTTGAAATTATCATTGGTGACGTGCCTTCGGTAAAAGTCCTTGGCATTAATGAGGCCCAATATGTTGTCGATGTTGTCCTTGTATACAGGGAGCCTAGAGTATCCGGTGTGAACGAACATGTCTTTCAGTTCATCCATGTTGATATCCTTATTGACGGCAACAACGTCGACTCTGGGTATGTAGACTTCCGAGAGTTTCGTATCATCGAATATGATGGCTGATTTGATGAGTTCGCTCTCCTTCTTCCCTAGGGTACCCTCCTCTTCAATCTCATCAATCATGACGACAAGCTCGTCCTCAGTGAGGGTAAGGAATGCCGCCTCATCGTCCTTCCTTGTGAGTGTTTTGTTGATTTTAAGGAATACCCAGGTAATTGGGTAAAGCGCAGTCATGATGACTATAAGCGAGGGGGCAAGCTTCAATGCGAACTTCTCCGCATTCCTTTTTGCCATGGTCTTAGGAAGGATCTCCGCAAAGGTTAGAATCACCACAGTCATAACGAGTGTTGCCAATATCGTTGCCAATCCTGGATTGTTTGGTAAGAGCTGTTCTGTGAACAACATCGTACATACTGCCGATGCTCCGATGTTCATCATGTTGTTACCGACAAGGACCGTGGTGAGGAGCCTATCAAAGATATCCGTGAGACCCAGTGCCTTATCTGCATTCTTTGTACCGTCTGCGTCTAGCCTCTTGAGACGTATGGTGTTCACGGTCGTAAACGTCGTCTCTGACATTGAAAAGTACGCTGACGATATTACGAGAACAAAAATCATTGCTATTGAGATTGTGACGAGCCCGTTATCCATTCAGATCAACCCGTCAAATCCACATTATGTTTGGACACTTCTAATTATCCTGCCATATGATTGACATCAAGACTAAAAATTATAGGTATATAAGCATTGCTGGAAACCATTTGAAATATAGAATCTGATTATAAATAAATAAAAAAAGAAAAAGGTTTTATTGGGTTCGGATGCCCGTTTAAACACCCATAGCCTTCTTGACATCGTCCGAGAGGACGGTTACCAAGAGGAATGCATACAGGATAAACGTGAATAGGCTTAGAACCGCTGTGAGTACCTGGTTTAGGATTTCTCCGTCCGAGAGGAATGGTGTGAATATTCCGACGAGCGAAACTATCGTAAGGATGGCAAACACCACAAGGAGTATGATCCATATGATCGTGTCCATTGTGTCCACAGATCCGTCCACAATCTTTTCGGCGGCCCAAATAAGGATCAAACCTAAGATTATACCTATTACTATCATCGCGGCACCGTATGCAATGCTCTCATCAATTATCTGTCCAATACCATTGAAGAGATAAGTGGCGATTGTTGCAAGACCGATCACCCTTACAAAGAGACCGAGGATACTAAGCCTGTTAGTCTCCTCACCTTTGTAAACGGGTATACCAACACCGAGAATCAAGATACCGAAGATCAGCGTACCTACAGCAACGACAACACTGCCGGTCGCCATTGGATCTGCCAATGCTCCATTTATGATAGCTACGATTCCCGATATTAGACTGACCGCTCCTAATACGATAGCGGCGATTCCGAAATTTTTAGGGTTGTCAAAGAATGACATGGGTTATAAACCCACTTTGCTAATATATATAGTAATCGAAAAAAGAGGCACTAATATTAATCATATCCAAAGTATGTTTAGGAATCTGGGACAAATATTATCCATTAACATCATACTTAATCAATGAACCTACCACGGTATTTATATTATAATATGCATTTAGTTCGAGGGTTTGAAATTATGACTAATGAATTCAAATACGAGGTCGTTGAAGAAATCGCGGTCCTTTCTGAATCTTCGAAAGGTTGGACCAAACAACTGAATATTGTAAGTTGGAACGAGAACGAGCCAAAATACGATATCAGAGAATGGGCTCCCGATCGCAGCAAGATGGGAAAGGGTATTACATTCACTGAAGAAGAAGCCAGAATGCTCAAAATGGCTCTTGCGTCCAGAGAAGATCTTGAGTGATCCCCTAAACTGCTGAAGGTATTCAATGTCCGGCGGCAGTTTGAGCTATCTACAACGTTTCATCCAAGGTTTAGATAGGATTGAAACTGGGAGACCAGGCGGGATCTCCAATGATAGATGGCTAGTTATAAATTACCGCCCAGAATACGGCCCTATACTGACACGTTACCTTTCTTACGACGATGAGCAGGTTAGGGCAGAGACTGTCATGTTGCTCACCGACGTCAGGGAACTTCTGGCCGCGGATATCGTAAGGAAGATGAGCATGACCGATACCGAGAAGGTGAAGGGGGCGTGCATCGGATATCTTGTGTCCCTTTCCGAGACGGAGGAGAAGATACCTAAGCTCTTGGAGACCATCAGGTTCAAGAGCGGCGAGGAATTTTCAAAGGCCGCAAATCTATTGGGCTCCTTAGGGAGGGTAGAGGATATTGACGATATCCGGAGAGTCTATGGAATGGTCAAAGGAAAGATGCGTGAAGAGATTCATCTTACTCTCTCAAAGATCATAGACCGATATCCTGAGTTACGATCCAGAGGTGAACTCTTACTCTCTTTACCAGTACGGCCAGATGAGGATGCCTTCGACCGTTTTGTCAACAAGGCCATCGTGTATATCGATGTGAGATACAGGGAAAACGTGTTCCCGGAAAAATTCATTAGCACGAACGCGAAGAACAACATCTTATCCGCGCTCAATACCATGAGGGTCCGGCTTTACAACGAATCCGACAACCTCGAACGATACGGTGCCGAGGA
Organism: Candidatus Methanomethylophilaceae archaeon; assembly: GCA_035271165.1. Taxonomy (GTDB): domain Archaea; phylum Thermoplasmatota; class Thermoplasmata; order Methanomassiliicoccales; family Methanomethylophilaceae; genus VadinCA11. Next base: position 4,739 of record DATERX010000022.1, read on the forward strand.
AACTGATTTGGCTAACGATCTTTCAGATCTTATATCCTGGGCATACGAGGACCTCGCGGGTAAGACTGAATATTGTCCCGAGAAGGAGAACGTATGCCCCAAATGCGGTTCTGATATGGTACTCTACAAAAGAGTCTGGTCCTGTCCTAAGTGTTAAATCATAGAGTGCAAAGCTTTATATGTAATACAACAATGCAATAACTGGCATACTGATATAGCTCCCTGTACGTCGATAGGGAAAAGTTAGGAAGTAGTATTAGGGCCAAGAGAAAAATTAGGAGATATAAAATATGGCCTACGGAGAAAACAGAAACAGGAACTATAAAGACAGAGACGAGCCCAGGGAAATGCACGACACTACCTGCTCGGACTGTGGCGAAGAATGCCAGGTACCCTTCCAGCCCACAGAGGGAAGGCCCGTGTACTGCAGGAACTGCTTCCAGAAGCACCGCCCCGCAGACAGGGACGGCGGCAGCAGACGCCCGAGATACTGATTCCTTAAAGGATTCAGGGATTTCTCAAAACCTTTTACGTAATTTACTTACGACGCTTTTTTCTACTTTCCTCTATTGCGATGGACATTTCTACCCTGAAGGTATTTTTTATGATTGCCATCGAAATCAGGAACCCAAAGATACCGATCGCTAGAATCGATACGCCTAGATAAGTGTGACCGAACGCATATATGCCCACTCCTATGAATGCCATTGCTGCAAATATGAAAAATGCCGCTCTGGCATACTTGGTCACTTTTTTCATTTCCACAATATGTCACCTGAAGGCAGATATTTAATTAAATCCTCAAAGAATCTAGAATTGAAATAATGTAAGGAGTTTCAGAGATCTATGTTGAACATCAGACGAGCTTCTTTCCACCGTCGGGGCCTGCGCTCTCGTTATAGACTGCGCCGACTTTGAACTTCCAAAGCGCTCTCGCCTTGAGATTGGCTCCCTCGAGCGCCTTGCTGAGATTCTCGTAATCTTTGCCCTTGTCCTCACGGCCTAGAACCGTTGCCTGCATCTCGTATGCTTCGGGTCCGTTGACCACGAGTATCGCTACCTTCGTGTTCTCGGCCATATATTCGGCGGACCTCTTCATGAATATCTCGCCCACGGTGACGACATCGTCACCGGCTATACCAATACTGCCACAGACGATGGCATGGGGTTGACCAGCCGCGTTGGCTGTTACAAGGATCTTTGTCGTATCCTTCTTATTCATCATATCTAAAACTTTTTTAGGAATTGTTACCATTAGATACCACCGTACCTAAAATGGTATCAAAAGTATATTACTTTTAAGTTACCTTGATGTAACCTAATTTAAATAATTGATTAGAAAGAAGTCCAGCGTTCGACTTAAAACGCCTTATTCGGATTTCTTCGATTTTGCCCTATCGTAAACGAAGAGGAGTGCTGCGTATATCACAGCCACGATGATCACGGGGATGTATTCTTCCATCATGATTGCGCCATTGTCAGTGCGATATTTATTGCTTTGCAACAGGCCTCAGGTGCTGGACTACAAGTTTCAGCTTGTTGTCCTTGAAGTAGGGTACTGCGGTACAATCATACTGTGTACCGGTCCCGGGAATGGAACGGGGCCGACTACATCTTATAGGGTTACTTCCAGTGATGTTAACGCAGTCGCTACATGCCGCAGTACGGCCGATCAGACGATAGCACTTTGTCCCTATGGCCTCATCTACGGTCTTATTGAATATTTTCAATGCCGCACGGTTCATCCACACTACGTTGTGGGACGAATCATGAATTAGTATGACATCGTCTATTTCATCCAGTATCATGTTCAGTAGAACATCAGCGAAATCCAAGTCTTCCATTGGTATCCTCCGTGAGATTGATTGTTTTATAACTATTAAATGTAATTGAAAAGGTAATTGGATTTACGCAATCTAAGGATTTTCCTGTTTGATTTACAGATATTTTAATTAATTCCAACGATAACCATGAGTTCATTTTCGATTTTCGAATGGATGTCGTTGGTTTAGCAGTCATTTTTTTATATAAACAAAGGATTCGTCATTAGAATGACTTACGACGTTATCATCATTGGAGCTGGTCCCGCAGGCCTTACTGCAGGAGTATACTCCAGATCCAAGCTGATGAAGACCTTGATCATCGATTCCGGCCGCGTCGGCGGACAACTCGTCAGTCTATATCCGGAGAAGGGAGTTCAAAACTTCCCGGGATTTGAACAGGTCCAAGCCAGAAAACTGTCCGATAGATTCTATACCCACGCAGAGAGCCTGGGGTGTGAGATCAAGGAATTCGAGAAGGTCCTAGATATCAATGACGGCGATGAGGATATCGTCGTTGTTACCGATAAGGGCGAATATCGTACATTAACGGTCATCGTGGCTATCGGTATGGGGGAATTCAACCCTAAAAAGATGAACGTTCCCGGAGAGGAAGAGCTCAAGGGTAAAGGAGTAGAGTATCTATTACCTGCGAAGGAGACGCTTGTTGAACAGAAGGTCGTCATGTTCGGTGGAGGCAACAGTGCCATTGAGATGGCGTTGATAGCCGATTCCGTCACAGATACCACCTTAGTGCACAGAAGAGAAATGTTCCGTGCAGATGAAAGTAACGTTAAAGTTTTGGAGGAGAGCAACATCCTCACCCTAATGGAATCCAATCCATTATCGTTCAACGGTAAGGATAAATTAGAGTCTATAACAATCAAGCAAAAGGACAAGGTTTTCGATATCGAGGCTGATCTAGCCGTCATAAATATAGGGATATCGGCAGACCTCGGAGTTCTTGCCAGATGGGGGCTGGAACTGACTGATGAGGGTCTTGTCAAGGTCGGTTTCGATATGTCCACCAATAGGCTTGGCGTGTTCGCCTGCGGGGATGTGGTAGATTATCCTGGAAAATACAAACAGATAATCACCGCATGCGGTGAAGCGGCCAATGCCGTAAACGTGGCATACAAGTTCTCAAAGAAGCCTTATTGGGCTTGATGTTTTAAAAATATAAACCGGCCAGTAGGCCGGAAATGTTTTCATTCCTCTGTTATTGCATCCTGAGGACATTCGTCGATGCATGCACCACATTCCACACAGGAGTCCTGATCGATGATTGCGACATCCTCCATCTTAATGGCGTCCTGGGGGCAAACGTCAATACATGCACCGCAAGATGTACACTCTTCTTTGTTAATTTTAATCATTTAAACACCTTGAGGTGGTATCATGAATTTGTTTATTTGTACTTTATGTACGAAAGAACAAAATAGCTTATGAAGGCAATTATGGATATGGACTATCTCTCCGGTACCGTGATGACATCCGACGGACTGATTGAAGGTTATGTTTGTCTCGAAGATGGGATAATCACCGAGATATCAGAGGGGAAATCTCCCGAAAAACCCCTTGCAGAAGGATTTGTTATACCTCCCATGGTCAATGGTCACACCCATTGTGCCGATGGCGGGCTCGATATCCCTGAAGGTATAGGTCTCGAAGAACTGGTCGGTCCGGGAGGAATTAAGCATAGATATCTCACTGAGACATCCCCCGAGACACTTGCTAAAAACATCAAGAAGTATTCTGACCTTTCATATTCGAACGGGATAGGTACATTCATCGATTTCAGGGAGGGCGGTGTCAACGGTAGCAAAATGTTGCGCGAAACCGTTCCTGGATCATTCATTCTTGGACGTCCTACAGCAAAGGAGTTCGACCCGAGGGAGATAGATGAGATTCTGAAATACGCCGATGGGATCGCCCTTTCAAGTATCGCCGATATCCCCCGTTCATATTCAGAGGCTGTTGCAGATCATACACATCGTCGAGGAAGGATGTTCGCAATACATGCCAGTGAGAAAAGGAGGGAGGATATCGATGCGATAATGTCCCTTTCCCCCTCCTTCGTCGTTCATATGGCATCCTCCGAACGTTCCGATCTTCTCAGATGTGCGGACGAAGGTGTTCCCATTGTCGTATGTCCCCGTTCCAACAGGTTCTTTGGATTGAAACCTCCTGTTGCCATGATGGAGGAATCTAACAACCTCACAATACTGGGTACCGATAACGCCATGATATGCTCTCCCGACCTTAGAGCGGAGGCAAAGGAGTACCTTTCGCTCTTATTGGCTCAGAAAGGCATTGGTCAAGGATTGTTGGATACCATGGTATCTAATGGAAGAAAGCTATTATATGATGTGAAAGGAATTGGGCTCCAACCTGGCAATAAGGCTGATGTAACTGTGTTACCGTCGAATGATGGAACCATCAAAGGCATGCTGGAGAACAATAAAGGTATAATTCGAATAAATATGACAAAAAGAGAATGATGACAATGGTTTTCGATAAGATTCTGGTAACTACTGATGGAAGCGAGTATACAAAGGCCGCTATCGCAAAGGCTATGGAACTTGCCAAACTAAGCGGAGGTACGATAACCGCACTCTATGTCATAGATCAATCCATATTCAGGAACGTCCCCACCGATACAGCGGTGATGAATGTATACCACTCCCTTGAGAACGAGGGGAAGGCCGCCGTAGCCTATGTGGAAAATCTCGGTGAGAAACACGGTGTGAAAGTGGAGAGGAAGTTAATCGAGGGGGTCCCGGTCGAGATCATTCCAAGGATGTCCGAGGATTATGACATCGTAGTTATGGGTACCCTCGGAAGGTCTGGAATTTCAAAACTCCTTATGGGAAGTGTCACCGAAAAGGTGATTAGATCCTCCCGCTCACCAGTCATGGTAGTTAGGTCTCTTGAGGCTGATAAGAAATGAAAAAAGTATCTGATATAATGACGCTGGCACCCATTGTTGCCGAGGTGCCTGGAACACGTAACGACGCAATCAATACAATGGTCAGGAACGACCTCACAGGGCTTCCTGTGATAAAGGGTTCCGACGGAAAGCTCGTAGGTGTCGTATCCCGAAGAGACATCTTCAGGAAATTCGAAGAGGACCAACTTTCACTTATAATGAAAAAGGACCCTATATCGGTCGACAGTGACACCCCCATCAGTGTGGCGGCGGAGATATTCTTCAGGGAACGTTTCCACAGATTGCCGGTGACTGAGAATGGTAAGCTTGTGGGTATCATCACCCCTACCGACCTCATGGACGATGTGAGGGCACTTAAAAGTAAGATCACAGCGGAAGAGGCGATAAACATCAAGTGCGTTACCGCATGGGAGCACGAGCCTCTTTCCTATACGGTACCTGCGATGAGGATCAGCGATGTCCCTGCGATGCCTGTCCTCAATGAAACAGGCGACCTTATAGGAATCATCACCGATCGTGATCTTTTTAGCGATCAGGCCGAAGACCCCGAAGCCATGAAGGCACTAGGTATCGAGGACACTTCGCTTGCAGGTTACAGGAACGTCCTGCCATTGTTCTATACTGCGACTGACAAGTACCTCAGTGAGGAAAAGGATGTCAGCGATTTCATGGTTAGAGACCCCATTACCGTATACAAGAAGACCTCCATCTCGGAAGTTGCAAGGATCATGAAGCTCAACGACTTCGGACAGATTCCTGTGAGAGGTTCAAAGGATGAGCTTGTCGGGATGGTCTACGACGTCGATATACTGATGGCCCTGATCGGTAATTGAAATGAATAAAGACGTTAGTGAGGAATTGATGTCCCTCTGTAAACGCAGAGGTTACATCTGGCCCTCATTCGAACTTTACGGCGGAGTGGCCGGTATGTTCGATTACGGGCCGTTGGGTTCTGCTATGAGGAATAACATACTCGTAGCATGGAGGGATATTTACATCGGACGCGAGGGTTTCGTTGAAATAGATTCCGAGACCGTTAACCCCGAGGATGTCTTCAAGGCCTCAGGCCACGTGGATGAGTTCTCAGATTATATCACCACCTGCAGGGAATGTAAACTCCCTTTCAGAGCGGATCACTTGGTAGAGGGCTTATGCGAGAACCCCGACACCTTAAGCGCAGGGGAACTAGAGAAGGCCTTCCTCGAATTCGATATCAAATGTCCGGAATGCAGCGGAGACCTCGGTAAGGTGGATGAGTTCAACCTCATGTTCAAGACCACAATAGGTCCTGGATCCTCGAGAACCGGCTATCTGAGACCGGAGACGGCCCAGGGTATATTCGTCAACTTCCAGAACCTTTACAGATATAACCGTGAGAAACTCCCCCTCGGAGTCATTCAGACCGGTAGGGGATACAGGAACGAGATATCCCCACGTCAGGGAATGATAAGGATGAGGGAGTTCAACATGATGGAGGTCGAACTGTTCGTCGACCCGGAGGATAAGGATTGGTCCAGATTCCCTGATGTGGAGAATGAGGAACTGGTCCTCCTTCCAAGCAGCGGCACCGAGACCGTGGTCAAGACGGTTAAGCAGTCGGTCGATGAAGGTTTCATAGCAAACCGTGTCCTTGCTTACTTCATATGCACGACAAAACAGCTGCTGGTGCGTCTCGGTGTTGATCCTTCGAAATTACGTTTCAGGCAACATCTCGCCGACGAGATGGCCCATTACGCCGCGGACTGTTGGGATGCTGAGGTCCTGCTGTCTTATGGTTGGACAGAGGTCACTGGTGTGGCCGACAGGGGATGTTGGGATCTTTCTAGGCATTCCGAATTCTCAGGTACGGATCTCTCACATTTCAAGAAGTTCGATGAGCCTATGGAGATGACCTTCGAGAAGGTCGTCGCTAATCATAGGAAACTTGGACCTCAGTTCAAAGATAAGGCTAAGGCTATAGCCTCCACCTTGGAAACGAAGATTGCGGATGACATCAAGGACGGGAAGATCGTCCTCGACATAGACGGGGAGGAGATAATCCTGACCGACGAGTTCTTCGAGGTCAGAAAGGTCACCGAGAAAGTGAACGGTGAACGTGTTATACCTCACGTGATCGAGCCTTCTTATGGTCTGGATAGGATATTCTACTCCGTCCTCGAACACGCATACTTCTTCGACGAGAAGAGGGATTATTCCGTTCTACGTCTAGCACCGGAAGTGGCTCCGATCAAAGTCGGGGTGTTCCCACTCATGGACAAGGACGGTCTGGATGTGATGGCCAAGGATGTGTTCGCCAATGTGCATTCTGCATGTTCGCCAGCGTATTACGACGATTCAGGCACCATCGGGAAGAGATATGCCCGCATGGACGAGATAGGTACCCCTTGGTGCATAACCGTCGACTATGAATCGCTGAAAGGTCCAGATGAAGGTACCGTCACGATACGCGAAAGGGATACAGGTAATCAGAAACGAATACCTGCCGACCGCGCCGCGGAAATCGTGATGCAATTGATACATGGTTTGGAATTCTCCAAGGTTTGAAAATCACTCAGATATGCTGGCCCCGAAGTAAATAAGTATTAAAGCCAATGAAGTCTATATGTTATGGAGGATTAATTAATGGTACTTAAAAATCTAGAAGATCCAAGAAGGCTTTCCATGTTAAGGTCCCAGATTGATTCTAACTCGGTCGAAGACATAATGGATCGAGATTTTCCATCTGTGGATCCCGAAGACCGTCTTTCCGACGTTTTTCGAGTCATGAAGGATAGGAATTACCAAGAAGTCCCGGTACTTGATAACGGGAACTACATGGGTGTAGTGAGTTATACGTCGCTCCTTAAGAAAAAGAACGTAAACATGGACAATAAGATAAAGAACCTGGTAGAGGGTGTTCCAATTCTTAGTACTGCGGATGAAATCACAATCATAGCAGAGGCGATGATCGGTAACAACTGCAGGCAGCTCCCCGTGATGGACGGGAAGAAATTGGTAGGTATCGTCTCAAGGAACTCCCTGGTAGAGATAGCGTCCCAATTGAAGGCTTTCAACGAGATAAAGGTCTGGGAGCTTATGACGACACCTGTACAGAGGGTGACCCTCGATGACATGTTATCCGATGCTTTCGATATAATGGCCGAGCTCGATACCTTGACCATCCCTGTCGTGGACGGGAACGAGAATGTCGTCGGTGTCATAGGCATGAAGGAGATCTTGGAACTCAACTGGAAGAACGATGCCAAGATCTTGGGCGACCTTGAGAAGAATTCCAAGGTGGAGATGACCATCAAATCGATATATGTCACTTCGCCGGTGACCATCGATTGGGACGATAACGTTATGGAAGCGGCTGCACGCATGGTGAGCAGCAACATCTCGACCCTGCCCGTGTTGGAAGGCAATAAGCTCGTCGGTGTACTGACACAGTACGACATACTCGAGGTAATCGCAGCCTGCAGGGAAAGGGAACTGATGTTCATACAGATCAGCGGTCTGCAGGACGACGATAAGAACCTCAGGGGAGCTATGTACGACGTCATACAGGGACAGATCGACAAGATCAACAAGGTATACACTCCAGAAAGTCTGATGCTTCATGTATCGAGATATAACGATGATGGAGGATTGTCGAAGTACAGCCTAACCGCTAGACTGTATGTCAAGGGCAGGGTCATGGGTTTCAAGGAAGTGGGCTGGGACCTTGTCAGGACCACTGCTGACCTTATGAAGAAGGTTACCGACTCCGTCATGAATCTGAAGGACACCAGGGTCACGTTCCGTAATCGCAGAAGGTAAACCTTTCAGCAAACCTTTTTATTAACTTCTTTTATAGTGACCTTTGTTCAATATGGCTCAATATGATTCTTCTTCGATCGAGGAAAGATGGCAGAAGATGTGGAAGGATGAGGGGATTTATCGTTTTGACCCTGATTCCGACAGCCCCATCTTCAGCATAGACAATCCTCCCAGATACGCTTCCGGTCCAATGCATTTGGGTCATGCCACAGGATACTCCATATCCGATTTTGCTGCCCGCTACAAAAGAATGAGGGGATTCAACGTATTCTTCCCCCTCTGTTTCGATGTGAACGGTACACCCATAGAGGTAAGGGTCGAGAAGAAGCACAATATAACCAAGCTAGACCTTCCCAGAAGCGAGTACCGTAAGCTCTGCAGTGACTATGCTAACGGATTCATCGATGAGATGACCAGGGATTTTGAAAGGCTCGGAGAGAGCATGGACTCCAGCATCTACTATCAGACGGATGCGCCATATTACAGAAGGATAACTCAGCTTTCCTTCATCGAACTCTTCGACCGGGGACTTGTGTACAAGGCCAACTACCCCGTGAACTGGTGCCCCCGCTGTATGACCGCCCTCGCAGATGCGGAGGTTGATTACAAGGATAACGTAACAAAATTGAATTTCATTGAGTTTGGTGTTGGGGATTCTGACGAAAAGGTACAGATCGCGACCACCAGACCTGAGCTCATATGCACATGTCAAGCCGTCGCGATACACCCGGAAGACAAAGATAAACAACACTTGATTGGAAAGGAGCTCACGACTCCGATGTTCAACAAAAGGGTCAAGATCATCGCCGATGAGAAGGTGGATCCTGATTACGGTACGGGTTTCGTGATGATCTGTACCATCGGCGACAAGGACGACCTCGAATGGGTCATGAAATACCACCTCCCGATGGAGAAGGGTATTGACGAGACGGGGAAGATGACGGAACTTGCCGGGAAGTATGAAGGTATGTCCGTCACCGAGGCCCGCGCCGCGTCCATAGAGGACCTGAATGATATTGGACTTCTTGTTAAACAGGTTGAAAACCCACAGCAACTCTCGATATGTTGGAGATGCAAGACGGCCGTCGAATATCTCCAGGTCCCGCAATGGTTCCTTAAGACCCTTGATTTCAAGAAAAAGGTCCTCGAGAAGGCGGACGAGATCAACTGGTATCCCGAGTTCATGAAGGTACGTCTTCAGGATTGGGTCGAGTCCCTCGAATGGGACTGGGTGCTCAGCAGACAGCGTGTTTTCGCAACACCCATCCCAATCTGGGAATGTGAGGATTGTGACCATGCGGTCTGTGCAACGGAGGATATGCTCTATTGCGATCCTACTGAGGACGCTCCTCCGATGGAGAAGTGTCCGAAATGTGGAGGCGAGCTGATCGGGTCCACGGACGTCTTCGATACCTGGATGGATTCGTCCGGTTCAGCACTTTACAATACATTCTGGGGCAGGGACGATGAGCTACACAAGAAACTCTATCCAATGTCGGTCAGATCCCAGTCGCATGACATCATACGTACTTGGACTTTCTACACCATATTGCGTTCAGAACAGATGACAGGTATCAGACCATGGGACGACGTGATGATCAACGGTTTCATAATGGCGCCCGACGGCACGCCGATGCATTCGTCCATAGGTAACGTGATAGATCCTATTCCAATATTGGAGGAATATGGAGCGGACGCACTTCGTTATTATGCCGCAACCTGCTCGCTGGGCATCGATCATGCTTTCAGAGAAGCGGATGTGGTTCGCGGAAGAAAGTTCTGCAACAAGGTGTTCAACCTTGGAAAGTTCGTTTCCCGTTTCCTGAAGAATAAACCTGCCAATGAATGCGGTACCCTCCGTGTTTCCGACAGATGGATACTTTCCAAGTATTCCGATGTCGTGACCAAGGTCGCAGACCACTTCGAGGTGTATCAGTTCGATAAGGGGCTCAAGCTCCTCGAATCATTCATCTGGCACGAGTTTGCCGACCACTACGTTGAGATGGTCAAGAGTCGTGATGACGAGGCGGTTGTTTACACATTGTATAACGTGTTCTTCGGTTCGATAAAGATGATCGCACCCATATTCCCCCATATTGCGGAAGAGGTTTACCAGGACATATTCAAACAGTTTGAGGATGTGAATAGCGTACATCTCGCCAATTGGCCGGAACCTATCATGTCCGATAAGGACGCCGAGGCTACAGGAGAGGTCCTGAAGGACGTTGTTGCCGCGGTGAGATCATGGAAATCATCCAAGAAGATGCCGCTAAACGCCGAGATTCCTTTATTGGAGTTCGTCGGTCCGAAGGCCTCCATGCTCAAAAATGCCATCGACGACATATCCGAGACGACAAAGGCCATCGAGATATCCATTGTGGAATCCGCCGAGTTCTCAGAAGAGGTAGTAGGCGTAAAACCCGTGCATTCGAAACTTGGTCCGACGTTCAAGGCTGCCGCAAAGGATATAGTGGCATCCATATCCAAGATGAATCCCGAGAATATTGCCGAACAGCTAAAGACTGGCAACGTCAAGATCGAGACGGATCAGACATATGAGCTTGGTCCGGAGTATTTTGAGATTGAGACGCACCTCACACTCGGAGGAAGGGCGGTGGAGACTTTACAGGTCGGCGGCATCCTCGTTGTGCTAGGAGTTTGAAATAAAAAAATTAGGAAAGAGGGTTTACGATAGGACTTCTACCGTTACCCTCTTTCCCTCAAATTTTGCCTTTGTGAGGTCCCTGGTTATCTTGATACCGAACTCCTTGTGGATCTCCACTACGGAGTGTTCATTCTTAATTTCGATATCTCCGATGGAGTATTCCAGAATCCTCGCGTTGCGTACGATGAAGTCGGACAATCCCACCTTACCGAGTCCGTCGTTCTTTCCAAGGTTTATCTTGAACTTGACCATACCGAACACGTCTGCGGCCTGATCGAAATCAACCACCCTGCGGATTGTGTCCCTCTCACCTTTCTCCGCGTCCGGCACCTCCATCTCCTCGATGACCATCTCGGTACGCAGTTCGAACTCCTTTACGAGATGCACTTCCTCGGAAGTTACGAAGGATATCGCTATCCCTTCCTTACCTGCACGTCCAGTCCTTCCGATCCTGTGGATATAGGTCTCTACATCATCGGGCATGTCGTAGTTGATGACGAATGTGATATCCTCTACGTCAAGACCTCTTGCAGCGACATCGGTTGCAACGAGAATCCTCACGGAATGTTTCTCATCGTCCTCTCCTTCACGGAATTCCTTGAACTCCCTGAGGACCTTCTCCCTCCTGTTCTGGGGCATGTCCCCATGGATCGCTTCTGCCTTGTATTCGTAACGTTCGAGACGTTCGACGAGCATATCGACCATCCTCTTGGTCTGACAGAATATGATTGCCTTTGATTTGTTAGTATCAAGTATTCGACCGAGTGCCCATGACTTGTTACGTCTTCCAATCTGGATATAGAACTGCTTTGTAAGGTCCAGTACAACCTCGTCGGTGGAGACGCTTATCTCCTCTGGGTTGTTCATGTAATCATAAGAAAGACGCTTCACGCCTTCAGGCATGGTCGCCGACATGAGCAGTGTCTGCCTCTTGGGAGGCATCATCCTAAGGATATCTTCTATATCCTCGATGAACCCCATGTCCAACATCCTGTCCGCTTCATCGAGGACTACTACCTTGATTGCGCTGAGGTTCAACTCCTTCTGTAACATCAGATCCTTGACTCGTCCGGGTGTACCGGTTATTACGTCAACACCCTTCTTCAATTTCTTAATCTGGGCATCGATGCTTGTTCCGCCGTATATCGGCACGCAGACGTGTCCTGTGTATTTCGAAAGCTTCTCCAGCTCTTCGGATACCTGTACCGCCAACTCCCTGGTGGGAGCTAGGATTATTGCCTGAGGTACTTTTTGAAGTGGTTCTATCCTTCCAAGGATTATCGATCCATAACTGCCTGTCTTACCAGTTCCCGTCTGTGCCTGAGCAAACATGTCACGGCCTTCCAAACCGACAGGTACCGAGGCCTCCTGGATGGGCGTAGGTTCGCTCCATCCCATATCTTCCATTGCTCTCGCAACATCTTCTGAGATTCCTAAATCTGTAAACTTTGAGGTCATATCTTATCACTAGATCTGATTTCAAACCGCCTGCGACTTAGACGCAGACATCGCTTAATTTCATATCCAGTATGTATGCTAGATTTATAAGGATGACTAGGAAGCGGAATAAAAGGTAAAGTATATATTTAAAAAGTCAATCATGCACAATAAGGCGGATGTGGTGTAGCTGGTTATCACTTGACCTTGCCAAGGTTAGAACTTGGGTTCAAATCCCGGCATCCGCACTTTTATTATTTCATTTAAAAAGTGGTCTACGGCCCTAATTTATCTTCAAAGTATATGAAAATGTCATGGTGCTCGCCGAGGTATATTAGGATTCTTGTTATTCGCGCGGCCTTTGGCCGCACCGATCATGCGGATCTCATCTCGGTCCGGACTTCACTTTATTCTACGACCATTTGATCAGGGGTCGACCCTGCTCCGAAAGACGGGGTGCATCACGTCACACCTTTTCAGTTGATTATTCAACCAACTTCCGAGATGTGTTTCACAGTCTACTCTTTTTACATTGTTGGTAGACATTAATGTGTAGATCACTTTTCAAATCGGGTATATTTTCCTCATCCAGATTATTGGGGTTTTTTCAATCTCTTTAATGGCGACTTATTTTTGAAAGATTCTTCATCCTCTGATTTCCCTCTTGGCTTGAAATTGTTATATTCCTCTATATTGCCCTCCTTCTATCGTAGAAATGTGATAGATTGTGCCCTCAATACGGCCTTCAAAGGTATGGATGATTATTATTACCTGGGGCCAGTGTTTAAAAATAAATTAAACTCAATAATTATATATATAAATGTTTCTTAAAAAGGACCCCAATACTTTAATATATGATTCGGAACCATAATAATTTATTCCGATTACATAAAAAGAAAACTGTTAAGAAATTATCAGTTTGAGTCTGTATTCGTTAAGACTTTCATTCGTCCCGAAATAGTGGATACTTTGGAAATAGTATCCAGATCCTGTTTTGGAGGTGGGAGTGAGCTAATTAAGAAGGTGAGGAAACTGGGCAGTTTGAAATCAAAGAGCAATAGATTACCAGGCGATGTGAATAAATTGGAAAGTTCGTCCAATTTACCCTTGAAGGGAACAAATAAGAAATCCAATAAAACCCCTCAAAGTGGCTCTGTGCTGGTAGTAGGAGGAGGTATTGGAGGTGTCCAGACCTCTTTGGATCTGGCGGAGTCCGGCTTCAAGGTATATATGGTTGAAAGTAAGGCCAGTATCGGCGGAGTCATGTCCCAATTAGACAAGACGTTCCCCACCAATGATTGTTCTATGTGTATCTTATCTCCCAAACTAGTCGAAGCCAGCAGACATCCCATGATCACTATGATGACTTTGACCGAGGTCATGGGAGTAGAGGGGGAAGCAGGCAACTTTACCGTTACTCTGAAGAAGAAGCCCCGGTACGTTCGCGAGGATAGATGTATCGGGTGTGGGCTTTGTGCGGAAAAATGCCCTACTAAAGTCCCGGCCGAGTACGAACTAGGTCTGATGAATCGAAAGGCAATCTACGTTGCCTATGCCCAGGCCGTGCCGATGAAGTATGCCATCGATCCAGATCACTGTTTATTCCTGACCAAGAACCGTTGTGGGGTCTGTGCTAAGGTCTGCCCGGCGGATGCTATAGATTTTAAGATGAAGGAATCCTTAGAGGAAGTTAATGTGGGTTCAATCGTGCTCGCACCGGGTTTCGAATTGTTCGATTCCAGTCTAAAAACGGAGTACGGTTATAAAAGATACAAAAACGTAATGAGCAGTCTGGAGTTTGAAAGAGTATTGAGCGCCACCGGACCTTATCAAGGTCATGTCCTGAGGCCTTCCGACGGTCAGGCACCAAAAAAGGTCGCATTCATACAGTGTGTCGGTTCCAGGGATGAGAAGGTAGGTAATCCGTACTGCTCCTCGGTCTGCTGCATGTATGCACTCAAACAGGCCATTATAGCCGGTGAACACAGCCCAGATTTGGAATCCACGATTTTCTTCATGGATGTCAGGGCTTTCGGGAAGGAATTCCAGGATTACGCAAACAGGGCAGAGAACGAATATGGCATCAAGATGCGTCGTGGCTCGAGGGTGGCATCTGTAGAAGAAACCAATGGCGATAACTTAAATTTAAATTATGCAAAAGGCAACGAGCCCTGTACAGAGGAGTTCGACCTGGTGGTACTTTCCGCTGGATTCAAACCGCCGGCACAGGCCAAGGAGTTGTCTGAACGCCTGGGCTTCGAACTTAATAAGTATGGGTTCTGCCAGACCAGCGTATACAGCCCACTGGAGACTTCCAGAGAGGGTGTGTATGTCACCGGCGCCTTCAGCGCCCCCAAGGACATCCCCACCACCGTGGCAGAGGCCAGCGGTGCAGCCGCCAAGGCCGGATCCCATGTTTTCAAAAACCGGATAAGCATCGATACCGTGGTCAAGGAGGTTCCAGAAAATGATGTGAGTGGACAAGAACCGCGCATAGGTGTGATTGTCTGCGACTGCGGGATTAATATCAGAGGTGTGATAGATGTCCCTTCGGTAGTTGAATACGTTAAAACCCTACCTAATGTGGCCTATGCTGCAGAAAGCAAATACGCCTGTTCTGCGGATACACAGGTGATCATAAAGGATGTCATCAAAGAACACAAATTGAACCGTGTGGTCGTTGCATCCTGTACACCCAGAACGCACGAGGCACTCTTCCAGAGCACCTGTAGGGAAGCTGGCCTCAACCCATTCCTGTTCGAGATGGCGAACATCCGAGACCAGTGCTCCTGGATTCATATGAATGAACCCGAGAAGGCCACTGAGAAGGCCAAGGATCTTGTACGGATGGCCATTGCGAAATCTAGGCTTCTCGAACCACTAACCAAATCCAAACTGGATGTCAATCACTCCGCGATCGTAATTGGTGGCGGACTGGCGGGAATGACCGCAGCCTTAGATATCGCGGCCCAGGGATTCAAAGTGGATATATTGGAGTGCACTGGAGCCATGGGCGGCCAGATGAACAATCTATACACCGCCGAGGACGGTATCTCCCCAAGGGATTACATAAAGGATTTGGATTCCAAGGTTCGTTCCGATGAAATGATCTCCGTTCATCTGAATACAAAGGTCGAGGAGGTAACTGGCTTTGTAGGTAACTTCAAAGTGAAGGTCACCGGCGGAAAGGAACTAGATACCGGAGCCATTGTTGTGGCCACGGGGGCTAAGCCTTACGAACCTACGGAATATAATTACGGAAAGGACCAAAGGGTTGTAACCCAGAATGAATTGGAAAAGGTAATCGCAAAGGGCGACTTCAAAGCCAAGAACGTTGTAATGATTCAATGCGTCGGCTCCAGGAACGAGGAAGTCTCATACTGCAGTCGTGTTTGTTGCTCCAAAGCAATCAAGAATGCGATTAAGATTAAGAAGGGAGATCCTTCGATCCAGGTTTATATCCTGCACAAGGACATTAGGACATATGGGCTCAGAGAGCTCTTATACAAAGAGGCCAGCGAACTCGGAGTCATATTCGTTCGACATTCGGAGGACACGATGCCCGAGATGAACGCAGACGGTGATATCGTTGTAGATGATGTCATGCTTGGAGAAGATATGCGACTATCCCCTGATTGCATCGTTCTCAGTGTAGGTATACGTCCCAACGAAGAAAATGAGGAGCTGGCCAAGATGCTAAAGGTATCTACCAGTAAGGATCGCTTCTTCTTGGAGGCACACATGAAGCTAAGGCCGATAGATTTTGCCACAGGTGGAATCTTCATGGCTGGGTTAGCTCATTGGCCGAAATTTATAGATGAGACCATCGGACAAGCTTCTGGCGCAGCTTCACATGCTATTTCCATAATCTCCAAACAATACCTGGAGACTCAAGGAATCATAGCAAATGTTAACGAGAACATATGCGACGGTTGCGGGATATGTGAGCCAATCTGTGAGTACAAGGCCATAACGATTATCGAGGATGCTAAGAATCCATTGAAACGTAAGGCCCTGGTAAATGAAGGTCTGTGTATGGGTTGCGGCACCTGCGTGGCGGCCTGCCCATCCGGCGCCATGGAGCAAAAGGGATTCAAAAACGATCAAATCCTGGCAATGGTCGAAGCATCATTGGGGGTGGAGTGAATAATGACCGCTACAGATTTAACAAAGGGTCAGGATGAATGGGAGCCTAAGATACTAGGCTTCTGTTGCAACTGGTGCTCTTATGCTGGGGCAGACCTGGCCGGTGTATCTCGTCTGCAGATGCCACCGAATTTCCAGATTGTAAGGGTAATGTGTTCCGGTAGGGTGGATCCGCTATTCATCCTAAGGGCCTTGATATACGGTGCTGACGGAGTCATAGTGATGGGCTGTCATCCTGGAGACTGCCACTATATAAGTGGTAATTTAAAGGCGGAACGACGCGCGAAGTTCTTGGATGCCATACTCGAACAATTCGGTCTAAAGGATAGATTCGAATTACAATGGGTCTCGGCCTCCGAGGGTCCGAAGTTCCAGGAAACGATAAAGGATTTCACAAGTAAGGTGAAGGCCCTGGGGCCAAGCCCCGTTAATCTAAATCCAGATAGGATTAGCATATCCAAAAATATGCAGAAAAGGGAACATATCCGTGATGCCTTGGTAGATCTGGCCAATGTGATGGAATTCTATCCAGACGGCCCAATTGTATTCGAAGAGAACGATATCATGGAAGGATATGGGTTCCCAAAATTGGATGCAGACAAATGCATCGGTTGTGGGTCTTGTTCTCTTAATTGTCCTGAAGAGGTTATCAAGGTGGATGATCGCGATGGCTGGCGCTATATCGGGCACAGTTCCTTCAACTGCAGAACCTGCAGAATCTGTGAAGAGCTCTGCCCTCAGGATGCGATCGAGATTGTACATGGATTCGACCTCACCCAGTTCATGGAGGGCGGGGTGATAGACGATGCATCCATGGGTCTGAGGGCGTGCTCCGTCTGTGGCGAGGCGTTTGCCACCGATAGACAGTTGGACGCTCTCAAAATGAAATTAGCCGAGGGAGATCCCGAAAAAGGTGTCCAGGGAGTAATATTTCCGGACCGTATCTTTGAGATTTGCCCCGGTTGTAAAATCGTTTATAAATCAAAAGACGAAGGAGGAAAAATATGACAAAGAAAGTGTATCTGCAACCCTACCATTGCCTAGGTTGCGAAGAATGTGTAGAGGCATGTGCTAAGGAACATGAATGGGACAGCCACAGCCATGTGCTCTGGGTAGACATGGTCTATCCAGTCAGCATGAGGTGTTTCCACTGTGAGGATCCGCCTTGCATAAAGGTCTGTCCGGTGGACGCTATAAAGGTGTCCGCAGAATATGGAATACAAGTTGACGGCAGCGTCTGCATAGGATGCGGAAGCTGTGTTCTGGCATGTCCTTTCGGAGTGCCAATAGTCAACTCGAGTAGCGGTAAAATGGTCAAGTGTGATCTTTGCATAGACCGTCAAAAGGAAGGGAAACAACCCGCATGTGTGGAGAACTGTCCCTACGGTGCACTGATATTAACGGATTTCGTGGATGTCAGGGATGATAAAAGGGATGGTACCGCAAAGAAAATGATCGAGGCAGGCACCTACCTTAGAGCTGCTATAAACACAATAAAGGAGGGGTACTAATGGTAAGTCTTTCTGAGAAGCTTCCATATGAGAAGATAACTGAGAATTTGAAGAAGAACGACAAGATTGCTGTGATATGCTGCAATTGCTGTGTACGCTTCTGTGGATCCGGAGGAGTGGATCACATGAATGAACTGGCCTCTAAATTAAAAGCAGATGGTTACACCGTTACAGACATAATCCCCACCGCAGGTCTATGCGTGTACGATTACGTACGTAACGCCAGGGTCAGCGACGGAATCACAGCTGTGGTCGTATCCGCTTGCGTAGCGGGATGGACCAGCGCATCAAGGAGATGGACCGATATCAAAGTCGTCCCTACTACCGAGACATTGGGTCTAGTGGTAGGCGACAGGAGAGTCGGTAACCTCAAGCTTATAATGCCCTTCGAGAACTACAAAGACCTTGCAGGTCATGAATGGCAGATGATATCTGGAGAGAGACAGAAGGAAGGTAAGATTCCTGTACCGTTACCGGAGGGACATTGAAATGATAGTATCACTAAGAAGATTCACCTATGATGAAATGGTGAGCAAACTGAAAAAGGATGATAAGGTTGTTTTGTTCGCCTGCGGCACATGTATTAAATTCTGTGACATAGGCGGAAGAGAACGTATGAGTCATCTAGCCGAGAAACTAAAGGCGGACGGCTATAATGTGATCAGAGAAGAACTATGCGGAGCAGCCTGTTTACTGGACTTGATAGAGAAGAGGAAAACAGACGAGGCTACCGCCAAGACCTTCGAAGAAGCCACGGTGATCATACCTTTGACCTGTGAGGACGGTTACGACAACATCGCTTACGCCTTCCCCGATACCAATGTCATCTCGGTGACCAAGACGGTGGGTCTAGGTGTATTCTCAACAGACAAGGGTATGACTCTTACCGTACCGTTTGAGAATACCGGACTGGGTATGAATGTGGATGGTCATTCACTTCCTGATGTCGCCAAGAAGTTGGGCTGTTACGCTGGACCCTACTACGACGGCAGCAAGAAGTCCTGATAGGTCTAAAATCTGTGTTCGATGGGGATTATAACCTTAGAACATGGGTGCACAATGAGGGTGTGGTATAACCCATACCCTCCTTTTATTTTTTATAAATCGTACATAGATATGTTGGAAACAAACTTAGATTATCTTAGAGATAAAACTAATTTAAAAAGAGGTTTTGATTATGAAAGTTGGATTGATAAGATGTATGCAAACCGAGGACATGTGTCCTGGAACGACCTGCTTCAAGGCAATGGACACGAAGAAAATGGCATTCGAAGGCGTTGACGAGGATATCAAGATCGTTGGCTTCACCACCTGCGGCGGTTGTCCAGGTAAGAAGGCGGTAACAAGAGCCGTTGAGATGGTCAGGCGTGGGGCAGACACCATCGTCCTCGGGTCTTGCATCACAAGAGGCAATCCCATTGGCTTTCCATGTCCACATGCAGAACAGATGAGGCAAGCGATCATCGGGAAGGTCGGTGATTCCATCCGGATCATTGACTACACACACTGAGATCGGTAAATAAGGTCCTGTGAGTCTAGTTGCTAAGCAGTGATGATGGTAGTACTGTTAAGAGTCTGCCCGTGCCGAACACATGGCCTTTAGCACCAGTTGCAGCATAAAGTGATAATCTTCGGTTCTAACTGGCCCCTACGCGGTCGCCGGGGCAACCTGAGCCTTGTGTTTAGTGGAAGAGTTATTCACTCCTGTAGAGGTGTCAATGGCAACTATAATTCACCCTGCTCCATCGCAAAAAACAGGCAGTCAAACGAGTAACACTTACAAAGACCTCATAGACGAGGTTCTTCATTAGGCTACACTGGCTCACAAAAACATTCCTTTTCATTGTGATCCATTAAATTAAAGCTGTCGACCTTGAATCAACAACGAGTCACAAGGACATACTACATTTGTAAAAATAGATAAGAATCTGGCGCCCCGTTATTATACGGATAGTGGCACCAGATAGTTATCTTTGCTTAAGCTACGCGACCCGGGTTGGTCGCCTCTTCACTCTTCAGCCGGTTCCAGTTCCTGAAGGCGCTTCCTGAGATTCTCAAGATCGCCCTCCATTTGCTGAACGCATTGCTCTAGATGGCGACGCTCCTCGGCTGGTTCTTGGTAGGGGGAATATGCTGGTATGTTTTCGTACACTGCCTGATTATAGGCTTGATAAGCTCGACCGTATCCCATACCATGTCCCATGTGACGACCGTATCCCATACCGCATCCCATGCGACGTCCGTATCTTATGCCCGGCATATCATTCCCGGCACAATATCCCATTCTCCTTCCTGTCATCGGTCCCCTTCCTTCGGGGCCCGTTCTGTCTCCTCTTGCCATAAATTATCTCTCCTTTCTTATTATATTCTGTTCATTCGATAGGCGTACTATGCTCATTGGATTCATTTTCCAATTAAGCTCGGCCACGACCGGTTCCCCGGCCCTTACCTTGACTGGATCCGCCTTCATTTCCCATTCTGCGCCCGCGACCCATACCGCGACCTGGTGTTTCAGATCCAGGCTCGTCGGACCCGGCGCAGTGTCCCATTCTCCTTCCTGTCATCGGCCCCTTTCCTTCGGGGCCCTTCTTATCTCCTCTTGGCATTTATTTCACTCCTTTATTTCTTCGATGATCTCTGGTCAACGGTTTCATAGTCTCCCGATTCAATGTGTATGGCTTGACCGTTCACGAGAGCGGTCGCCACCTTCACTCGGGCCGAACGCAGATCGCTCCAAAAGGTTCTTTTGGAGATGCCCATGCGGGCCGAAGCCTCTTCATAACATAGGCCTTCCAAGTCAACCAGTCTTATTGCCTCCAGTTCGGCATAGGTCAGCACCACGGAATCCATGGGACTGACTACCTTACCGGGAGGTCCAAAGTAGGTGACAGAGGGTATGTTCTCCACCCATCGGGGTCCTCTACGTCTTCCTCTACCGCGTCCAGATACCATCAATACTGCACTAGGTTGCAACAAATATATAAACTTATTGCAATACATGGCAATATATGCTATGAATTCAGTGTTTATTAATGTAAATTATGTGGTGCCTAACCATAATTTAAAAACCCTCAAAGATTAGAAAAATGTGCCCGACAGCATGTGCTTATTCGTACTACCTTAGAAGTAGCGGGCTGTGAATGGTGACGCTTTTATTACTTTTTAGAGTGCACGAAGTTCTTTATGGATTCCTTGAGGGTGTCCGATGCCAGTTGACCACAATGCTCGCTATCCTCGGGTAATCCTCCCAGAGCCTCGAGAACATCTTCCTTACCGATCTCCTGGGCCTCCTGAAGAGTCTTGCCCTTGGCCAATGTGGTGATCATGCTGGCCGATGCTATGCTGGTACCGCAACCGTCGGTTTTGAAAGTGATATCCGATATTACATCGTCCACGACCTTGATCCAGATGCTTATGGAATCTCCACAGGGGCCAGTGACCCTGGAGAAGCCATTATGGCCATCCAATTCTCCAAAATTACGGGGATTCATGAAGTAGTCTATGGTAATTTCTGAATATTTTTTCCGGGCATCTTCGAGTATCTGTTCCTGAAGGTCGTCAAATTCTGAGTTCATTTCATCACCACTGTATTGTTAAAACAGCGATACTGTATTACCGCCAGGACTATAAAAAATGTAAGATTTTACGGTATATTCCGCCGCGAGTACTATGTCGACGTCCGTCTTGAGCCATCCGATATGACGTTCAGGATTTGTCAATTATTCTTGGCATATCTCATCGCCTTCTGGACCTTCAGAAATACATCTCATTCCACTGCCCCTCCAGTTCGTCGCGATGTATTTGATCGTCTTCTCGACATCCTTTTCAGGATTGATCCTTTTTGAAAGGTCGAGGTCTTCTCTGGCTTTCACATTGTGCCGATCCGTACACTTAGGACGGTATACCATTCGTATATCTTTAAAAAAATGGAAATGATTTGGCGGAAGATGTTTTTGTTTATTTCATTCAAGTGGGAACCATTGGCCTGTTGGCCTCAGCGTTCTTGACTAGTACCAAGATCATTTTGAACTGCGTCACACCGAACACTGCGTGAGGAATGTCCTTGGGCATGATTATCGACTCGCCCTCTTTTATGTCGAACTCCTCACCGCCGATGGTTATCTTTCCCTCCCCATCCAAAGCTATTACCATGGCGTCACCCGGTGCTGTATGGGTATTGAGACCCTCCCCTGCATCCATGGATATTACAGATAGGTTCAAACCCGGATTGTTCACAAGGGTCAAGTTGACCACCTGTCCGGGACGGTAACTGACCATTTCCTTTGCTTTCATCTTGGTTGAGACGTCTAGATTTTTGATTAGTTCCCCTTCCATGGGCAGTAATATACTTGCATACTTAACAGGTTTTGTAGCCATTATCCTGACGTCCGTCTCCTCGGGAACCACATAGACATCCCCCGCGGATATCTCGGTAGGCGGCTCGGTGCTTATGTTGAGGGAACCTTCCAGGATCAGTATGATGTTCTCGTAGGGTGCCTTCATCTCGCTTATCTCCTCATCCTTGTCCAAGAAATATATGTAGATCTCAATGACCAGGGAATAGATCATACCGTAGCTTATCGTCTGACCCTTTCCTTCGGATACCAGGTCGTTCAACCTGAATTTTTTAGAACTTTTCGTCTTCTTGAAAACTGACATGTCTACGTCAATCATGTTCGGAATCAATATACTTATCTTGAAATAAAATAAGGATATATTTAGGAATTTCGAAAATTAAGGAATACATGTTAAATAAAATCCATTAGTACAATTTAACGATATGATGTATGTTTTTATCCATTAAGGATTGATTGTTGATGCAAAAGTAAAATATAAGATGCATCGGCATTTGAATTACATGCACCACGTTATCACAGTATATGATTCGGCGGCCGCAAGGAAGAAGCATGCTTCCGACTACAAGAGGTTCAATAAATCAATGGAGACCCTCAAAAAGGAAGGTTTCAAGATTGAGTACCTCGATTGTAAGTCGGTAGCGGACATCCCCAGCGGAGAGGCGAAGGAGCTTGCAGAGAAAGATGGGTTCGACGTTCTGCCCATAGCGGTGTTTATGGATGCCGTAATTTCAAGTGGAAAATATGTGACCGACCAGGATCTTGTGGATTACCTCGAGGTACCTGACGGCACGATTGATGCTAAGCGCAGCAAACCGACGCCGCTCTACGAAGAGGGTCCGCCCCTCTCGTGCGATACCGGTGACGTGTCTAGAAGATAAGTCTTCGGAATGCCGAGTTTGCCGTACGGATCTTTATGACCTATACGTTCAAAAACCCCTTAACTCTTTTAATAAATTTTAAACTGGAATTACTTATACGGTCTTCCAACGCCCTGCACGGCGACTACCTTCCCTGATAAGGAGACCCTCCGATTTCAGTTCCGCGATATATCGTTCGGTCTGACGCTTGCTAAGACCGGCGATATCCGATATCTCACTTATAGTCAGGTCGTTGTTGGCCGATATTATATCAAGGATTCCTTGGGCGCTAAAGCTGATACCGATACCGTCCTCCGATGTTTGCCTTACTGTGATCGTTACCGTCCCTGACACGCGGTCCAGGTCAAGGTATGTATCTTGATCTTTGTCATTGAATGCCGATATGCTAGTGCCAAGACCTGTTTGTGAAGATATCGCCCTTAGAATACGTGCTGTGACCGGGTTCCTCCGATCGCGTTTACCTTCGATGGATTCTCGCATATCTGATCTGAACAGCCCGCTATTTGAGATTCTAACCGAATCCTCCCTGCATTCTATGCTAACTCCTTTTCCGAAGTTGTAATCTGAATGTACCAAGGCGTTCATCACAAGCTCCATTAGAGGATGTTGAATCTGAGGGAACAGTTCGATGATTCGTAAGGATACGACGGAATAAAAATCGAAGATGTTCCCCGTCCATCTCCCGTCCTCGGAATCCAGTGTGACATCTTTATCCGAATACCTCAATCTATATCCGCGAAATACGGATGATGCCGTGTGATGGTCTGAGAACAACAGGATGCCTGCCTCCGTCGGGAAGGATCCTTCGCTTGTGCTCTTGGCTACCTGTGATGCGTAAATGAGTTTGTCATCAACTAACTTTTTCCAAACGTGCCCTTCCACCAGTGATTTGCGGAATGATTCTAATGAATCGGTATTTATGACGGATGTGTCTACATTAGGAACGACCTTGCCATCGTATGGATCGGAGGCGTCCCGAAGCATCGAATCGACATTGTCCACGCTACATCTGACCGTCCTCCCTCCATGTCTCACGAGCGTTCCCGTCAGGGAGTAACCTCTTACGAAGACTGGACGTAGCCCCTTGTCGGCTGAGGGAACGGATACGGAGAATCCCTCCTCCGTCCTAGTGATGTCGGAATGGATAATCAGGTTGGAACTGATGTTGTAACAATTGAAGGGGTCTGAAAACAGACTGCTGATGAGATCATCGATGTCTGAATCAAAACTCCCGTAGGACTTGACATTGATGATGCCTCCTCCTGAATTGGCGAATGCTGAATAATGTTCCCAAAATTCCGAGGACAGGTCGTTATGAGAGTACAGGTGCTCTATACCTACCCCTTCCGGCCGGCTGACCGTACTTCCTGCGTATTGCATTGAGCATCCCAACCATATAATGTGACTCCTTATTTATAAATGTATTGTGAACTAGGACATTTTAACTTTATTATCTGATATTTATAAGTCGTTAATACGCCATTTAATCACATTATTAACGTCATATAGATAAGAATACTTCAATATATTTGGCGGATATAGATAAAACAAGTTACTTTCAAAAGTATTTTTGAAAAGAATCAAGTATATCCGTATGGTTTACCCAGTCTATGGACGAGGAAAAGACCAAAGGCCAGCAACTTGCGGAGAAGATCTTGGTTAAGATAGAGACTTTGGGAGAGAGGGATAATTCGATCCTGGAAAGCTCCTTTGAGTTCTGTGAAGGATACAAGGATTTCCTGAACTGTAAGACTGAACGGGAGATCGTGGATTATACGATACCTATACTGGAATCCAATGGATACACCGAGTATGTCCTCGGGAAGAAATACAAGCCTGGCGACAGGTTCTACATGAACAACCGTAACAAGGGGCTTATCATGGTGACAATGGGCAAGAGGCCCGTGTCCGAGGGTATGCGAATAGGAGTCAGTCACATCGACAGCCCTAGATTGGATTTCAAGCCCAATCCTCTGTTTGAATGTAACGGGATGGCATATTTCAAGACTCATTATTACGGCGGGATCAAGAAATACCAATGGTTCGCAATCCCTCTGTCACTGCACGGTGTGGTTTGTACGGAGGATGGACGGACCGTTAAGATCACCATAGGCGAGGAAGAGGGTGAACCGCAATTTTGCGTCACCGACCTCCTGCCCCATCTGGCCAGAAACCAAATGAAGAAACCCCTGGCCGAGGCTTTCGATCCCGAGAACCTGAACATCCTGGTGGGTTCTTGGCCATTCGATGACGAAAAAGTCCCTAACAAGGTCAAACTCAACATAATGAACATACTGCATGAGAAATACGGCATCTCCGAGAAGGATTTCCTTACCGCCGAGCTTTGTGCGGTACCCGCTGCCAAACCCATGGACTTCGGACTGGACCGTTCATTGATAGGTGCATACGGGCATGACGACAGCGTCTGTGCCTACGCCAATCTAATGGCTGAGATCAACACGAAGGATACAGAGTACACCACTCTCACCGTTTTCGCTGATAAGGAGGAGACGGGTTCCGATGGTAACACCGGGATGCGTTCTTTCTTCTTCAGGGATTTCCTGGAGGATATAGCGGACGCCTATGACGTGAAGGTACGCCACGTCCTTCAGAGGTCCATGTGTCTTTCCTGCGACGTGAACGCGGCCGTGGATCCTGCATATATGGATGTTTACGAACCTACGAACTGCTCGCACCTGGGCCACGGACCGGTAGTGTCCAAATATACAGGCTCCGGAGGAAAATATTCCACCAACGATGCTTCGGCGGAGACCATGGGTTTCCTCAGGGACATCCTCGATGGTGCGAAGATCCCATGGCAGGTGGGGGAACTTGGAAAGATAGATGTGGGCGGAGGAGGTACGGTTGCTTCCGAAATCTCATTGCACAACCTCGACACTGTGGATATCGGAGTACCTGTGCTTTCGATGCACGCTCCCATAGAGGTGGTCTCCAAGGCCGATGTGCACATGCTGTATCTGGCCCTCAAGGCGTTCTACGAGAGCCCCAAGGAGAAACCTTAAACCTATTTACCGGCCCACCGGCCGGTTCTCATTCCTTTACTGCCATATAGATATTAACGGCACCAAATGATTTGACGTGATATCTTGCGTTCTTGAAGCCGGCCTCAAGGAATATGTCGACCATTTCCTGGCCATAGGGGAAACCTTCTATCGATGCGGTGAGCCAATCGTATGCCGGCTCCCTCCCGTCTATTGATTCCCCCTTGTCGTACTTGCGTCCGTAATGGGGGATAACATGGTTCATGTAGAGATTATAAAACGGGCGTATGAAGGGGTTTGTAGGTCTGGCCAATTCGGCTACGACGCATTTCCCCCCTACCTTCAGCACACGATACATCTCGCTTATCGCCTTTGGGATATCGGTAACGTTCCTCAACATATATCCTGAGGTGATATTGTCGAAGGTCTCGTCGTCGAATTGCATATTGAGTGCATCCCCGACGACAAATTCCACATCCGGATATCCCTCTGCTTCAAACTTTTTCTTGGCGAGTTCGATCATCGACGGAGTTATATCGAGACCTGTTACGTCGGCACCTCTTTCGGCCATCATCAATGCGATCTCGCCCGTACCCGTACCTACGTCGAGACATTTTGTATCTTCAAGAGGGGCCAGTTTCTTCATCATGAACTTATGCCAACGCTTGATCATTCCCATTGACATGATGTTGTTCATCTCATCATAATAAGAGGAAATCTCGGTGAACACGTCCTTGACATAGACGTCCTTACCTTCGAATTGTGTCCCAAGCTGTTTACCCTCTTCCGTCATAATAGGAGCGGAACACCGACGCCGATTAAATAACCTATCGCAAGCAACGTTCCAAAATGCCAATTGTGGGTGAACGCCCTAGGTACCAGTAAACGGCTGGACGTCTTATCTGTGGGTGCGTTGAATGAATTCTTGTAGAGCTTGCGGTAATCATAAAGTCCGATCAATGCCAGCAGACATGCGTAGGGAGCCACCTGGAATATCACTATCGCGATTAGTATCGGGTAACACATGGCGTTTATAATCCGATAATATCTCAGAGCACCATTGTAGCTCATGTGACTGGACATCGTGTTCGCTCCTGCGGTTTTATCGGTATGATAATCCCTGGTCTCGTTACCTGCCAGCACCCCCGTCAAAGTGAATGCGTTGGGAAGTCCGAAGAGTATGGGCTCCCATGTCAGCGTGCTAGTCATTGTGTAATATGTCCCGATGGGCATGAGTATCCCCATCAGCAAGAATGTGCTTATCTGCCCTAGACCTAGATATTTGTATGATACTCCCAGAGTGTAGGTTACGACTCCGATTATGCCTACGAGACCTATCACAAGCAGCCACCAGTCGCTGTACCATATCAATACCAATCCTATGATTGCGGCTATACCTACACAGAGGAAACCCGCCCTGAGGACGTCCTTAGGTTTGAGTTCCCCTGTCACAAGTTCGGGGGAGCGGACGTGGTTTTCCACGGTGTCCGTACCTTTCTCGAAATCCCCGTATGTGTTCAAAAGGTTGGCCGCGGACTGAAGCAGTATGCCTCCTACAAGGATCATTGCGAACATAGTCCAATCTAAAAGTTCCCAGTTGAAATCCGCGTCCTTAAGGGCAACCAGTCCAGCAAGGACTATGGGCACTATCGCGCCATGAAGTGTCCATGGTCTGAAAGCATTATACCATCCGGCCTTGATAGGTGCAACTTTGCCCATAATCTACGGTTATGTCCGCTTATTTAAAAAGAGTTGCTGGACGATTTTATATTATTCCATTAACAAATATTATATTAATTAAAGCGTTGCGGAGTTACATGCGTATAAAGGGTATCCTAGCGAGTAGCGCTATTATGCTTTCGATAGGATTGATACTCTCAATCCTGATAAATGTGGCTGGGATCTTCCCTTATGAGACCTTGGACGCAGGTGTACGTAGCAACATCACGGTATTGGTCCTCGCGATTATGATGACAATCTCCCTATCGCGCATACCCTTCACAAATCTTGACCCGGTGAAACATAACCGTTCCGTCGTAAGGGCGGTAGCGGTGGGGATAGTTATAGCGGCGATCGTACCGCTTGTAGGGTTCTGGTTGATGAAGGACACCTCATGGAGCAAATATTCCGTTGGATTGGTTTTCATCGCGGCCGCCCCCTTCGCCGCATCGGTGGTTCCGCTATCATACACCTTGAGGGGGGATATGGAACATGCCGGGAGGGGCACGATAATCTCATATCTGTTCTCACTGTTCTGGATCCCGTTCATCATCTACATGATACTGGGCGAAATGGTGGACATGAAGAACGTGATCATCACGGTGGTCGAGATCATAGCCATCCCGCTGGTATTGTCCAGATTGCTTACCAAGGTTAAGATCAGCAGGGATGCCATGGGCATAATGATGAATCTGTTCATCTCGTTCCTTGTCATACTTTCAGTGAGTTCCACCAAATTCCCCAACGAATTGGCGCCCTTGATAATCTTCGCCGTCATCGCCGCGCTTAGGACCTTCGGTCTCGGTACTGTGGTAGAGGTAACGGAGAAGAGGATGGGGATAAGCTGGGGTCAACGCGTTACCGATGTGCTGATGGTATCCTACCGCAACAAGGGGATCGCCATAGCTATGTGCATAGCCACGCTAGGTGCTGACTCCGTAACCGCCATGGTTGCTATAGCGACATCCATAGTCATTGAGATTATCTGGGTGGTTTTCATGGACTCCGTACTTTATTCCAAGAAGAGGATGTTCAAGGAGACCGGGACGACTAGGGCGTCAGAAGTCGGTAATCCGTGAACGCTTGTCGGTCAGCTCCTTAATGACGTCGGTTTCACGAAGGGAGCCGTACAGCATTTCCGAGTCTGTATCATATGACCTGTTGGAACGCTTGTCGGGAGACATCCTGTTCGCATAACAGTAAACACAGTCGTGCATACAGCTGTCGTACGCCCCTATGTCTATGTTCTTGACGCATCTGCACCCTTCCCGTATGTTCCCCGGCACGTCATCGAAGGGTATGTCCAGTGAGATCAGCGTCTCTCGGTCGATGCATCCCCTGCTATCTATCCCGTATCCGGGATCCTTCTGCGGGGAACAGCATAAGCTCAGCTTTATCCCGAATTCATTAGCAGTCTTTCCGGCCATGCCCATGAACTCCCTCCTCTGCGTATCGGACGGGGTTTTTAGAGAACTGGCAATCGCCGATCCTTCGAATTTATCATATTCGTCAAGGAAACCGAAAATGCATCTTTCCGTATATCCCGATAGTTCCTTGCACAGGAGATTGAACTTCCTTTCATGGTAGGATGAATCGTATCTTCCACCAAATAATACAGGATCGTACCTCCATATCATGTGATCCTTACCTATCTTACAGGATATCTCCTTGAAGGCATCAGTGACGTCTACGATATCGGGGACGTTGGGTTCAACATCCCTTCCGTAGGGATTCATGGTCACTTGGAAAATAACCCTATGTCCCATGTCCTTTATCTCGTCCAGGAACTGTACCATAGGATTAGGATCCTTGGTCATGAGGTAGATACATCCTACCTTCCTGGAACTTAGATCTATCTTGTAAACCACATCTTTTGCTATAGGATTGCGGACTAGAACATACCCCTCCCTCAATCTTTTCATCAGCCATTTAGAATGAAAAGCAGGAATGTCAGTCCGTCTACTAGCGCAAATTATCACAAAATGATATACATTAGTTCAAGGATAAACACTTACGGAGGATGAAGATGGTCGAAAACATGTACATGTTCACATTTATGACAGTTATCGGAAAGGTAAGTGTGAGTGAAGATGGTGATGGAAATATTTGTGGTGTATATCTTCCAAACATCAATCTGCCGATCGCCGAAGATAGGGAGACGGATGTCATCTCTGAGGCTATGAATCAGATCAGGAGATATTTCTCGGGAGACAGAAAGACTTTCGATCTGCCTCTTTCTTGCGAGGGTACCGATTTTCAAAGGGCCGTATGGTCTGAGATTTCTAAGATCCCATACGGGGAGACCGTTTCCTACAGCGAGCTTGCTGGGAGACTCGGTAACCCTAATTCGTCCAGGGCCGTGGGCGCTGCCTGCGGAAAGAATCCTTTACCGATCGTGGTACCGTGTCACAGAGTCGTCCAAGCATCCGGGAACACCGGATCCTATGCGGGCGGGAGCATGATGAAGAAGATGCTTCTTGACTTAGAGGCGAGCGATGATGACTCGATTGAGGAAAGAACTCCATAATAATAGCGATCAGGAATACAGGGAGTTCAACCGCGGACTGTTACCTGGCGTAGAAAACATACTCGGTGTGCGTATCCCCGTTCTTAGAAATATGGCAGCTGAGATCATGGAGAGGGATTGGCGCTCCTTTCTTGATGAGGATGTGGTGTTCCATGAGGAATATATCTTGAAGGCGATAGTTATCGCCAATGCTGAGATGTCATACGAGGAACGTCTTGAACGTACTGTCGATTTCCTTCCTCACGTCGATAACTGGGCGATATGTGATCTGTTGTGTAACGATTGGAGGCTTGCATCCGAGGGTGTAGGGTCTTTGTGGAACTTCTGCGAAGATATGATGTCCTCAAACGACGAGTTCAAAATGCGCACCGGGGCGGTCATGATGCTTTCCAAATTCTTGGACGATAGACACATAGATGGGGTTCTAAAGCTGCTTTCGGAGAGTCATAACGACGGGTATTATTACAAGATGGGTGCTGCGTGGGCACTCTCTTATTGCTATATTGATTTTCAAGAAGTGACCGAAGAGGTTTTGAGCTCCGGTAAGCTCGACCGTGAGGTGCAGAACCTTACTGTCCGTAAGGTCTGCGAATCCCGCAGAGCGGACGGCGAACTAAAGAAGCAGGTCAGGACCTTCAAGCGGTGAGGTCCCTTAGGATCTGCCTTACCTGTTCAGCATTTTCCTTTCCAAGCCTTGCTCCTTTTCTCTCAAGGTATGTCCAACCACGTTCCTCACAAAGTCCTTTGAACTCCTTTGTGGTCACAGCGATGATCTTGCCATCGTGCAATGCGTTATTGTCCACCAGGATCCTGAACATCTCCTTTGGGACGCATATCAACACCCTGTCGTATCCCCTCGATACGAATTCCAAGGTCCCGGCGTAATCCCTCTTGTCCTGAGTTAACTGATACTGGTCCTTGTCACTCATCGCGTATGCATATCTCGTGATACAGTATGTGCTGGGTACGAACCCGAAATAGGTAGTTATGAGTCCGAAGGATACATCAACGGTATTACTTCCTTCATTTCCGAACTCCTTTTCGATGCTTTTCACGAAGTCCCTGATTTCGGTGACCCTTCCACCGTATAATTCGCCAGCGGATTCCAACTTGTTCGTAAGTGCTACAGTCGAGTCGTTTGTCACCACTAGTATCTTCTTCTTGCCTGAATCAGGCGCCGGTATAGGTTGTACTTTACTCATCTTATAACCTCATATCTGAATATCTGTAGGCTATGTTGCAACTCCCTTCAGCGGAGACCATGCAGGGTCCGCTGGGGCTGCTAGGCTTACATGCTCTGCCGAACATTGGGCATTCATGCGACTTTATGACCCCTCTCAGGACCTCGCCGCATCTGCATCCCTTCGATTCCTCCTCAACCTCGGGGGTCTTGGAGATTATGTCCTCGTATACCTTTGTAGCATCATGGTCGGCATATGATGCCTTGAGGGCAAGCCTGCTCTTCCCTATGACTGGGAATCCCCTCCATTTGCTGTCCACTGGTTCGTAAGTACGATCCATGAATTCCCTAGCCTTGGGATTCCCATAATCCTTAACAAGACGTGTGTATTCGTTCTCCACCTCCGTCCTGCCTTCAGATATCTGTTTGGCTAACATGTAACATGACATGAGTACGTCAAGGGGTTCGAAGCCGGCAATGACCTGGGGTATGTTGTATTTGACTGAGAAAGGTTTGAACGCCGCAGCTCCGGTTATCACCGCCACATGTCCTGGCATGATGAACCCGTCTATCTCGTTCTCCCCCATGTCCAGGAGAGCCTCTATGATCGGAGGGCAGATCCTGTGACAACTGTATACCGAGAAGTTCTCTGGAACGTCGTCCCTGTTCAGAGGTACGCATGTGGACGGTGCGGTGGTCTCGAAGCCCACTCCGACGAACACGGTGTCCTTACCCGTCTCCCTTGCCACCTTGACCGAATCCTCTATGGAATATACGATGCGTACATCCGCACCCTCGGCCTTTGCGTCGAACAATGAACCTATGGGTGTCGGGACCCTCATCATGTCGCCGAACGCAGTGATCGTCACCCCATTCTTTGCGAGGGTTATGATCTCGGCCAATTCCTGACTGGTGGTGACGCATACGGGACATCCGGGGCCTTGTTGTATCTCGATGCCCGCATCGGTGAGCATTGGCTCCAGACCGAAACGCACTATCGTGTCCTGATGTGTTCCGCAGATGTGCATTATCTTGCAGTCCACATCTTGTCCTTTGATCCCTTGGATTATTCTCTTGGCCGTCTCCTCGTCCCTATATTTGTACATTAATCCGACTCCTCTATCTCTATCGACCTAACGCAGCATGACTGTCCCGAGATCATCTCGATACCGCCTCCGCATTCGGGGCAGGACATAACGGGAATCTTATGAGAGGTGTAATCACCCGATTCCAGCATCCTTACTGGACCTTTGTATTCGCATGAATTACATTTTACCTCTATGGCTTCATGCTCGATGTTGAGCTTCGATCCTTCCAGGACCGTGTCTCTTGTGACGATCTCGTAAGCAAAGATCAACTGTTCGTCACCGAGCATGGTCATATCGCCGATGACGAGGTCTACACTTACCACGGAAACAGCATCGTGATTCTCCAGTTCCTTTAGGATGGCGGATACGATATTTGAGATTACAGAGACTTCGTGCACAAGGCGCATAGTCTATTATTCATTAAAAAATCATTCGTCTATTATGCACGCGTCACATACCGTAGCGATTACACAATTCGGACAGTCGTGACTTGTGGGTTTGCAGATTATCTGACCGTGTCTTACCATGTAACGATTGATGTCGCACCATCTGTCCTTTGGTGTTATGATCATAAGTTCATCTTCAGTCTGCTCGGGCGTCTTTGTATTAACGAGGCCTATCAGGTTCGATAGCCTATGGACGTGGGTGTCCACACATATGGACGGTATCTTCATCGCATATGCCCTAACACATGCCGCCGTCTTCCTTCCTACAAGGGGGAGCTTCATAAGTTCCTCCGTCTCCGTCGGGACCTCCCCTCCGTAATCCTCCAGGATCATGCGTGATGCCTCCACGACGGCTTTTGCCTTCTGGTTAGGGAAACCGGCAGGATGTATGAGTTCCGCCACGTGGTCCAGGTCGGCGTATGCTATATCCTCCATCTCGGGATATACAGAGAATAGTTGATCGGAGGCCTTGCGTGTGTTGTCATCCCTGGTCCTCTGGGACAGCATGGTGGATATCAGTACGTGGAACGGGTCAGAGGGCCACTTAGGGTTCACGCCTTTCGACGATCTGCCAGGGAAGGCTCCGTCGTTCTTATACGCCTCAGACAGTCTGTCGAGGATCCAGGATATTTCCTTTCCAACCATTTCAACGCGTTTCCTGCGATATAGAAAGACCCTGTCACCAATATCAAGTCATCGCCTGCGAGGTCCAAGGCCGCTTCCATGGCATCTTCGAGGTTATCGGTCACCTTGTCGACCTTCTTGAACGCGGACATGTGCTCGGCTACCTTAGCACTCGGTACCGCCCTATCCGTGTCTGGCTGTGTGATTATTATGTTGTTCGCTATCTCCGAGAGGTTCCCGGTGATGTGGTCTATGTCCTTGCCTCCGAGGATGCCGAAAACAAGCGTCACATTACCATAAATCTCCATGATGTCTGAACATAGGCACACCGAACCCGCGGCGGTGTGAGTCACATCGATGATAAATGGTGTATCGGGAATCCTCTGAATCCTACACGGCCAGTTGACCTTGTTTAAACCACTCTTGACCCTGCATCTACATTTGTGTCCGTATATCTTCAGATTGGATACCGCCTCTATCGCCAACACAGCGTTCTTGGCCTGACAGCTGCCTGGTATCGAGATGGAGTATCCCTCTTCCTTGTATGTGAAATCCGTATGGTCCTCGAACAGAGAGAGTACCTCTATGTCCCTCGGATCCACACATGTGAGCGGCGAGCCGTTCTCCTCGGCCACCTTCTCTATTATGGAGAATGCGAGGTCTTGATTCAAGGTTACGCAGGGGACGCAGGGTTTTATTATGCCTGCCTTCTCGAAGGCTATCTCCTCCACCGTGTCGCCGAGATATTCCGTATGTTCGGTACTGATATTGCTTATGACGCATACTTCGGGTATCAGGACGTTTGTTGCATCGAACCTGCCTCCCAAGCCGACCTCGACGACCGCGTATTCAACTCCCTTTTTCTTGAAATACATGAATGCTATGGCGGTGGTCACTTCGAAGAAGGTGCATCTCATGCCTTCCTCGGCCATGGCCGTGACGTGAGGTACTGTGACCGCCGCAGCGGCTGCAAGGTCATCGTCAGAGATCAACGAACCGTTCACCGATATGCGTTCGTTGAAACTGACCAGATGAGGGGATACGAACAATCCCGTGGTTACACCGCTTTCTATGAGTATTGATGATATCGTAGCGCAGATCGATCCCTTTCCATCGGTTCCAGCCACATGTACGCTGCTGAAGCTGTCTTGAGGGTCGCCGAGGCGTCTAAGTAGCTCGGTTATGCTCTTCAGCCCGAGTTTGATGCCGTGAGCGCTCAGCCCATACAACCAATCGAGGAAGTCCTCCTTGGATCTGTGATCTATCACGAACTTCGGATACGATGAGTCCGATATAAACTATCAGTCAAGTTCTTCCTTGCATATCTTCTGTACAAACTCGGAGACGGATAGACCGTTCTTTTTAGAGATGGATTTCATAAGATCCATCGCACCGGAACCGTACTGTGCAGCCTTCTTCCTTGTATCTGCAAAGATTCCGTATCCCATGTCGGATGCTGTTTTTTTCAATATCCCCTTCCGTGAGTCCTCATCCTTGGGCTCGATATCCGAGAATGGGATAGATAGTGCCGTTTCCACGAGTTTCTTGTCTGTAAAGGGTCTGTGTATCGTCTTACCAAAATATCTGGCGGCCCTATCTTCATGTCCTATCACAAAGGTCATTAATCTCTCTAGGTCCTCGTTCCTGATCTTCCTGAATTCCTTTTCCGTCTTCCCGATATACTTATGATATCCTGCGAACAGTTCGTCCGCTCCGATACCATCCAGAATGTTCTTCTCCTTAGAGTGCTTGGTGACACAGAACGTGGGTACCTCGAAGGATAATGTGACTGTGTCCCTCGTACCGGTGACCCGGACCATCTCCCTTAGGATAGATTCCATGTTCTGTTCAACTAGCTCTATGTGTTCCATTTCCATATTTAGTTCATCAGCGGCATGTTCAGACCTTATGACGTCATAGGAACCTTCCTTACCAACCGTGTATAGTCTAATATTATCTGCATGCTCCTTGGCCATGACTGCAAGCAGACCGGAATCCACTCCTCCTGAGAACGCCACCGCCGCCTCTTTCCCATATACGGCATCTTTAACCGCCGATGATAGCAATGAACGGATATTACCGGAATAGTCTGTCACGGATTGATTATTCATATAATGATAATAAAGTCTTTATCGGATAAAGTATGCGTTAAAGACACAAGACTTCGAATATCTTTAATACTGAATGAAAACATTACATGTCTATGGAAGGAGTTACCCGTATAGGCGTTTCATTGGAACCAGAACTTCTGAAGGAATTCGATGCCTCGATATCCAAAAAAGGATATGTGAGTAGATCGGAAGCTATCAGAGACCTTGTCCGCGATTCCCTTGCGGAGAATGAATGGAAGAACGATGAGGAGTACATGACGGGAGTCATCGTCATGGTCTACGACCACAGCGTATCCAACGTCGGGGAGAAACTGACCGAGATTCAGCACCAGCAGATCGGTCACGTCAACACCACGATCCACGTCCACCTTGACGAGGACCTCTGCATGGAGATCCTCATTGCCGAGGGAAAATTAGGCGCCCTTAAGAAGCTAGCTTCGGAGATAACGTCATTGAAGGGCGTTCTCAGGGGTAGACTCACCATGGTAGCACCCAAGTCGGGGCACATGCACCACGTTGGCGCAAGAAAATAATCAGTAGTTAAAACTTATTCCCATCAACACTGTGGCGACCATGGGGTCCATTGGGTCGCCATACCTCTGTTTTATCAAACAATGCGTAGACGGTGCAGGATAATACATGATTGCCTTGAAGACACCATCCTCTTCGGAGAACCCGTGGTACTCCTGAGAGAGCATAACGAACGTCATCTCATCAGTCATGCCTATATTGGGATATAGCACGAAATCATCGGATAACCAAACCAGATCGGTCCTTATCCTGTACTCATCAATCTGTGATCTTGGTATATCGTGGCCCACGATATTGCCTTTGGCATCTGTGATCATCATCGTCCGGTCGTTTGGTTTCTCAAAGGCCAGATCGGCATACAAGCACAAAACTAAGTCCGTTGATAGACAGTCCCTCATCGCCCTGTTTTCGATGGGCATGCCGAACGAGGTGTCCACACTCATATCGTCATCCGCCAGCAAAGAGATGAAGTCCTTCTCGGGGACTTCTACCTTAAGCACCCCTTTGTGCTTTTTCAAGATGGTGGATATCTTATCAGATGATGCGTGCATGATGCGAAATGGCAGTGTGCCGGATATTTAACTTGTGCTTGATGATGAATGAAACGGTCATCGCCAATGGTTAAATAATCCCTTAGATGTCGGATGCACGATGAAGAAACTGATTATCACGGAAAAGGCAAATGCTGCCAGGAGGATATCCACGATACTCTCCGACGGGAAATCCACCACGAATAAGATAGGCGGAGCCTCTGTGATTTCCTTTGAAGCGGGAGAAGACGAATACGATGTGGTGAGTTTGAGAGGACACATCCTTGAGGTCGACTATCCCACAGAATACAACGATTGGTCTACAGGTTCGCCCACTGATCTAGTGTATGCGCCTCAGATCAAGACTGTGAAGGTCAAATCCATTTTAAACAACATCATCACATTGGCTGCGGAAGCCGATGAGATCATAATAGCAACAGACTTCGACAGAGAGGGTGAATTAATCGGTATGGAGACCGTTGAGGAGGCCGGTGTCGACATGTCCAAGGTCAAACGTGCAAGGTTCAGCGCCTTGACCAAGTTCGAGGTCGAGAGGGCGTTCTCCGAACTGGAACTTCCCGACAAGAACCTTTCAGATGCGGCCGAGGCTAGGCAGAAGATAGACCTTGCGTGGGGAGCCGTACTTACCAGACAGATATCCTTAGCTTCCGGACAGGTCGGCAAAAACTTCCTTTCCGTTGGAAGGGTCCAGAGCCCCACGCTGAAGCTGCTCGTCGACAAGAACGAGGAAGTGGACAACTTCGAGCCTGTACCTTTCTGGAACATCGTCGCCCGATTCGGGCTCCTGGCGTTCCAGGGGGATCATTCCAAGAATCCGTTCTGGAAGGAGGAAGAGGCGAAGGTCATAGAATCCAAGATCTCCGGTGAGAAGGAGGGAACTGTGACCACCTACGATATCACCGATAAGGAGGAGTACCGTCCGCCGCCCTTTGATACAACACAGATGCAGGTAGAGGCCAACAGGATTGGCATACCTCCCGCCGCTGCCATGAAGCTCGCAGAGGACCTGTACACCAGCGGATACATATCGTACCCCAGGACGGAGAACACGGAGTATCCTCGCAGTGTGAACCTCAGGTCCGTATTGGAAAAACTGAGGAACTCCGACTTCGAGAAGGAGATTGATGAGCTCCTGGCGCAGGAGAAGATCTTGCCTTCAAGAGGAAAGAGACGCACGACCGACCACCCGCCTATATATCCCACCGCAGCCGCTTCATCCAAGAAGATGAAGGGCGATAAGTGGAAACTTTACGAACTTATCGTCAGAAGGTTCTTTGCCACATTGGCGCCGGTCGCCGTAGCGGAGATCACCGATTGTGTTATCGATGTGGGTGGCGAGGAATTCAAGTGTGAAGGTTACAAACAGAAATTCAGCGGTTGGAAGAAATATTACGGTAAGTACCTAAAGTCCAAAACCGCAACCGTACCCAAGATGGAAAAGGGCGATAAGGTAGAGATCCGTTCCATAACCGTGGAGGAATCGGAAACGAAACCTCCTTGGAGATACAACCAGGGTTCACTCATACAGGAGATGGACCGTCTTCAGCTCGGTACCAAGAGTACCAGGCACGACATCATAACCAAACTGTTCTCAAGGAACTACATACAGGGGAACCGCATGATACCGACCGCAGGAGGGGTAGCTCTTACCAGGTCCTTGGAAAAGTACGGGGGAGGCATAACAGAACCTGATATGACCTCGCGCCTGGAAGAGGACATGCTCAAGATAAGCACCGGCGAACGCACCCTTGACCATGTGGTCACGGAATCACAGGATATGCTACACAGTGTGTCTGAGAAGATATCCGAGAACAAGGATGCCATCGGTGACGAGATAAAAACTGCTCTAAGGTCTCAACAATACATCGGTAAATGTGTCTCGTGCGGTAATGAACTAAATATCAAGAGATCTAGAAATGGGAATTTCATTGGGTGTGACGGATATCCGGAATGTACAGAAGCGTATCCGTTGCCCAGGGGTTCACTTAATCAGACCACTGAATCCGTATGCGAGGTCTGCGGACTCCCGGAGCTCAGAGTGATCAGGAAGGGGAACCCTCCGATGATGCAATGCATCAATCCCAAATGTGAGGCCAACACAGGAAGGACGCATCTTGGAAAATGTCCTACCTGCGAAGAAGGTACGATACGCATGATGTATTCTAGGGCAGGAAGGAGATTTGCCGGATGCACTAAATGGCCCGAATGTACTCAGACCTATCCTCTTAGGCCGAGAGGTGTCGTTACTCCGACCGAGAAGGCATGTGACCTTTGTAAGGCACCTATCATACTTTTTGGAAAGAACGAGGAATGCATGAACCCAGACTGTCCGGGTAAAGAAAAGAGGAAGAAAGCTGCCAAGTCTAAGACAACAACGACCAAGTCTAAGACAGCTACGAAGAAGACTTCGGAAAAGAAATCCGTAGCGAAGAAGACCGAAGAAACGACTGATCAGTAATCTTCAAAGATCTTCAAAAATATCCTCGCCGTCAAAATGACGGTCGAGGATTTCTATTTCATCAGATATTCGTTTATTTCGGCATGAGGTACATTCTAATTTTTTGCCGATCCTAAGTTTTAGACACATCGCGGACCTGTCCAGCCATACAATCCTACCGCATTCACAATAGACGTTCATCATGCAGTCGATTCGGACTTGATCCAATGTAACGCGCGACAGGCTACCCATATGACATCCGGCCGCGCTTCCTATACTCTCTATCTTTACTCCCCCGATTGATAGAGCTCTTATACGACCCTTCACCCATCCCAAGATGCCTGTGAAAGCGCTCATCGTTGCAATCCTAGATAGTGCATATAAGCTTTCT
This sequence comes from Candidatus Methanomethylophilaceae archaeon, assembly GCA_035271165.1. Classification (GTDB taxonomy): domain Archaea; phylum Thermoplasmatota; class Thermoplasmata; order Methanomassiliicoccales; family Methanomethylophilaceae; genus VadinCA11. The sequence continues at coordinate 44,909 of DATERX010000022.1, forward strand.
GTTACCAAGAGATTTTACTCAGATGCGATGTGCAGAAGTGTGTATAATTAATATTATTAAAATTAAAAATAATAAGTTTTGGCGGGCCGGCGAGGCGCTTCATTCGATACCTTTATCATGCATGCGATTAAGCTGCTGCATGACGTACTCGCGGACTTCCGTGGGCTTTACCTCAGGTACCGTTCGCTTACCGTACCTCATGACCTGCCTCTCGATCATCTCCATATCTGCCCCACATTCGCATACGATATCATCGTCCAGACTGAGTGATACCCCCATAGTAAAACAATCCGGGCAACGGTAGGTGAACTTACGTCCGGCGAACTTGCCTCTCTTGGCGATAGGTTCCCCGTCTTTCTCAACGATGTCCATGGAGAAATCCAATGTGGGGGCGTTTGAGATAGAGGTCCCCACGCCAAAACTGGATACGCATGTGTCGGCGAGTGCGGCTACCGTATCCTCATTCAATCCACCGGATACGATTATCTTCACATGTTCGTAACCATGCATGTCCAGTTCCCAACGGACCTCGTCGATGAGCTCCTTGAAGTTGCCTCTCCTCGAACCAGGAGTGTCCAGTCTGACGCCTACAAGGTTCTTCACCGACTTGCATGCCTCAACGGCAGCGGTACGTTCGTCGGAGAATGTGTCGATGAGCATTATGCGGGGCACGGATGAATCGATTATCTTATCGAATGCCCTGAACGCCGCATCGTTGCTTCCCATAAGAAGCGGCAGAACGTGGGGTACAGTACCAAGTGGTTTCCTCTCGATAAGGTCGCCTCCGACCTGGGATGATACGTCGTCACATCCTCCTATGTAGGCCGAACGATCAAGTATGCCGGACAGACTTGGATGCATCCTGCGGTTGCCGAATGCTATGACCGGCTTACCTTTGGCGGCCATCTTCGTCCTTGCCGCCCTTGTCGCAACTCCCGTAGGTTGACATATCATCCCCAAGGTTGCGGTCTCCATGACTCCGAAATCAACGTATTTCCCTTCGAAGTTCATTACAGGCGCCCTTACGCTAGCTGGAGTGCGTGAACGGAATATCGTTCCTTCCGGTACTGCATATATGGAAACATTCACCCCCTCCATCAACCTGATTACCTCTTCGAGGCCGCAGAACACCGCCCACTTCCATCCATTAGGAAGCGAGCCGCTTGTGAACTCCATCTTTACATCCAAGTCCTCGAGACCTTTTGCCTCCAAGATCTGTTTTGTGTGTTCGAAGTATATGTCCTTCGTATATCCTTCGCGGATTTCTTTTTCGTCAGAGGAGAAAAGTCTGCTCATGCCATCAGAACCTGAATGCCTTTATTCCAGGGAAAACCGCCTTAGAGCCTAGTTCTTCCTCTATTCTAAGAAGTCTGTTGTACTTCGCGGTCCTCTCCCCGCGTGCAGGTGCCCCGGTCTTGATCTGGCCGGTACCCCATCCCACTGATAGATCAGCTATCGTCGTATCCTCGGATTCGCCGGAACGATGGGATACGATCACATGATAATCATTGTCGAAACTGAGGGATGCCGCACGGCCCGATTCGGTAACGGTGCCTATCTGATTCACTTTCAATAGCAGTGAGTTTGCGGCACCCATATCTATTCCTCGTTGGAGCCTTTCCGTGTTTGTCACGAAAAGGTCGTCCCCCACGATCTGTATATTCTTGCCCACCTTGTTAGTGAGCTCCCTTGTTGCATCGAAATCATCCTCGAAGAAGGGATCTTCGATGCTGATTAGCGGGAATTCCCTGGTGAGGGAGACGTAATGATCCGTCAGCTCGCCTGCGGTCAGGCTCATCCCGTCCACTTCATACTTACCGTCCACGAAGAATTCGGACGCCGCGGCATCGATGGCCAGGAACACTTCCTTGCCAGGTACATATCCGGCATCCGATGATGCTTCGATTATTGCTCCGAGTGCCTCGGCAACGGTGTTCATAGGCGGGGCGAATCCTCCCTCGTCACCAACGTTGACCGCGGACGCGCCATAATCCTTTGATAGTAATTTCTTAAGTGATGCGTATATCTCGGCTGATATCCTTAGGCACTCCGAGAATGTCGGCGCCCCCGCAGGGACCAGCATACATTCCTGTATCTTCAGATTCCCTCCTGCATGCATCCCGCCGTTGATTATATTGAACATGGGCACGGGTATGGTGAATCCATTGTCACCTATGTGCTCATAGACCTGTATGTGTTCGGATAATGCACCGGCCTTGGCTGTGGCAAGGGATACCGCCACCGTGGCGTTGGCACCAAGTCTTTTCTTGTTCGGAGTCCCATCTAGATCTATCATTGCCTGGTCTATGGACTCCTGATCGCCAGCATCCATACCAACTATGCGGTCGGATATCTCCGTACGTACCTTCCCTACGGCTTTCAGTACGCCTTTTCCACCATATCTTTTCCCGCCGTCTCTGAGCTCATGGGCCTCCCATGTACCGGTGGATGCTCCAGATGGTGCAATCGCCCGGACCTTGTGTCCTTTTACAGTTATCTCAGCCTCAACGGTAGGATTCCCTCTCGAATCCAATACCTCTCTTGCCCATACTTTCTCAATTTTCATTTAGAATCCTCAGTAGACTCGAATTTATGGACTTCCATAACATTCCCGAGTATCTCCATCCCTTTCTTATCGAGGGCTTTACCGTTTACCGATATGACGAACGTGGCCTCATCCTCGTTATCTGCGATAATCTGACGCATCATTGTCAGGATGCGGTTTGCTCCGTTCTTCTCGATGAGCGTGGAAAGTCTGTCGATGACAACAACGGGACGATCGTTGTCCTTAATGAATTGGTTTATACTTTTTGTAAGTGAACCGAGCTTCTTGATGTCCTTGTAATCCAGCCTTGGATGGGTCGAAAGGGCAATTATCTCAGCCTTACTGTTCTCCATTTTCTCCCTTACGGCTTTGACCTTATCGGTGGTGATGACCATAATCTGGTGACCGTCTGCAACGAATCTCCTGGAAAAACTGTATACCCTCTCGGGAACATCCTCGATTATCAAATGCGCGATACGGGATTCCAATTCCGAATACACCGTCTCGGACACTTCTTCTAATTCCTTCTTATCCTTCTGACGACGGGCATGTTTGATCTGTTCCGCATCCGAGGAGTTTCCAGCCGTCTTATTGATTATATCTATGATCTCGGCAGATTTGAACGGTTTATCGACCACACCTAATACGAAGGGCTCATCCTTTGGAATCACTTCCTTGGAGTTTTTGATTACATATACCTTCATCTCCAAGGTCACATTCTCCTCGTGGACGATGTCGATTATATTCAATCCCGATTCGCCTTCGACATATGAATCCAAAAATATAAGGTCGGGGCGTTCATCCAGGATTGTTTCCGCAGCCTCGGAGACTGATGATGCAGAATATGCCTCGTGTCCGGAATTCGTTATTATCTCACGAAGAATTTCTTGTATGGCGATGTTATCGTCGACTACTAAGACTTTCATGAGATATACCCCGTCAAGGTCTGAACCTGCTTACGGCTCACAAATATATAAATTAAAGCGACGGCCTGTTGCCAGGCCAAGGTTTGGCACGGATGACTCCGAGCTTACTGCTTCCTGCTCTCTTTAGCCTTAGGTCTGAGATTTCCGCTTCTGCACTTGCGGCATTTATCTGCCTTGGGTGGGTTTGTAGCGGAACATTTCATGCATACGGACTTGTTAAGAAGTCTTTCTTCAGCCTCTGCGAAACGTGCCATTTTCTTTCCTCTGGAATGTGCAAGCTGAAGCTATTATTTAATCGTTCGTCAATTCCGAAGGAAGTGGGAGCGTTGTATTATGAAATCTTCCAGCGGGTCGCCTGAATATGAGCCGCTCATCTCATGCGTCACATAATCCGGTTCGAGTATCTCCACGATATCCCTACATCCCGGTAAAGTGAACGGGAGGTGTTGGTCTATCTTCCCGATGTGTTCATTTGCCTTGTACATAACCTCATCGACCGTATCCCCGTCGATGGATCTGCTTTCGAAGTTGTCTCTATAATCGGACGATTTGCTCAAATGGAGATGTACTGTGCATATCCTGTCTATGATCTTCTGATCATAACCTTCGAATATCCTCCCTAAGGAGCTTATCGCATCCTCCTCTGTATGTATTCCCGGTAGACAGTTCAGAAGATGTCCAGTATCCAAACAAATCCCCCATTCATCGAACTCTATCTTCCGTTCGAGATAATTGATCTCCCACCCTTCCGTCATCCTGAGTCCTGGCCACCAGAGATTCTCGAATGCTAGTTTGAAAGGCGGACGTTCGTTCGGTAATGATGATACGGAGGAATTTACCATCTCACAGAAATCATACAGTACCTCTCTGTCTCCGGTGCCGCATGGTCTTTTGAGGACCTTTTCCATATCTATATTCCCTGCGTGAAGGACTCCGTATGGGGGTTTAAGGCAGGATGCGGATTCCATGGCACATACCAGACTATCCAACACCTCATCTCTACATGTACCAAACATGATGAATCTCGACGTCTCGGGGTCCATCTCCGGTATCCATTTTTCATTCCATGCACGACTCCAATCGGCAGCATAAGGAAGATGGACGGCCGCGGCCAGTTTAGAATGGGGCGCAGGCGGAGTTCCGTATCCCGTTAGAAGCTCTAATCCATCGCATCCTATCTCTTTCAGTCTGGATGATGGATCTGGTGAGAATGCATCGAGATTCTCATATACGGAAAAATTAAGAAAATGTTTCATGTTAGTGTAAATGGGTTTAGAAATAAATAGTTTTTATCAGATAATCTCGAGTGCTGCCGACACCGCTGCCTCGATGGCTAGGGATTTTGTATCCCCTCCACCGATTATTATGGCATCGTTGGCGGTCATGCCGATGTCGTCACGGATGAACCTCGCAAGATCGGGCCTCTCACTATCCATGTCCCAGTCCGGAGGGATCGTCAACACCCCATTGCGTATTACTATGGTGGTACAGCTTGTGGCCCCGACCTTTATGCCCGCATCCCTCTGCTGCATGCCGTTCTGTACCTTCTCCGCGACACCCAGTACCATGAGGCTCTGCGTGAAGTCCCCTGCTGCAGAATCACCTACTTCAAGGTCTATCACTCGTATCGGGATCTGTTCAAGTAGAATCAAGCCCGCCTTTGTGATCGTGATGCCGGTCTGTTTGATGTTTATCAGATCCTTATCACGTAGGGATTCTATTATTCGGCGCATGCTTCCTTCGCCTATCCCTACCTCCTCGGCAAGTCTCTTTCTGCCTATCCTCCTTCCGTCCGAAAGCAGGTGAAGTACCCAGTATACGTCAGCGTCACTGAATCTGAACATTGGACCATAGCGTGGTTCGTTGATTATCTTCATACTGTATCACCGTGGAACTGTCAGAAAGTCCTAACCTTCCCCAATGCTATTAGTTCTGTGACCTTATCGATGTTGTCTAAACGCTCTTCCGTGATGGCCTCTGCATCAGTCTTCCATTTGTGCACGTTCTTATCTGCATCTCTCGAGAGTATATGCACAGACGCGTTCAGCGGGTTGTTGATGGGCTTTCCGATTTGAGATAGGAGCCTTACACGGACTTCCGCCTCGGGTCCAATCTCCCTAGAGATGTCGTTTGCTATCAAGTTGGACAAGATGTTGTAGATCTTCCCAATGTGTGTGATAGGGTTCTTTCCGGATGTTGCTTCCATGGACATCGGCCTATAGGGCGTGATGAGTCCGTTACATCTGTTACCTCTTCCGACGGAACCGTCATCTCCCATCTCCTGCGACATTCCAGTCACAGTGAGGTAGTACACGTCGCGGTCGTAATCATCTCCAGTGTTAACGTCGACTTTGACGTTTATATCCTCTCCACCTACGATCTTAAGGGCGTTGTCCAAAATTGCGTCCTTCACCTGTACTGCCGCGGATACGTAGGCGTCCCCGTCGTCCAGGTACCTATCGACCATCGCACATGCAACGGTTAATGTCACGTCATTACCGACCCTTAATGCCATTACCTTGACGTCCTGTCCGGTCTCAGGCATCTTCTTCTTCAATGCCCCATTGATGAACTCCTCGGTCTCGAGGGTGAGTCTGTCAGTTACTGAATAAGGTGCATATCCCACTCCGAATGATGTGTCGTTGGAATGGAATCCTGATGCCTTGTAGACGCCTGTAAGGTCGTCGGAGCCTAGACCTATCCTTGCATCCATTATTATCTCCGATTCGACGTCCAGGTTGGGGAACGTGTTGCGGAGGTATCCCTTGGCCGCCTTTAGCGCGACAGGTTTGCAAGGTAGCGACCTTATGTCCCCATCGACCTCGACCTCGTTGGTCGCACGTCCGACAAGTAAAATGTAAGCGGGATCTATGATAGTCCCTCCACCGAACCTAGGTGCGGACATTCCTGCGGCGATCTGTGTCTCGTCCGTGTTGTGGTGGAGTACGTGACCAAACTCCTTGATGTACATTTTGCAAAGCTCTTTACTTACAGCTTCCGCGATTCCGTCGGCCACACTGTCCGGGTGTCCGATCCCTTTCCTCTCAACTATCTCGACTTTCTTTTCCGGTAATGGAAGTTCGTCTATTCCTTCGACGTAGATGTTCTTAGCCATGATTATACCCACCAGCTAATATGCTGATGAGTTTTCAGACTGATTGCTTCTTTATAAAATCAATTGTGAAGAATATTCATATATGAATAATTATTACCTCTTATTGTGAAGTTTCCACCTGAAACAGACATCAAGAAGAGAAGGATGGCGCTGGGTATCACCCAATCGGATCTTGCATTGGAGTCGGGCGTGAGTCAAAGCACTATCACTAAGATAGAGACCGGTAAGATAAGTGCGGGTTACAATACGGTCGTCAGATTGTTCAAGACGCTTGATAGGCTCAACCGTTATGCTAAGATGGACCGCACCGCAGGGGACGTGGCTTCGGATACCCCGATAACCGTTGATGCCGATGAATATCTCAGAGCCGCTTCGGACCTCATGAGACAGACCGGATTCTCTCAGTTACCCGTAATGGATGGTAACAGCCCTGTGGGAAGCATATCTGAAAGAAGGATCTTGAATCTGATAGAACAGGGCATGAACATGGCCGAACTTCGCGATATTCCGATAAGATCCGTGATGGGGGAATCTTTTCCGGTGGTATCAGAAAGCACACCTCTCTCGACGGTGGCATTGTTGATGAACGATAACGATGCTGTTCTGGTCTCCAGAAAGGGGGAGGTCGTCAGCGTGATAACGGGGACTGATCTGCTTAAATTAATCTGATCTCTCTTTTTGTTATAGAGAGATGTGTGAAGTCCTCAGCCATCATGGTATCAGGGAATACCTTAGATGCCTCCTCTAGCAGGTGTGTACGATCCTTGTAACGATTGCTTACATGAGTCAGGATCAATAATCGGACATCGCTGTCTTTGGCCATCTCGGCCGTTTGAATAGAGGTTGCGTGCCCATGTTCCGATGCAATATCCTCAAGTTCAGGGCCGAAGGTGGCCTCGTGTATCAATACGTCTGCATCTTTGGATGCGATACGTACGTCTTCACAAATCTCCGTATCTCCTGTGTATACGACCTTAAGGCCTTTTGTGATGCCGGAGGATATGTCCTTCGAAGTCACCCCGTTTATCACGGCGCCCCTTCGGATCTTATCTATGTCCTCCGGTTTAACGCCAAGGTCAGAGGCCTTGCGTGAATCCACCATGACTCTGTCTTTCTCGGACAACGAGAAACCTATGGAGGGCACTGTGTGTTTCGTATTGAAGACGGATATCCCCACCTCAGCGATATCGAAGAAATCGCCGTCGGTTACCTCCATTATCTCGAGGGGGAACGTCAGTTCATCCCCGCATGCCCTCAATATTCGGTTTAGTATGTCGGATATCCCTTCGGGACCTGCAACAATGAGCTTATCCTTTCGTCCAGACATGCCCATCGTCAGAAGAAGTCCGGGCAGTCCTAGGAAATGGTCTCCGTGGAGGTGCGTTATGCATATCACCTTGATCTTCATGAACGAATATGGGGAGATCATCAGCTGTCTCTGAGTACCCTCTCCGCAGTCGAACAGGAATATGTCGCGGCCACTACGTACCGCCACGGCAGGAAGGCTCCTATCCTTCGATGGTATGCTGGCTCCCGTGCCTAGAAAAAGGATCTCTAACATCAGTATATGCGATCCAGATCTCTTGTTCTCTTCGTCTGTTTCTTGAACTCACGATAATGTGTCTTGCACAGATGTACCTTCCTGCTCCCTATCGCTTTGAGGGACAGTTCCGTATCGGCGACCTGTTTGTAGTTTATGGATCTCTCTGATTCGGAAGTACAACCTTCAACATCGCAGATATCGCCCTTTCCGTCTTGCTTGACAATTGCCATATTCTACCTAAAAGCCTTGGACTGATATATTTATTCACTTAATTCCAGGGGGTAAATTATATTGACGCGATGTATTATGTGTGTATTATGACAAAGGTAGCGCCATCCATACTTTCGGCGGATTTCTCCCGTTTGGGGGAGGAGATGGAAAGAATCGAGGCCTCGGGTGCAGATTGGGCCCACGTCGATGTCATGGACGGGATGTTCGTACCCAACCTTACCATCGGCCCTGCTGTAATCAAGGCTGTACGCAATTGTGTGGACATACCCTTTGACGTACATCTTATGATACAGAGGCCTGAACGTTACATATCAGATTACGTTAACGCTGGTGCCGATTACCTCACCGTCCATCCTGAGGCGGAGGGGGACGCGAAGAAGGCCATGAGGATGATGTCCGATCTTGGAGTCAGGGCAGGTATATCCATCAACCCGGAGACGGACGTGAAGGTCCTAGATGATTTTCTGGATATTGCGGACGTTGTCCTGATCATGACCGTACATCCTGGGTTCGGAGGACAGAAATTCATCCCTTCCTGCATGGAGAAGATACATTATGTGAGGGAATGGGCGGATGCCCATAACCCGAGGTTGGAGATCTCCGTGGATGGGGGCATAAACCGTGATACCGGCGCGGAGTGTGTGAGGGCGGGAGCGAATGTGCTCGTCGCGGGCAGCGCTCTGTTCGGTCTAGACGATATGAAAGAGGAGATCGGGATATGGCAGGGTTTCGGCCCTGATGCGTGAGGTTTGACCATGGGAATTAATTTTACTGGACTGACAGAACCAACCTGTGTCGAACTTGCAGATCTCAACGGAAAAAGCATCGCCATAGATGCCTATAACACGATCTACCAATTCCTTTCCAGTATACGCCAGGCGGATGGACGTCCATTATCCGATAAGAGCGGACGCGTGACGTCACACCTCTCTGGGATATTATACAGGACGGCTAACCTCATAGAGGCGGGGATAGAACCCTCATTCGTATTCGATGGGAAACCCCATGAGCTCAAAACGGATACTTTGGACGGTCGCCGTGAAAGAAGAGAGAAAGCAAAGGTGGAGTGGGAGGAGGCCATCGAGGAAGGGGATATCGAAAAGGCCTATTCAAAGGCCCAACAGACCTCTCGGATGACGTCTGAGATATCCTCCTCTTCTGTAGAACTTCTAGAGTATCTAGGCCTTCCAGTGATATATGCACCCAGTGACGGGGAGGCTCAGTGTGCGTATATGTGTAGCAAAGGCGACGTATGGGCATCTGCCTCCCAGGATTTCGACTCATTGCTTTTCGGTGCTCCGATACTGGTTAGGAACGTCACGTTGACCGGGAGACGCAAGGTTCCAGGAAGGGATCTTTACCGTGAGGTCAAGACGGAAGTGATACACTTGGAGGGATTCCTGAATGCCTTGGAGGTCACAAGAGAACAACTGGTGGACGTTGCAATACTGATGGGCACCGACTTTAACCCTGGAATCAAAGGGATCGGTCCCAAGAGGGGGCTGAAACTTATCAAGGACCACGGAGACATAGAGCACGTACTGTCCCATATCGGTGAGGAGATACCTGAATACCAGGAGATAAGGGATATATTCCTCGACGGACCAGTCTGTGATGATTATGACATAAGTCCTGGGGATATCGATAGGGCGGCGGTCGTAGATCTGCTCAAATCCTATGATTTCTCAGAGGCTAGGGTAGAGGGGGCATTGGACCGCATCGATAGGTGCAGGGAGACGAATAGGTCCAAACGGAACCAGCGTACTTTGGATTCCTGGTTCTAAGTTTTGATTTTCCTTACTGATAGCAAGAATGTGTCAGATTACTATTTCAGCGGGTGATTGTTAAATATGCGCGCGAGTATCAACGCGCACCGCCGGGAAGATAAACTTGGCATGGAAGGATAAGCGATGATAAAGCAGGTCCGCGCAGATTATAACGCACCAGAGATTGAAAAGGGTGTCCAGAAGTTCTGGAAAGACAACAAGGCATACGAGAAGACCAAGGAATACAGGTCCGAAGGAAAGAAGTTCTATTTCTGTGACGGGCCTCCTTACACCACAGGTAAGATACACCTAGGTACGGCAATGAACAAGACCGTCAAGGATATTCTCGTCAGATACTGGAGGATGAACGGTCTCAACGTCCGCGATCAACCTGGTTTCGATATGCACGGCCTTCCGATTGAGGTCCAGGTCGAGAAGAAGATCGGTGTCCACTCCAAGCAACAGATAGAGCAGGAGGTGGGCATAGACAAGTTTGTAAAAACCTGCCAGAAGTTCGCCTCCGAACTGCGCGTAAGTATGACCGAGGAGTTCAAACAACTAGGTGTATGGATGGATTGGGATAATCCCTATGAGACTCTGCGCCTTGATTATATGGAATCCGCA
>DATERX010000023.1:0-31226 GCA_035271165.1 Candidatus Methanomethylophilaceae archaeon
GTTGTGTAAACTGCAGCGTCAAGTTTGAGTATGGCTTTACCTATTACGTAGGTACCAGTTTCATTAAGGTCATAATATGTCACACCATCTATTATACGACTGCCGGCATCAATAGTGTCTGCACTCGAGCTGAAAGTACCTTCTGTATTAGCTTCGAAGTCAATATACACATGACTAACTCCGATATCATTTCCAGTAACGCTTACTGAGCTTACAACAGCGGCATAACCGACTCCAATCAGTGCCGTGGCGCAAAGAAACAGCGCCAATACCGGGACTAGGAGCTTCTTGTTTTTGCTCTCCCTTCCTTCTTTAAATTTATTCGTCATTTCAAACACGTCCTTTTCCCGTTGTTACCTTTATTGCGCGACCACTTTAGCACCAGAATAGGTACGAAGACCAATCCTTTAGCATCCTATCCATGACAGATCACACCATGTGGTAACTCTGTTAATGGAACAAATACGTATTTGGTATATCAACGTTGTTATCCTAACAATACGAATTGTATATTATTATTTTATATTTTTCAACACAAACCCCATAAAAACGCTATTCGATCCTGAACTCTTCATCGAATTGAATTGTATATTGTACTCGAATAGCTCGATCAAACGGTTCTAAACAACACATCTAGGAATGTAGTTTAAGTATGGAAATTAGAAGATAACCATATCCCTCAAGCCTCATAGACATAAAGACGAAAGGCCTCATTCCGTCTAACTTTGATTAATACACATTCTTTATATGGAGTTGAATGAAAGTAATGCCACATTCGCAGGTATACGTTAATACGTAAGATAATGAAAATCTTTTTTCAAAGAATCATAAAATTCACATCATATGTGAATATGAATCTTAATGGTGTATTCCATCGGCTTGAGATCGACATCCATGGGCTTCTCCAAAGGTATGTGGCCCTTGAGGAAGAACTGATAACCTTCCGAATTTATAGGTATGGGGGTTGAGATTTCGCCCTCCTTGAGGGATATACCCGCTTCTGTGGATTCCAACCTGATCTCCATTCCATATACGGACACAGGGTTTATACTACTACTATTCCAGATGACCTCATATGATATTCTTATCGAATCGATATCAGAATTCTCTTCGGTCTCCAGTACAAGTCTCGCAGCCCCGAGTTCAAGGTCTTGTTTCGGTATCACGTACGAACGAACACCGTCTAAAGTATGGGTTGAGGAATAAAGCTTGGTAGCACCATCTCCTCCATTCGCATTTCTTGCGAAATCCCCCTCTTGTAATATGCTGTCATCCTCGTTAAGAAGTTCGGAGACTATACCCTCTGTGGCAATCACGTTACCTGTATTGGTAACATTACCTATCATTGCCGAATACGCGATACAAAACAGACCTGACGTACACAAAATCAATATGACTATCGGAACCAATATTCGAGTTCTGCGTGAATCCCTCTCATCGTGGTGTGTCATGATCTTTCTCCTCGCCCTCTTCGTCATCATCCTGGCGATATACTCTGACTATCTCTCTTATGCTGTATACTACAACGATTAAAAGAATTATAAACATTATGACCCAAATGAACCATTCTTTAGCCATGGAGACCAATTTACCGGCAATAGGCGATAAACCCACAACTTTTCCGATAACCCTCGAGGAATCAATCGTGCCGTCTGGCCAATTGTTCGCATCCCCCTTGGTTATGAAATCCCCTCCGCTGGTGATTTCTATGACACGATGGACGATCATCTTACCGGCGCGGTCGAATGCGATAACATCACCCACCTCTATGGAGCTCAGTTCTTCCTGATTCATATGACGCACCATTATGAGGCTGTTGACTGGTATGGTGGATATGTGATAATCAGTAGGCTCTCCGTCCATGGAACCGGTCACCACAAGACGCACCTCACGGTCGCGTAAATCTAACGAGTTATCGTTGAGACTGTAAACTGAATACAGCCCTGCGCCGAATAATGATATTATCACTACGACCAGTGCAATCAGTGTTACCCTGTCTTTTTTGTGCCCGTCCATTTATCTCTTTACTCCGTTAAGATATATCATCAACGCTAACACCTTTCAATATATAATAATAAGTCACCCTGTTAAGAAGTTACTATGCCCATGGATTCATCGCAATTACATATGCACGAGAAAATCTATACGAATCCATCATCAGGACTACTTACAGATTTCATACGCCGTTCCAAAGGGATCAATAACCCTTTGAAAAACAAAATGAAAAGGTAAAGGGTTTGGACCGGGTCACCGAACGTTCACTCCTCAGACACTGGGAACAGTGGGAGTACGACCTTCCCGTTCGCCTCGTTGATCACCTGTGCGAGGCCGGTGTATATGGCGACAACACCAAGCACCATGCCGATGGCAGCGGTTCCGACTATTATGTCTGAGTTACCGAGGAAGGAACCTATCGAGAGCCCTAGGAACACTATCGTAAGGAGTCCGAAGACGGCCTGTAGCGCCCTTGTGGTCCTCAGTGTTCCGAAGAACAGCATAAACGTCAGCAGGAACCATACGAAGAAGTACATCCCCTTGGCTTCTGCGACAAGGCCTCCCGTATTGAAGAAGTTCATGAACGCGAATGACATCCAGAACGCTCCGTACGAGGAGAACGCGACGGTACCGAATGTGTTTCCGTCACGGTATTCCATGACTCCTACGATCAATTGCAACAGACCGCCGATGAATATCATCATGCCCATGGCAAGATATTCCACCTCGATCTGTCTGAAGTCGTAGAACATGACCAGCAAGGTCGTCATCCCGAACGCAGTGAGTCCTAATGCGCCGGGGTTGGCGATTTTATCATTCGTCATCGAAAACATTAATTTCACACATTATTTATAAAATCGACGGTGACCTATTACGTTAATTGACGAATTAAGATGTTTGAAAGAAGTTTGATTGGGCCTTTTTCAAGCCTTTGCCTTATCGATGTAACCCTGCCAAACCTTTTCGAGGTCAGGTCTCTGGAGGGTCTCCATCACATATTCTGCGAACTCGTCGCCAGTTGCACCGGTATCTCTTCCGGTCATGACGAGTCTCTTCTCGAACTGTGTGCATACATCGAGAGCCTTGGAGAGTTTATCGCCCTTTTCAACTTCGCCAATATGGTTCATCATGAGGGCGACGGCCTTAATCATGCTGCTGGGGTCCGCGAAATGACCGCGTCCCTCGGACACCATCCTAGGCGCGGATCCGTGTATGGCCTCGAACATGGAGTACCTCTTACCGAGGTTGGCGCTTCCCGCCGTACCCACTCCACCCTGTATCTGTGCGGCTTCGTCCGTGAGGATGTCGCCGTATAGGTTGGGGAGGACCATGACGCGGAAATCGCTCATCCTCGATGGGTCGATGAGCTTGGCAGTCATGATGTCAATGAACCAATCGTCCCATTTGATGTCAGGATAATCCTTGGCAACCTCCTCGGCAATGTCCAGGAACATACCGTCGGTGGCCTTCACGACGTTGGCCTTGGTTATGATCGAGACGTAACCTTTGTTGTTCTTCTGTGCGAAATCGAAACCCGCCCTGATGATGCGCTCGGTGCCTTGTGTGGTCGCGACGCAGAAATCCATGGCGAGGTCTTCGGTGACATGCATACCTTCGCTTCCCAAAGCGTAACTTCCCTCGGTGTTCTCCCTGTAGAACGTCCAGTCTATGCCGAGTTCCGGAACGGATACCGGCCTGACATTGGCGAAAAGGTCCAATTCCTTCCTCATGGCCACATTGGCGCTCTCGATGTTCGGCCACGGGTCGCCCTTCTTGGGCGTGGTGGTCGGACCCTTGAGTATGACATGGCACTTCTTGAGTTCTTCGAGGGTGTCGTCGGGTATGGCCTTCATGACCTCCACCCTGCGCTCGATGGTCAATCCATCGATTTGACGGATTTCCACCTTACCGGTCTTGATCCTATCCTCTAAGAGGAATTCCATGACCTTCTGTGCGGATGCGCAGATGTACGGACCAATACCGTCTCCTCCGCATACGCCGATGATGAGCTTGTCGAGACCATCGAAGTCCAACCAGTCCCCCTCTTTCTTTAGACCCTCGACCCTCTCTAGTTGATTCCTTAGAAGTCTGCCGTATTGTTCCTGTGCGGCTTTGATTGCGTTTTCATCTATCATTGGTTCCAATCATGTGTATAATCGATAAAGTAGTTTCTGATTATACAATCTCTTCATATTCTTCCAACATGGCCGCCGACACCTTCGAGGACCTCATGTCCGTGAAGCTTCTCGTCCTGCGTTCCTCGGGAAGTCTGCTGAAGAATGATTCATCGGTACAGATCTCCCATCCGATGTCACCTTCGGCACAGGCAACCCCTGCGACCTTCTCCGCGGAGTTTATACCCTCTCCGACCCACATCTCTGTGGATGTCATGAGCTTCTTAGAGGCCTGCGTCAATCTGACATTCCCATAAGACAACCCTACACCCACCTTGAGTATCGGATATCCATATTTCTCCGCGAAACGGTTGATGACCATCACTGCGGAGTTTACCGCCACCGCCGTGTTGTAGATGGTATCGGTATCTTCTGGTTTGTTATCTATGAACGCGGCCCACACGGTACCGTTCCAAGAAGATACGTGTCTGCAGAACGGGTTCTGGGATATGGCGGTCTTAGCCTCCATTTCAAGTACGCTCAGAAGTTTGTATACGGATTCGTCCTCCCAGGGCTTAGGGAGGTCTGTGTTCACGGCTTTGACGAAGATCGTGCTACGTTCCTGGGGCTTCTCCAGCCCAGTACTTAGATAGGTGGATAATGCGGTCAATCCGCCCATATCCGGCTCAAGGCCGCAACCTATCCGGTTCACGCTTTTGCTCTGCTCCGTCCCCATGATCCCCTTTGAGATCCTTTTCATAAAGGGATGATGGTCGGTTTAGGATAAAATGCAAGCGATTCATCGAAGTAATATTTTCAATGTTACGATTTTGACAATCTTTATATCTAACATCATACTCTTTCTTTCGATATGAATGTTATTTGACAAGCTGGCGAATACGGTACAGAAATATCCCAAGCAGATAATTTTGGCTTGGATAGTAGTGTTATTATGTGCCGTCCCCTTGGCTATACACTCCGGTGAAGTTCTGAAATATGACGTGCAGGATGTAGCTGTCGAGGAGTCCGAATCCGTTATCGGACTCAGCATCATTGAAGATAATTTTTACAAGTCTGAGTTCTCTGCATCAGACAGCCCAATGCTGATCTTGAAATCCAACGCATCCGCTGATGTCGCGGACAAGGAATTCAAGAAGTTCATAGGCATGTTACAGGCGGAACTGGATAATTACACGTTCGCCGGAGGACAAAAAAAGATTTCAGATATATCATATATGCCACTCCCCGGTCAGACCGCAGGGTCCACGAAATCCCTTGCGGCTGCGACCGTAATATACGATCCTGGTTTTGATGGCGCCGCCAAAGATACGACCGAGCTTAGAAACTTCATCTCCGGGGTCCTTTCTGAATATAATGAAGAAGGATTAATCGACATCAAGACCTATGTTACTGGCAACAACGCCATCAACCATGATATGGAGGCCGGCGTGATATCCGACCTTTCGATGATAGAGCCGGTGACCATACTACTTATCCTGATTCTCATAGGCCTGTTCTTCAGGTCCCTGATATCCGCCGCCACGCCCCCCATGGCGATAGGAGTTGCCTACGGGGTGACACTAGCACTGGTGTTCATCATGAGTTCGTTCATGGACATATTCTTCATCACAAGCATGATGATCCTAGTCACCATGATGGGCGCAGGATGTGATTACTGTATCTTCATACTTGCAAGATACAGGGAAGAACGTAGGGAGGGAGGCACTCACGAAAAGGCCTTGCGCAACTCCATAGTATGGGCCGGCGAATCTATTGCTATTTCCGGCGCAACGGTAATAATCGGATTCGGTTCAATTTCATTATTCTCAGTCCCTATGATTAGTACGATGGGAATCGTTTTGGCCGTAGGCATATTGGTGGCCTTGATAGCCGCCCTCACTTTGGTGACATCCCTACTGTCCATCTGGGGACACAAGTTGTTCTGGCCCTCGACCGTGGAGACCTTCAAAAAGGGCAGTGAGGCCATGAAGGGTTGGTACGGAAAGATATCCCGTATGGGATCCAGTTACTTCCACAAATCAGCGAGGTTCAGCCAGAAGCATGCCAAGGCGATCGCTATCGCGGCTGTATTAGTGACCGCTCCTGCCGTATACGTCATGGCCACGGCAGAGACCTCGTATGACTTCGCAAGCACTCTCAGTACCGGCGAATCGTATGAGGGATTCAAGGAGATCGAGGGACACCTCGGTGGCGGATACCTGCAGCCGAACTACATATTAATCGAATACGATGAGTCGCTGGCCACTATAACAGAGGCCGGCATAATACCTGGTACATTAACCTGGGAAGTTAATGGCAATCTAGATGAACTAAATACACTCACCTCCAGTATTGGGGATAAGGAAAACATAGCATCATCCACCAGTATCGTCAAATGGTCTGAAATGGTGGTAGCGGCCGAGCAAGAACTTCAGGTATTGATGCAGATGCATCCTGGTATGGAGGATTTGTTCATAGATTACCCCACAGTCAAAGCTCATGCGGTAGCAGGCCTGACGCTCACCAAGATGCCTTCCGAGTCGATGATGTACGCTATCGGGACTCTTCAGGGAATGGGTCTGGATATGGATCTGTTAGACGTCATGAACACAATGATGACCTCCGGCTCTTCTGATGGCCTTGAAAATTATATATTTGAAAACGTAGCCAGCATGCCCTCGTTGGATCTAAATGTCATGCAGGTGGATTATACTGCGACCGTCATGGATTACAGCATCAACTACATGGGAGGCATCCTCGGAGGGGCGGCAGGAGCGACAGGACTCAATTTCGCTAAGATCACCGTCATAACCGAATCCTCAGCCACATCGATAAGATCCATGGATTCCATCGCGGAGATAAACGGGATTGTCGATGCCTTTGCTGCGGAGCAGAACTCAATCGTCACCACATGGTTAACGGGTATACCAGCTGTAACCTACGACCTATCCGAGTCGGTGAGTGACGAGTTCCAGTACATAGGTCTGGTTGTCATAGTGCTGATTTTGCTGTTGCTGTTCTTCGTCATGAAGTCATACACGATACCGATACGTTCGGTGATTACCATCATGATGAGCGTGGTATGGACCATAGCATTGACACACATACTGTTCACCAGCATACTTGGAATAGACGTGGTGTGGATAGTCCCGATGATAGTGTTCGTCGTGTGTCTAGGGTTAGGAATGGATTACGACATCCTTCTCACGACCCGTATCAAGGAGAACGCGATGTATCACGGCATGGACAACGACACCGCCATCAACAATGCCGTCATACAGACTGGTTCGGTCATTACGATATGCGGTCTGATAATGGGCGGGGCGTTTGGAACGCTGATGCTCTCATCGATGCCCATGATGCAGGAGTTCGGGTTCGCGCTTTGTGTCGCTATCTTGATTGATGCACTGTTGGTACGTATGTACCTGGTGCCGGCTGTAATGCACCTGCTTGGTAAGTGGAACTGGATCGGGCCCAAGTGGTTACAGAAGAGATCACACAGGATACAGTAAGTCCAGAAACAAGAGGGGGCGACCCCCCTTCTCTTTTTTTATTACAGCCTTAACGTCTGACGCTCATTTACCTGAAGATTTATCCGGTCGATGTTTTAAGATTCACAGGGAATATCAGTGTAGATGGAATCATTTCAGATAAAACATAAATCAGTTAAATCTTCGTTTTTATATTTTTAATTAGATGTGTTAATGATGCACATCACAAGCGGTTTTCAAACGTAAAAGCAAAAAAATTTCTTTCTACTTTACAGCTATTCGGAGAGATTTCTTAGAATCAAAGAAGGCATTTCGTCCTTCAAAACAACGTGAAGTATGCATCGGAATCGATAGAGGAATCTTAGAAATATTTGTCATAAAAATGACCAATGTCAAAACAGTGTCATTTCAAAGATCACTCTAGCCACAGGACGAACTTTAAACCCATAAAGAAATAAAGAATCATAACAGGACGTCCAGACCGTCATCTGATAAAGGCCTAATACGAATCATATCTTATTTCTTCGGTATAAGTTGCTACAAAAATTTCTAAATTAAAATTCAATGTAATTGATATAGAATAAAAAGGTAAATGGTTTATTGAGACGTTCATTCCTCGATTGCGCCGACAGGACACTCATCTACGCAGAGTCCG
The DNA here is from genome assembly GCA_035271165.1 of Candidatus Methanomethylophilaceae archaeon. Lineage (GTDB taxonomy): Archaea > Thermoplasmatota > Thermoplasmata > Methanomassiliicoccales > Methanomethylophilaceae > VadinCA11. Next base: position 8,256 of record DATERX010000023.1, read on the forward strand.
CACTCAATGCATTTATCTGCATCGATAACGGCCACTTCGTCAACGGTGATCGCGTCTTCGGGACAAACGTCCGCACATGCACCGCAAGCGGTGCATTCGGATTCCTTAATGGATACCATCTTGATAACCTCGGGCGACAAATACACGAACTTGTTTAAAATCGTGACTGTTGTTTTCACTGTTGAGCATACATTTTCACCCTCTCATTTCCGCTGAAAACAATATATCTCCCTTAACTCCTATAATCGGCTATGGAAAAGAAACCGCAGGACTATTTTCGCTTTGGTGACCCTAAGGGGGAGGAAGGACGAAAAACTCTCGAAAATATGAATCTCCAACACAAGGAGCTCAGCGAATGGGCGATGTCCCTTTTGCCGGAGATGCGGCCGGAGGGGATACTCGACGTAGGTTGCGGCGGCGGTATGCAGATGAAGATGCTAGGAGACAAGTTCCCAAAGGCACATCTCACGGGCGTGGACATATCCGAGGAGAGCGTGAGGTTCGCCCTCAATTATAACAAGGACAAGGTAAGTAGCGGTCTGTGCCGTGTGGACCAGGCACCCGCCGAGGAATTACCATACCCGGATAAGACGTTCGATCTTGTATCTGCCTTCGAGACCTACTTCTTCTGGACCGACCCCGTGACAGCCTTCAGGGAGATATACAGGGTACTAAGGCCAAATGGAATCCTGATGGTGATCTCAGAACAATACCCCCATCCCAATTTCGAGGAAAGGAACAAGAAGGTAGCCGACAGGACGGGGTTGAAGTTGATAGACAACGAAGAATTGCTTTCAATTCTTATCGACGCGGGATTCAAGGTCGAATATACGACACTTCCAGAGAAGAATTGGGTATGCTTCATTGCAAATAAGTGATACCTATTCAAAAAAATCTCACACTAACGGTGCGATTCATATGATAATCATAACAAAGAATTAATCATTTAACATTGTTTCTATAACCATATGGTTGATCAGACCTCGGATAATAAAAAACAATGGAGGAAGAAACACCTGCGCATAGTTTGCGCTTTCTCCAATTCCTACGGAGGGAGATTATCCATAGGAAAGGCAGATTCCTTCTTGCCCGAGGAGGCTAGAGATCTAGCTACAAGAATATACAACGATATCTCGGAGACCTTGGACATATACCCTAACGTCAGGCCCGCCGAGAACAAAGGACGGACCTACATAGTGATAGACGTCAAGCCCAACCCGGACCCTGTCAGTCTTAAAGGAGCCTATTACAGACGAATAGGGAAGGAGGACCGAGAGCTCACGGGCGATGAGCTGGAAAAGTTCATATTGTTAAGGGATCGCAGGGCCAGATTGGGCCTTCTTGTACCGGGAGCGATATTCTCTGACCTCGACGATGTCGCACTTAACAGATTCAAAGAACTATCCAATACACCAGACAATGTCGACAATGTCGAACTGCTGAGGAACATGAATCTCACCCAAAAGGATCTTATGAAAGGATCCGCAGTCGTCATGTTCCACAAGGATCCCTCGCGCTTCTTCGTAGCCCCAAATATAAAGATAGGCCGGTATGCATCATCCGGCAAGATGGAGGACATGGACGAGGCCTCAGGTCCGGCATTCCTTCAGCCCATGAAGGCCATGGAGATCCTCCGTTCCAAATACATCAGAGAGGGGGTATATCCAGTCGAGGCGTTGGAAGAAGCGATAATCAACGCTGTGGCGCACAAGGACTACATGATAGGGGACCCAATACGAATAAGAGTCAGTGAGAACAGCATCTCCATAACAAATCCGGGAGGTGTCAGCAAAAAGAGCCTTGAGACAGGCCTTGAGGGTTTCTCGAGACCAGCGAACCCCACAGTCTCGGATATCTTCGTAAGGGCCGGTAAGATGAATATCATGGGAGCAGGGATACCCCATATGAAGGCCGAATGCAGGCGGTTAGGAATCCAGGAACCAGATATCGTTGCAACCGAAAATGATTTCTCGGTTACCTTTACGACCACTAAATCGTCCCCAGAGTTCGAAACTGCGGATGAGACCTTCGCGGAAACATCGACATACGTCCATAAGGCGCTAGAAAAGGATATGTTCGGGACATATGACATCAGGGATCGTGAATCCAGAATCCGCGAGTTCCGTATAATCTCGCTGTTGACGGTTGTAGGCGACGAAGAGGTCCCTGCCAGGGAGTTGATGGAACGCCTCGAGATGAGGCATAGGCCAACGTTCATGAGCAATTATGTGGAGCCTGCCATCGAGGACGGGTTTGTGGAAAGGACCGAGGTAAAGCCCACCAGTAAGAACCAGAGATACAGGGCCACACGCAAAGGCCTTGAACTCCTATTTTGAGAGATCACGGGATGAAATCACGCATCCCAATCAAAACTGAAGTATCGGCGTTTCCTAACCGAAAAGTCAGTATCTTTAATACATGACATCGCGATTTGATGGTAATGTTACTTTGCTACTCCGGCACCGGCAATTCATATTCCGCAAGCAAGACAATCCAGGAGGTCATCGGAGGCGAGATAGCGGACATAGGCCGCAGAGTCACGTACAGGAATTACACCTTGAATCTTAATTTCAACGAACCTATAGGTTTTGTCTTCCCCGTATATTACGGGACAATACCGAAGGCGGTCAAGGAATTCGTCCTCGAAATGAAGGTCAAAAACAACGGTCAGCATTATCTCTATGCGGTCATGACCTGTGGGTCGGGATGCAGGTTCGCCCCTGAAGACCTAGCAAGTGCACTTGAGAAATCTGGACTTCACCTAGATGCATACTTCACCGTCGTGATGCCGAACAACGCACTCATCGACATGGAGCCCGAGGACACGTACACTGTAGAGAATAAACTGGAGAAGGCCGAGACCGAACTTGGGGCGATAATCGAGGACATAATCGCCAGAAGGACCGGTGCGATACGTGCTCATGTGGGTGAATTCAAGCACCAAGACAAGGAAAGGCTGAGGAAGGAGTACGAGGAGGCTTGTAACACAGAACTGTTCGAATCCACGGACGACTGCATTGGTTGCGGCTTCTGCGAAAGGCTTTGCCCAGAACGTGTGATAAAGGTATACGGGCGGAACGCCGCATGGGAGAAGGATACCTGTAGCCTTTGCATGGGCTGCATCAACATGTGTCCACATACGGCCATAACCTATGGTGGGAAGAAGCCACGCGGGCGTTACCACAACGATTCGTTCTATCTAAAATCCATCGGCATCGCCATGCCCTTCGGTGACAGACGGTTAGATGGCTGAATTTAAGTATTTCGTTCCTCTAGTACATATACGGATTCCGTAGGGTGACAGCATGACATCAAAAGACGATAACAACATACCCGGAGGCCCCGGGAACAAAAAGGGAATGAGGTTCGAGACACTGCAGCTTCATGCCGGGCAGGAACAGCCGGACCCGACAACAAAGGCAAGGGCGGTGCCGATCTATCTCACCACATCGTATGTCTTCGATAATTGCGACGACGCGGCGGAAACATTCATGCTCAGGAAACCAGGCAACATATACGGTCGTCTCACAAACGATACGCAAGCCGCTTTCGAAAAGAGGATGGCCACGATGGAGGGAGGTAGTGCGGCGTTAGCTGTATCCTCCGGTGCCGCGGCGATAATGTACACCATACAGAACCTGGCATCTACAGGCGATAATATAGTATCCGCAACAACCCTTTACGGAGGTACCTACAATTATTTTGCCAATACCATGCCTCGCACGGGCATCACCGCGAAGTTCGTAGACCCCACGACCGAGGGTCACCTCAAGAGGTTCGACGATGCGATAGACGACAGGACCAAGTGCATATTCGTCGAGACCATCGGTAACCCCAACGCGAATCTGATTGACATAGAGGCATTAGGGAAGGTTGCACACAAGCACGGGATACCACTGGTCGTCGACAACACCTTCGCCACGCCCTATCTCTTCAGACCGCTGGAGCACGGAGCGGACATAGTCGTCGAGAGTGCAACCAAGTTCATAGGAGGACACGGGACCGTTCTAGGAGGCGTGGTAATAGAATCCGGTAAGTTCGATTATACAAGCGGTAAGTTCCCCACACTCTCAGAACCGGATCCCGGATACCATGGCATGAGATTTGCCTACGATGCACCTGAAGCGCCCTTCTGTACAAGGATGAGGGCGATCCTTCTCAGGGACACGGGAGCATGCATCTCCCCGGTCAATGCCTTCATGTTATTACAGGGTACGGAGACGCTGTCACTAAGGGTCGAAAGGCAGGTGGAGAATACTAAGAAGGTCGTGGAATTCCTGAACAATCATCCAAAGGTGGATAAAGTCAACCACCCGATGCTTTCAGACAACAAGGACAATGAACTTTACAACAGATATTTCCCTAACGGGGCTGGATCGATATTCACATTCGACGTAAAGGGGGGGAAGGAGGACGCGAAGAGGTTCGCGGACAGTCTCGAGTTGTTCTCCCTGCTTGCAAACGTTGCCGATGTGAAATCCCTGGTAATCCATCCCGCTGGAACAACGCACTCCCAGTTATCGGAGAATGGACTATTGGAACAGGGCATCAAAGGTACGACCATACGTCTTTCCATAGGTTGTGAGCACATAGAGGACATATTCGCAGATTTGAAGCAGGCCTTGGACAAGGTATGATCTGACCTAGGTGAGACGAGTAACACTATACAAGAGTTGGACACATATCCCAATTATTGAATAGGAGTAACGCTTTCCTCGATTCGATGTCGGATAATATTAGAATGGCTCCTATTTTCCTCGCTCCAGCCGACAGGAAAGTTATCGTGTTCGGCGGAGGAAAGGTAGCCCTTAGGAAATGCAGGCATTTCGAAGGCTTCAGACTGTACGTGGTGGCAGAGGACATACTACCAGAGATAGAGGGACTTGCGGAAAGCACCACTATAGCAGTCGTCACCGAATCCAACGCAGGGGATTTCATGGAAGATGCCGACATCATTCTAGCTTCTACAAGTTCCAAACAGCTCAATTGGAAGATCAGGGACATAGCCAAGGAGAAAGGGATTCCAGTGAACTGTGCACATGGAGGCGGTGATCTACTCATACCGTCCACTCTACGCAGAGGAGGATTTACTATCACAGTTTCATCCGAAGGACGTGCGCCAGCATTCCCCCCATACATAATAGACAGGATAGATGACTATCTGGACGAATCCTACGAGTCCATGCTCGAGTTACTGGTCAAGCTGAGGGCGGAAATCATGGAAAATATCCCAACGCAACCAGAGCGTGCGGAGGCTATGGCGAGGATAATCAACGATGAAAGGATTTGGGATATGCTGCGTTCCGGAAATCAAGAAGAAGCTGTCGAGAAGGCAAGACGGGAGGCGGGATTCAAGTGATAGTGAGCATGCATGCCACCCACGAATCCGCCGACGGTACGAAATGTCTTCATGACATCATACCCAAGCTCGGAGAGGGCGTCAACGAGATAGTCCCTGGAGTATTATCCATTAAGGAATACGTCATAATCAACACCTGCAACAGGTTCGAGATCTACACCGCGACCGATGACAATGAAAAGGTCCATGAGGCCTTCACCAAGCTGATCAAGGATCTTTTTCCATATGATACAAGAAAAATAACCTACATCTTAGAGGATTCCGCAAGCATAAGCCATCTATTCAGGGTGGTCTGCGGATTGGATTCCCTCATTGTGGGGGAGAATGAGATTCAGCATCAGGTCAGAACCTCGTATATCAAGGCAAGGGAGGAAGGTAGCGTCGGTAAGATATTATCGCATCTATTCAACCGTGCCTTATCAGTAGGGAAAAGAGTACGGTCGGAGACCGCGCTGAACAAGGGGGCGGTCTCAGTAGGTTCCGCCGCCGTGGAACTTGCGACACGGAAGCTCGGGACCCTCGACGGCAAGAACATAACGATCCTAGGTGCCGGTGATACCGCCACGGTCATCGCCAAGAACCTTCTAGGGAAGAACCCGAACACCGTCTTCGTTTCCAACAGAACCTTCGAAAGGGCACAGGAGCTCGCGGCAGCTTTGGGCGGTGTCGCGATACCTATGAGTAGAAGGATTGACGCGATGGAGTTCAGCGACCTCGTTCTCGTAGCCACATCAGCACCACATCCGGTCGTCAGACATGAGCACATCTTGGAACTTATGAAAAACCGTCCCGACAAGAAGCTCCTGCTGATCGACGTATCCCTTCCAAGGAACGTTACAGAAGACGTCACGGAGATACCCAACGTGGAGCTCGACACGATGGATTCCCTGGAACGCATCGCGATGGAGAATGCCAACAAACGTAGGGATGAGGTCCATCAGGCGGAGAAGATCCTGGAACAAGAGCTAAAGAGGATAGACCGCGAACGCAGGGAAAGGGATGCGGACGAGGTCATACGAAATATATGCCTGAAGTTCTCCGATATACGGGAAACAGAACTACAAACAGCGATATCGAGATCAAAATACACAGACCATGAGAAAGTGATGGATGACATGTCCAGAGCATTAGTCAATAAAATAACTGCCGAGGTCTATTGCAACCTAAGGAAGGCGTCAAGGAACGGCCGTAAGGACGTCTGTAAGATTACGGCCAAATTATTCGGAGTCGAAGAAGATGAATCTAAATGTACGCATGAGAAGGTTGAGAAGGAACAAGAGGATGCGAGACCTCACTGCAGAAACAAGGTTACATCCGGATGAGTTTGTTCTACCGATATTCTTCGACGAGGGGATATCCGAGCTTAAGGTCACCGAATCCATGCCGGGAGTCAAGACGTTCCCGCTCTGTGGGTACGACGGTATAGCAAACGGGATACAGGATTCCGGTGTGAACTCTGTGCTGGTGTTCGGTATACCCGAGCACAAGGATGCGGTAGGCAGTGGTGCGTTCGCAAAGGATGGAGTGGTTCAGAAGGCGATATCCGGTCTCAAGGAGAACTCCGACATCCTTGTTATCTCCGATCTATGCCTATGCGAATACACCGATCATGGACATTGCGGTTTACTTGACGAGAATGGATGGGTCAGGAACGATGAGACTATTGAATTATACGCCGAGACCGCTGTCTCCCAGGCGATCGCTGGAGCTGACATAATAGCGCCCAGCGGAATGATGGATGGGCAGATATCCGTCATCAGACAGGCCTTGGATGATGCGAACTTCAAGGAGATACCGATAATGGCGTACAGCGCCAAGTTCTTCAGTTCATATTACGGACCCTTCAGGGACATAGCATGTTCATCCCCTGGTTCAGGGGACCGTGCGGGATACCAGATGCAACGCGGTAACCGCAAGGAGGCAATCAGAGAGATAGAACTGGACATCGCCGAGGGCGCGGACATGATCATGGTCAAACCGGCCGGACCCTATCTCGACGTCATACGTGACGCGGCCAACATGTTCGACCATCCCCTTGCAGCCTATCAGGTATCAGGTGAATACGCCATGATCAAGGCCGCCTCAAGGAATGGGTGGATAGACGAGGAGGGAGTGATGATGGAATCCCTACTAGGCATCAAGCGTGCAGGCGCAAACATCATCATCACATATTATGCGGAGGAAGCCGCTAGGAAGCTGACATTATGACACAATCATCAAATTTATATGGAAGGGCATTGAAGAAGACTCCCGGTGGGGTATCAAGCCCGGTAAGGGCGTTCAAGCCCAACCCTCTGTTCATAGAGGGCGCTAAAGGAAGTCGTATACGCGATGTGGACGGAAATGAATACCTCGATTACTGCCTGTCCTACGGTCCGATGATTGCCGGTCATGCATGTGATGAGGTTCTGAACCTGGTAAAGAAACAGATGTCGAAGGGAACGCTATACGGTGCACCCTCCGAGATTGAACTAAAGCTCATAGAGCTGATATCAGAGAAGGTTCCATCCGCAGAGATGGTGAGGCTGGCATGTTCCGGCTCAGAGGCCACCATGCATGCTATACGTGTTGCTCGGGGATTCACCGGACGCGACGGTATTGTGATGATGAACGGCGGTTATCACGGAGCCCACGACCAGGTCTTAGTCAACAGGGATTCGGGATACAGGACAAAACCCGGTTCACTGGGGATACCAAATGATTTGGTGAAGAACACCTTCGTCGCCGAATATAACGACATGGAATCCCTCACGGAAGTGATCGAGGCCGAGAAGCCGGCATGTTTGATCATGGAGCCGGTACTGGGAAACACAGGCGTCGTACTTCCGGAAAAAGGATATCTTGAGGATGTACGAAAGCTTACGAAGGAGACGGACACGGTACTAATTTTTGACGAGGTAATATCCGGGTTCAGATTATCCGCAGGGGGAGCTCAGGAATATTACAACATAATCCCGGACATGACAACCTGCGCAAAGGTCATGGGAGGAGGTTTCCCAGGCTCCGCCTTCATGGGTAGGCGTGAGATCATGGAAAACGTCGCCCCGATGGGAAAGGTCTACGCCGCAGGGACATACGCAGGAAACCCAATCTCCGCCGCAGCTGGAATCGCTCAGATAGAATACATGTCGGGACGTTACGATGAACTCAACAAAAGGTCAGAAAAATTAAGGAGATCCCTGGCGGATTCCTTAGAGGACAGAAAGATGAAAGGCTGCGTGAATGGTGTTGGTTCCATGATGTCCGTATTCTTTGGCGTCGACCCTGTAAAGAACGCAATGGACACATCCAATACCGACCGTGAGATGTTCGGTAGGCTGTTCAAACATATGCTTGATAAAGGAATATATTTGGCACCTTCCGCATTGGAGTCTTGGTTCGTATCCACAGCTCACACCGACGAGGAGATATCCCGTACGGGAGAGACCTTTGACTCATTCGTCAAGGAGGAGATGTCATGATAGTAGGCACAAGGGAAAGCAAGCTCGCGATGAAACAAACGGAGATATTCATCGAAAAACTGCAAAGTATGTGTGAAGGCTTAGAGTGCGAGGTAATAGGGATCAAGTCCTTAGGTGATAAGGATCTGCAGATGCCTCTCAGTGGGATGAGCGTCATAGGTGCATTCGTAAGGGAGTTGGACGACGCTCTCCTGAACAGGGAGATAGATGTCTCGGTGAACTCTCTGAAGGATATCCCCATAACATTGACGAAAGGATTGAAGATAGGCGCGGTCCTGGAAAGGGACAGCCCAGAAGACATCATACTCCCGTGCCCTCTGGATGAACTCCCTGAAGGTGCGGTGGTAGGAACGTCCTCTGTAAGAAGGCAACATATCCTTGAATATATCAGACCCGACCTGGAGATAAAATCCATAAGAGGGAACATACACACCAGACTCTCGAAACTTGACAGGAATGAATACGACGGGATAATACTCGCCAAGGCAGGCCTTGAGAGGATGGGGATCGAACGTCCCTATGATACGCTCGACCCGGAGGTTTTCATACCGGCGGCGGCCCAAGGCACCATCGCCATCGAATGTAGGGACGACGATCAAGATACCATAGACAAACTGATTAAGATAAACGACCACTCCGCGAGGCTAGAGACCGGTGCGGAGCGCGGGATAATGAAGCTGATGGGCGCAGGATGCTCATCGCCGGTCGGTATAAACGCCAAACACATAGGGGATGAAGTACACGTCCGTGCAGTATCGTTCACATACACCCCTGAGCCGATATGGGTCGACACATGGATTCCCGAATACTACATACTCGATGAGATGCTGGACATCGCGGATTATCTCACAGGTAAAACCCTGAGGTTGAAACAATGAGTGGAATCGTATACCTTGTGGGAGCGGGACCTGGAGATCCGGGATTATTAACCATAAGAGGAAAGCAACTGCTAGAACAGGCCGACGTCGTCCTCTATGACGCATTGGCAAATCCTGACTTCCTGAAATTATGTAGGGATGACGCGGAACTTGTCGACGCAGGTAAGCGTGGCGGCAACCATCGCCTAAAACAGTGGGAGACTAACGAACTCCTTGTCAAATACGCCAAGGAGGGAAAGATGGTCATCAGGTTGAAAGGAGGAGACCCCTTCATGTTCGGACGTGGGGCGGAAGAGGCGGAGGAACTCCGTGACGCAGGCGTCGACGTACGAGTCGTACCAGGAGTATCATCGTCCATATCGGTCCCGGAACTTGCCGGGATACCTGTGACCCACAGGGATCACGCCTCGATGGTGACCTTCGTAACAGGCCACGAGAAGGCGGACCGTACCGAGGATAGAATAGACTGGAAGGCCCTGGCTGAAAGCCATGGCACCATAGTCGTCATGATGGGCCTCGGAAACGCCAAATCAATATCAGAGGGACTCGTTGAGGGAGGAATGCCCACCGATACGCCCGCGGCCATAATCACGAACGGTTCAACGCCGGAACAGCAAGTGGAACTTACGACGGTATCCAAACTCGCGGCCACAATCAAGGATAAGAAGATGGAACCGCCGGGAATCATGATCATAGGAAGCGTTGCTTCCATACGGGAGAAACTAGGTGATCTACAATGACGTCTTTAGGCTTCACAAGACCTGTTGAGAGATTGAAGGAATCCACCAATGAGGCAAAGGAGATGGGGTTCAAGGTTTTCGCCGCCCCATCGATGAAGATAATAGAAGGGGACAGATCGGAGTTCGAGAGGGCCAAGGAGCTTATGACCTCCGGCGAGGCGACCATAGCCGTATTCGGGTCGATAACCTCCGTCGAACAATGCCAGAGGGAATATGGGGACGAGTTCGTCCCGTTATTCAAGGACGTCAAGATAATATCTATAGGTCCCAGCACAGGGAAGGCATTGAAATCCGCAGGTCTATCCGTCGACGAGATTCCCAAGGAATACTCATCCTCCGGGATAGTGGAGATGATGAAGGATAATGTGAAGGATAAGACGGTACTTCTGATGAGGTCTGACAGCGGCAGCGAGATACTTTACGAAGGGCTGACGGCGGCCGGGGCCAATGTAGAAAGTATCGCCACCTACAAATTAGAGGACATCGGAATGAACACCCTCCTTCTACATTTGATAACTGCGATAAAAGGCAGATATCTGGACGTTATGGCATTCACTAGTCCCAAATCTGCTAGAATATTCTATTCTCATATGAACAGGCAGGTGGGCGAGGAGGGGACGAACGAGCTTATGGCCGATCTGAAGGTAGCCGCGATAGGTCACCCCACGGCAGATGCGTTGCGTTCGCTCGGAAGGGAACCAGACATCATCCCCAAGGACGCCACGTTCAGGGATATGCTGGATGAGATCGCCTCAGTCGTCCCTGTAACTGACACAAGCATCAAGGAATGAATAAGGCAGGTCAGGATTGGAATAATAGAATATATGAGGGAAGCCCACCATCAACGAACCTGAGCCGTGGATGCATCTGTATTTTCTGCCAGAGGTCTTCTCCGCGCACCAATCCACTCCATTGTTATCACTGTCCCAGTAATGGAACTCATGTCCTTTGATGGAACTTCCAGTAGGAAGCAACTGATCCTGTTCAGGAGTGAGGGTAACATATCCGAAACGGGTGAGCTTGCCATTATCGAAACATTTTCCTTTTATGTATCCGACCATCGGCCATAACGTATCGTCCCCACACTCCAGATTCTCATGGAGGTACATGAAGCCACCAGATTCAGCAAGACAAGGCATCCCGTCTTCTAGTTTTTTGCGAATGTCCTCGAGCATCCTGCGATTATCACTAAGTTCCCTGGCATGCATCTCAGGATATCCTCCTGGAAGTATCAACCCCTGAATGCCTTCAGGAAGCGTTTCATCCCTTATGGGTGAGAATCTAACTATCTCGGCACCGCACCGTTCCAACAACTCGATATTATCTTCGTATGTGAAGCAGAAAGCCTCATCTTCTGCCAGTCCGATCTTTACTCTTTGATCTAGTTTTTTAATTACGGGTTCCTTGACCTTCATATCAGGTACATCACGGGCAATCTCAAGCAGACGATCGATATCCAATGTATCTTCCAACACCTTTGCAAGGTCAGAAAGCTTCTCCCTGAGCATGACGACCTCATCGGGCATGACAAGACCGAGCTGTCTGCTTTCAATAACCAGATCGTTTAGACGGGGCACATACCCTATGACCTCTACTCCCGTCTCATTCTCGATCAATACCCTCAGGCCTTTGTAGACATGTTCGGACATCCGGTTCAGGATAACTCCCTTGATATTATTTCCCTTGATGAACTCCGAGAATCCCTTGATTACAGGTACACAGGATAGACTGGCACCTTTACAGTCCATGACGAGGATCACAGGAACATCCAGTCTCTTAGATACGTCGTGGGAGCTTGCTTCTATAGAATTAATCGATATCCCATCATAGAAGCCCATCACACCCTCGATGACAGAGATATCCATCCCATCAGCCGACCTTGAGAAAAGATACTTTAGAACGTCATCATCACAGAAATAGGCGTCCAGGTTTCTTGAACGTGTCCCTATCACGCGGCTATGGAACATCGGATCTATGTAATCCGGTCCGCATTTGAAGGACGCGACCTCAAGTCCCCTGTCCTTCAATGCCTGGAGTATGCCACAGGTGACCATAGTCTTCCCGCTACCGCTGGAGGGTGCCGCTATCAAGAATCTCGGGAGATTCATTGATCATCGCCTCTACATACTGTGATGTATATCGGATTCTGTGCAGTCATAAGATGGTATTTCCCTAAGATCCTGGCCTTTGAGATGTTCACACAGATCGTCTCTTCCTCGATGACTTTGAGCTCCTTCATACAACGCATCGTCTCAGACAATGTTTCCAAAGTCACTGAGGTTATGACTATTCTGATACTGGAGTTCCTTTCCAAAAGCAATTTTATTATAGATTCAAGATTCCCCGAGGATCCGCCGATGAAAGCATGGGTGGGGATGGGCAGCACGGTCAAAGCTTCAGGTGCCAGACCATGGACCACAGTAACATTAGGAGTACCAAATTTCCTACAGTTCATATCAATCAACCTGGAAGCCTCCTCCTCCTTCTCGATAGCATAAACTTGTCCTGATAATGCGACCAAAGCCATTTCTATGGAGGCGGAACCGGTACCGGCACCGATATCGTATATCACGGAATCGGAACTTAGTTTCATTTTAGCTACGGAAAGTGAACGAACCTCACTCTTCGTCATTGGAGCTGAGCCGCGGATGAAATCATCATCGGATATTCCTATAGGGTTTATATCCGACGCTTCCGGGTTCTCGATAAGGGCAACGCAAAGGGAGCCAAAATTCATATCTAGCATTTCCTTCGGAGAGCCAGAGACAATTCTTTCATCGGAAGAGCCGAAGTTCTGCCCGACAGTCACGGTCACTCTATCGAGACCATATTCTGAAAGTCCTTCACACATCTCATGTACGGATTCCTCTCCGCTAAGGAGGGTGAACAACTTTCTGTTGCGTTTAGAAAGTCCGACGATATTAATCTCTCTTCCATGTGCGCTTGTCAGATGAGCATCATCCCATGATTTTCCAATCTTCGAGAAGAAATATGAAAGTGAAGAAATGCCGGGAAGCACCTCGATATCGTATTTCCCATCATCAAGAACGGTCAGAAGACCTTTGGTGCCACTGAAATATCCCGTATCTCCAGACATCACGACTGTGATGTTGTTGAATTGTGGATTCTCCTCGAGGTATTTCGAGATCTCTTCTGCACGGTACTCTATTAACACGTCCTTACCGTTCAGTTCTAAGGACTCAAGCATCCTCTTGGCTCCAATGACAAGGTCGGAAGTTGCTATAGATTCCTTTACTTCCTGTGTCATACCATCAGGTCTTCCGACGCCGATGCCCACGATAGTGATGCTACGTCTTGTTTGTGATATTTCGATAGAAAATAAGTCAGAGAGTATCTTTTTTGCCTCGCCCATCAAGACGCCGCCATCTTCTTCAGGACGCCCTATCACGATGGGGATGACATCCGCCCTTGCGGCCGCGGACATCTTATCCTCGAACCCTCCGGCAGTCCCGGAGTCCTTTGTAACAAGATACCTTGCATCGATCTGTTTCATCATCGCATAGTTCAATTCTTCTGTGAACGGACCCTCCATGCAGATCAGGTTCCTTCCTTGAAAACCCAATTCTGAACACTTCTCTACGACGGAGGGAAGCGAAAGCACTCTTGCGAAGATCCTGTTTTTATAATCTGGGACGGAAGTGAACTCTGCTAGTTCGTTACTCCCAGTTGTAACAAGGACATTCCCATCCGTGCCTTTGAGATGTTCAGCTGCGGACGCGGTATCGGGGACGGTGATAACATCCCCTCGATCGGAGCTATCCGGTCGGATTATTCGGATCAGCTTGCTACCGCTTTTCTCACAGGCCTCTCTGATGTTAGCAGATTTACGTACGGCATAAGGATGGGTCGCATCAACAACGACATCGTATTTTCTCATCTCTTCAGCCATATTATCCACGCCGCGGATACTGTCGACCGTTACGTTATCGTTCTCATCTATCGCAGTCTTCCCATAATTTGTGGCAACGCTGGCGGTCACCTTCACTCCGTTTCTACTCAGAAATTCGGTTATGTCCCGCCCTTCGGTGGTACCGGCGAAGACTAATGCATCTCGGTTCAAATCATTCATCTCCAAAATGAATCTCAAACGGTTCCCTCACAACGGCAACCGTCACTCCATTATCAGATACCTTATTCACAATAAGTTCCCCGTTTGTAGACGCGGCAATCGCAGATCTCTCGCAGACGCAATCTACTCCCGTGGTCTCTTTGACAAATTCAGATGAGCTGAATCCCCCATCAGGAAGCGCGTTAAGTTCCTCTGATGAAAAGAATATTACAGGTATCCCATTATCTTCGGCGAATTCCAAGAGCCCTCCCTCATTACTTTTGATATCTATGCTTGCTATGGTATTCACACTCCTTATCGAGATACCGTACAGGTCTAAAGCCGACATCACCGATTTCTCAATGGTATTTTTGGAAATGTCTTTCCTACAGCCTATTCCTAGGACATGATTCCTCGGATACAATCTCAATGTCCTTCGAAAGAGCGACTCATTCCCGTTTGTGATATGAATTCCAAGTTCCCCGTTATCAATCAAAGTTAAGCATTGCGGTAGTTCCCCGATCAAAGGATATTCACTTTTAAATCCGACGGGTTTTCCATCGAGAATCGCAGCTGAGACTTCTTTGGCCAGCACCATATCCCCTATGTACATGTTATTCGATTTAGCGAACAAGTCCACCGAGAATTTTTTATTGATATCCGTAGCAGTGGTGATCACGACCTCAGAACCTATCACTGATGCTACACGTTCCGCTAATCGATTGGCCCCTCCGATATGTCCCGATATCAATGAGATGGAATATCTTCCGTTCTCATCCACACACACGACAGCGGGATCCACGGTCTTTCCCCGGAGATGTAGCGCTATGGATCTAACGGCGATCCCTGTGGCACCTACGAATATGATCCCCTCAGCCTCCTTGAACGCTTTACCTGTCCAGTCCGAAATGGATTCATCTATTCTTTCGGCAGAACAGGAGTCGCTTGACGTTTTAGAGAAGATGCGACATTCCTCCTGTAACCCTTCTGCAATCTTGAATGCCAATTCACAACCCTTGGCCGAGAAGGATACTATGAACATCATGAGAACGAACCCCCGAGTTGTTTTAGTATATCCGTGGAACCAGGCGTTCTCCCGATAAGGCCATATTTAGATGAGAAAATTATCGCACCGCATCTCACTTTACCGCCTGTGCGATAGTTCATGTAATATTCTATCTTCTTGGAAATTAGATCCATAACGGGAACAATCAAATTTTCCTCCTCAAGGAAGTCCAGTGCATCATCCGTCGAAACAGAGCCCATCACGCCCTTGATAGTATCCCGAGACGCTCCTGCTAATGCGGCGTTCGCTGCCAATAACTCCATTCTCGAATCGGCTTCACGGGAGTGTGTGTTCATTATACCGCCTCCGAGTTTCACTAGTTTACCTAGATTCCCAACAAGCAGAAGGCCATCGAATCCCAATTCGACCGCGTAGTCCAAGGTCTCGCCAATGTAATTGCTACACTTGACCGCTGAATCGGGATCAAGTCCGGAGATACTATCCACATATCCCGCACCATAATTACCAGGTACGACCAGCAGGAAATCCTGCCCCTCCTCCCTTCTCATATTCATCTCAGTCTTTATCGTATCGACTATTGCCTTCTCGCTCATGGGTTCTACGATTCCAGAGGTTCCAAGCACGGATATCCCGCCTATGATACCGAGTCGGGGATTGAATGTTTTTTCTGCTAGATCTACGCCATCGGGGATTGATATGGTAACGTTGAAACCTCCACCGTATCCCAATGTATCGCAGATGTCCTCTAACGCCTCAGATATCATATTTCTAGGAACGCGGTTGATCGCGGCGTTGCCGACGGGCTGGTCCAATCCTTTCTTTGTGACCCTACCGACACCCTCGCCCCCGTCAATATCAAATCCCTTCTCAGAGAAGGATACCTTAGAAAAAACAAGTGAACCATGGGTGACATCGACGTCGTCACCGCCGTCCTTACGTACAGCACATTCAACGGAATCCTTCTTACGTGCTATTTCCTCGATATCAAGATCCAGCGTAATTCCCTTTGGAGTTATGATGCTGACTGAATGCACATCCTCTTCAGTGATAAGCATCTGGGCGGCGGCCTTTGAAGCGGCGGCGGCACAGGTGCCAGTGGTATAACCTCTGCGCAGAATCCGTCCACCCAAGTTAATCCTCATCTCATCGTTATCAGATATCGACATTAAATAGCCCGTAGCTGGATATATTATCCAAGTTATAATATTTATTGAATGATTTTAGTTGGTTATACTATCCAACTTAAATAAATGCAGGCCTTGCATGGGATGATAATATCCAGGTGAAATTGAATGGTAGGAAAATTATACGGCGTAAGTGTCGGTCCCGGTGAGCCCGGTCTTCTGACGGTCAAAGCAAAAGAATTGATCGAAGAATCTGAGGTAATAGCATACCCTGTGAATAAGCGAGGCGAGGAAAGTACAGCACTCGAGATAGTCAAAGGCGTCGTCGACATCTCTGGTAAGAAGGTTATGGAGCTGCTGTTCAGCATGGACCCTGACGATAACGTACGTAAAGCCTGCAGAGCGGAGGCGATAAAGGAACTGGTTACCGCATTGGATTCTGGTTCTAACATAGCGATGATAACCCTGGGCGACGCCGGCGTTTACAGTACGTACATGTATCTGGATAAGGAGGTTAGGGATCTCGGATATGAAACCGAGGTCATACCCGGTATACCCTCCTTCTGTGGCGGTGCCGCCAAGGCCAGGATCCCCCTTATGATAGGTAACGAGAGCCTGGTGGTCGTACCTATGGCCAAAAAAGATAATGCAATGTTGGAATCCGCACTATCAGGATTCGATAACATCGTGGTGATGAAAGCATGGGATTCCATGGATGTTCTGAAGAATATGACGGATAAATACGGTATCTCGAAAGACAACATCACCGTGATCAGTAATATCGGCATGGAAGGCGAATACATAGGTCCGATAGACTTGGACCGCAAGTACGGCTATTTCACAACGGTAATTGTCAAGAAACGGAACGGTGAATAAAATGATAACATTCGTAGGAGCAGGACCGGGAGACCCGGAATTATTGACTATAAAAGGTAAAAATGTGATAGATTCCGCAGATGTGATAATCTATGCCGGATCGTTGGTTAACCCGGCCGTTCTTGCTGACGCCAAGGTTGACGCCAAGATCTACAACAGCGCAGAGATGAACCTCGATGAAGTGATTGAGGTCATGAAGGACGCCGAATCCAAGGGGTTGAACACGGCACGTGTACACACTGGCGACCCATCGATATATGGTGCGATAAGGGAACAGATAGATCGCCTCGATGAACTGGGCATAGAAAGCATGGTGATTCCAGGAGTGAGCTCAGCATTCGCCACTGCCGCCGTCCTGAAGAAGGAGTACACATTACCCGATGTCAGCCAGACGGTCATATTCACAAGGATGGAGGGGCGCACCCCCATGCCTGAAGGCGAGAAATTAGAAGACCTCGCCAAGCATAATGCGACCATGGTGATATTCCTGAGCGTTGGGTTCCTCGACCGTATGACGAAACAACTCATAGCAGGAGGTTACAAGGAAGACACACCCGTCGCTGTGGTATACAAGGCAAGCTGGCCGGAACAAAAGATTGTCACCGGTACACTTAAGGACATAGAGGCTAAGGTGAAGGAGGCCGGGATAACGAAGACCGCCCTCACCGTCGTCGGGGATTTTCTCGGGGACGAATACAGTCTCTCAAAATTATACGACAAAAGTTTCACGACCGAATTCCGTCAGGGAACGGAGGAATGAAGAATGAAAGGAAAACTCACAATTGTTGGATTCGGACCTGGTTCCAAGGAGGACATGACCCTCCGTGCAGTCAAGGCGATAGAAAACGCAGAAATAGTCACTGGATACACCACTTATGTGGATATTCTCAGAGAATATTTTCCAGATAAGCTGTACAAGGCCACAGGCATGATGCGCGAGGTCGACAGATGCAGGTCCGCGATAGAGGATGCATCATCAGGAAAGAATGTTGCCATAGTCAGCAGCGGTGATTCCGGCATCTATGGAATGGCCGGTATCATCTACCAGCTCATCGATGAGATGAACGCGGACATAGACGTCGAGGTTGTTCCAGGAGTTACAGCAGCATCTGCGGCTGGAGCGATCTTGGGAGCGCCTCTAATGCACGATTTGGCGATAATAAGCCTATCTGACCTGATGACGCCTTTGGATCTCATCCTGAAAAGGGTGGAAAGCGCAGCTCAGGGGGATTTGATCACATGTTTCTACAACCCTCGCAGCAAGACCCGTATAGACTATCTTTCACAGGTTGCTGACATCATTATGGAGCACAGAACCGCAGACACTCCTGTTGGAATCGTTCGTAACGCAGGGCGTGAAGGTCAGGAGATGACGATCACGACCCTTGATAATATCAAGTATGACGATGTGGACATGTTCTCGATAGTCATAGTCGGGAACTCCCAGACCTATATCTCGAACGGAAGGATGATCACTCCTAGGGGATACGAGGTCTGATATTATGAAGTTCAAGAACATCAAACCTGAAGACATAGAGAAACGCAGCATGGAGATCATAGAGTCCGAGCTCAACGGCAGGACCTGGCCAGAACCCGAGTTCTCCATCGTGAAGAGATGCATACACACCTCCGCTGATTTCGATTATGCGGATAATATCACATTTTCGAAGGATGCCGCCCGTATAGGAATCGAAGCCATAAGGTCCGGTGCAAACATCGTGACCGACACTAAGATGGCATTCTCCGGAGTCAACAAGAGTGTATTGCAATCCTACGGAGGTGATGCGTATTGTTTCATTAGCGATGATGCCGTAATCGCCGAGGCTAAAGACAGGGGATGTACCCGTGCTACCGTCTCTATGGAAAGGGGGGCTGCTTTGGATGGCAGAACCATATTCGCTGTGGGTAACGCACCTACGGCATTGTTCTCCCTATGCGACCTCATAGAGAAAGGTAAGGTGGATCCGGTCCTTGTCATCGGCGTCCCAGTGGGCTTTGTCAACGTGGTAGAGGCCAAGGAGAGGATCATGGAGGCCGGCGTGCCTTACATAGTGGCCAAGGGAAGGAAGGGCGGTTCCAACATAGCAGCGGCCATCTGTAACGCCATGATCTATAGTAAGGAAAAACTCTGAGTAATAATAATAATAATAATAATAATAATAATAATAATCGGATGAACAATCTAATAAGTATTATACATGAGCTGTGAACGACCCCATCCAACACTGTAGAGGCGTATCCTTGGATTATGGACGCAAACATGGACGAGCAGGAGTTCTTGGACATAATCTCCGTACCGGAAGCCCCGTCACAGGTGCGTACGGCACAAAAGCGAGGAAGTTCGTCCAGTCGTCCAAGCTACCGATAGGTTACTTCTAAGCGGCAATGATGGACGTATCCTCGAATCGATGCATGGGAACAATTCCCTGATATTCTGGGACTCCGCCCTCTTGGATCCTTGGCATCCAAGATGGGATCCAGATCAAAGTTCGGTACCGAGATGCCTTACTCGTTGCTCTTACGCTCCCTCGTATCGCTAGGTTCGAACCCTTCGGGCCTGCCGTCGGGATATTCCTCGCGTCCGTCGGCATATCTGATGAACCTAGGTGCATCGATGGGATGCACCTTGTCGACCACGTTCCACGGCCATATGTCGTACTCTTCCTTTCGTATGTCATTCATGGCGGCCCTTACAGATTTATCATCCTTCAGGACCACAGGGCCGAAGGACGACATCTTCTGTTTGATGGGTGCTCCATCGAGCAACCAGAAACGTGCGGGGACATTACCGTTTTTGATGACAATGTCCATGTCGGGTTTCAGTTTTAGTCTGTAACCGACCTCCGCCTCGAAACCCTCCACGTTTGCCTCGTTACCGGACACGAAATAGAGGTTGCGTGCAATTCCGTCCTCAGTGGCCTTCAGGACATATTCTGCGCCTTCGTCCATGCGTAACTGGATGATCTTCACGTCGTTCTTCGGGTCAGCTACCCAGGAGTCTGGATTCGGTACCCGTGTCTCAATGCCATCGTACCTCCCGGCATACACAATGACCTGGGTCTTTAATCCGTTTTCATCTGCGTAAGAACTACTATTTATGTCGTTTGACCAGAGCATTTCGACCCTATTTAAAGACCCCTTCATTTCCAGTGGAAGATTAATCATTATCTGGGTAATGTTATTTGGGTTCGAACGATCCTGAGATACCAATGGATACATCTCGTTGTGTTGATACTTACTGGACGCCGTAACCCACTGCACATCGCCGAAACCGAACCGTGCCTGATTACCCTCCGTGTCGAAAGTATCGACATATCCTTCTTCAGCTAGGGTAAAGGTCTCGAAGCCCCAATGGGCGTGCATCGGGAACCCAGGGACGACCTTTCCCTTGTACATCCTGAAACCGTTATGTCTCTTGTAATCATGTCCCAAAGGCCTCCACGCAATCATATCCAGCGGAGGGGCCTGCTGGTAATTCCCTTTAGGATAATTGTCCTTATGATGGGATGCGAATATGAATGGGTCCTCGGTATCCCAATGCATATCAAAGTCGACATATCTGAGGACGACTCCTTTAGCCCTCTTTCTAAACCATCTCATGCGGGAGCTAATACGGAAGTAACTTAAAAAGTATTCATTCAAAGAACATTCTTTAAATAATGTCCCTTTAATGGGCGTGGTATGAAACCTTCCGAAGAGAAAGACAGAGGCGTCCGTATGAACAAGTATATCGGCGACTCCGGAGTCGCTTCCAGAAGAGCGGCCGACAGTATGATAGAGGAAGGAAGGGTCACCATCGACGGTCGTTTGGCAGTACTAGGGGACCGTGTCAAAGAGGGTAACGTGGTCTGTGTAGATGGAAAGCAGATAACGCCTGAGACCGAAGACATCGTCATTGTGCTCAACAAACCCATCGGTATAACCTGTACATCTAACCCTGATGACCCGGACAATGTCATAGATTTCATGGAATATCCGAAGAGGATCTATTCAGTAGGCCGTCTCGATAAGGATTCGGAAGGACTCCTCATGATGACGAACAATGGAGCCCTCGCAGACAAGATAATGCATTCAAGTCAAGGCCACGAGAAGGAATATATCGTCACCGTGGACAAGGATATCACAAACGATTTCATCCGCGAGATGACGTTGGGCGTACCTATAATGCGCGGCAGCATCGTTACCCGGAAATGTGATGTCGAGATGACAGGTGACAGGGAGTTCCGCATAATCCTGAAGCAGGGTCTGAACCGTCAGATAAGAAGGATGTGCTTCAGTTTAGGATACGAGGCCGTAAACGTACAGCGTGTCAGGATCATCAACATCGAGCTAGGCAACATGGGTGTCGGAAAATACAGAAACATAACCAACGATGAACGTGCCGAACTCTACAGACAGCTTGGAATCTGATATCCTTACTCATTTATAGAATGTGGAAGCCCTCATTAAAGTCATATGGATGAATCATCCATTTAGCACGATTCAAATTGAAAGTATTATTAATGGTGACTCTATTTGATGATTGTTGAGAAGAATTGCTATTTACGGGAAGGGCGGAATCGGCAAATCAACGGTCTCGTCAAACATAAGTGACGCTTTGGCCGAAATGGGATATCGCGTATTACAGATAGGCTGTGACCCCAAAGCAGATTCTACAAAACTTCTGATGGACGGTAAACCTCAGGACACAGTGCTTGATAAGATGAGGGACTCCGAGGTTTTTCTCGAAGACGTGATTTATGATACTGGCCGTAATGTATTCTGTGTAGAATGCGGAGGGCCTCGCCCTGGTACCGGCTGTGCCGGACGCGGCATCATAGCAGCGTTCGATAAACTAGAGTCTATGGATATCATCGGACACATACGTCCCGATGTCATGATCTACGACGTGTTGGGCGACGTTGTATGCGGAGGGTTTGCAATGCCGATCCGCAACGGTTATGCCAAGAATGTTTTCGTTGTAACATCAGGGGAGATGATGTCCCTCTACGCG
This sequence comes from Candidatus Methanomethylophilaceae archaeon, assembly GCA_035271165.1. Classification (GTDB taxonomy): domain Archaea; phylum Thermoplasmatota; class Thermoplasmata; order Methanomassiliicoccales; family Methanomethylophilaceae; genus VadinCA11. Next base: position 30,783 of record DATERX010000023.1, read on the forward strand.
GCAGATAACATCCGTCAGGCGGTGGAAGGGTTTGCCGAGGACGGATATGCGGAATTTAGCGGAATCATCCAAAACTCCCGTGGAATAGACGACGAGAACAATATAATCGACAAGGCGGCGCAAGAGATGGGCACCGAGGTGGTTTACCGTCTGCCTAGGGATCAAGAGGTACAGAATGCCGAAGCGGCAGGGATGACCGTGGTCCGCAACGCCCCCGATTCCGTCATGGCCGATAACTACCGGTCCCTGGCGAAGGAAATGATCAGCCGTTCGGAAGACACCGACGGCGGAATGAAATTAAAGAAGTAAGCGAGGATTAGAAATGAAAGGAATTTTGATAGTAGGACACGGCTCTAGATTTAACCATAATAAAGAAGCCATAGAGATGCAGGCGAACGAACTGAAGAAAAGGACAAAGCTGCCTGTTTGGACCGCTTATAACGA
>DATERX010000024.1:0-5502 GCA_035271165.1 Candidatus Methanomethylophilaceae archaeon
AGTGTACAAGAAGAATCCGACCTGTCTGATGGAAGGTTGCCCTTTCAATCCCGAATACAAGGAATGATGCAGGAAACTTGCAAAAACACCGTAGAATAGTCGGTGGACTAGTACATACGATACGTTTCCGAGATCTTGTGAATGTCACATCCGGAATGCAATGATCTTATCCCTCAACGCAAGATACAGGTCGACAAATCTTTGAGGTATACTGTGAGTCAGTTTTCTAAAGACATAGCTGAAGTTGACCTTGATGGATTCCGGCCTAGAATCCGACCTGGGTCCTCGGTCCAATACCATATCCTTGAACGGGGACCTTTCAAAATAGTATTCCCATTCATCAGAGAATGAGGTTTCGTTACATATCCACGGTTTATCTTTCCCGTTCAGATGTACGATTACTATGGAGTCCAGCACCTTACTGTCATCAGATTCGTTTATTTTGTAATACTCTTTGAAATGTTTGAATAAGAAATAATTATAGCTTGAATAAGTGAAATTAAATTTGACGTCTATGTATCTTACGTTATATCCGAGGGCATAGTTGAGCGCGTCTTGATCCATGAAGAGGTTTAGCCTGTTCTTACGATATTCAAATAGTATCTCACTTACATCATGTTCTCTTAAGCGGTCAAGATTGAGGAGCATCACACCTGAATTGAAATAGGACTCGTTATCGATCCCTAATTTCTTCATATGCGGTATCAGATATCCGACGACGGGTTTCATATCATTGACGACCGCGGCATATACCTCGGAGACATCCGTGCTGTATAGCTCGGTTAGATCGTCCCTTACCAAGACATCCCCGTCCAGATACAGTATCTTATCATGATCCTTGAACAGGTCCGGAATTAAGAACTTGAACATCGAAGTTATAGGTACATGGATAGAGTTCGAAATACTGCTTCGACCTATTTCCTGAAGTTCCTCTCTGTTCATTTTAATAAGACTTATGTTAGCTCCAACAGATTCCAAAGTTTTCAATTTCAATGCGTTCGCATCGGAGATCCCGTCCGTCAGGATATGAATGTGGTAGGATGTTTTCTCACGCTTATTGAGAATCATGGAAGTTATAGCGACAGACGTGGGCATTACAAAATTATCATCGGTGATAAACACTACGTGTATCTCCTGTCCCCCATCCATATTTCCGATATGGTCCTCTCTTAATTAAATATGTCCGAAGAGACGGTTTACATAATTATGCCAGTACTATGCATTCGACCTTCAGTGACTCAACAATTTCTTAGCGTCGCCGTATATCTTCTCTGCGGGATACAGGTCTGGCCAATGGTCGTCGCCTTCGATGATCTTGAAACCGTAAGTGCTTGCAAAATCAACGGTAGCTTCATCCATCTCGTCCCTGTCTCCGAGGCCTGTGTCAATCTTCACCACGGTATCATATCCGCATAAGTCGAACATCCACTTCATGTATTCGACGCTTTTCTCAGGCAATCCTGTAAACATCTCGTTGGACGCCAAGAAGTCGTCCCAATTCACAGCGACGCCCGGAGTGAACAGCATCTGACCTGTATGTGCTTTCAGAAGCTGGCGATATTTGTCCACGCCTCCTACAGCCACTCCTACACAGTCGTCACAGACTCGCCCATCCTTATCGCGGAATACCAATACAGGACATAGTCCGTTACCTTCCGCCCATTCTGTGATATCCCATCCGTGGTTGCCGCACATGCCGTAATACAATGCAATTACATCACTGACTTCGGATGCCCTTACCACTTCATCTTCCACTCTGGAACGCAGATCCTTAGGTTCCCTGTGGAGGGCCATATCTAACATCTTAATCACGATATTGAATTTCGACCTGTCTATGGGCCCCATCCGGTTGAGAAACGAATATTCATTGATTTTATCATACTCTATCTCGTGACGCCCGAACTTCCTTTCCAAGCTTTTGGAATGTTCCGTTTCGATTATGAATATGTTCTTTTCCTCGCTATCACTGAGTATGCTGTAGATCAGTTCGTCTTCCAGGATAGGGCACCCTATAACAGTCAGGACACCTGCGGTCATAGATTTGAGATTAGATTCTATGGACATTAATGTTTCGCAGGTTCACTTTCACAACAGTTTTTATTATGCACGTGATACCCTTGGACATGACAGAAGTAATAATGCATACAAGCATGGGCGACATAACCATCCGTCTTTATTCGGACATGCCCGAAACCACCGGTAATTTCATCAAGCTCGCTAAAAAGGGATTCTACGACAACCTTGCGTTCCACAGGGTCATCGACGGTTTCATGGTACAGGGCGGATGCCCTAAAGGTGATGGTACCGGAGGGCCCGGATACACTATCAAAGACGAATTCGGTTCAGGACATTCCAACGTAAGAGGCACTATATCCATGGCGAACACCGGACGCCCCAACACCGGCGGATGCCAGTTCTTCATAAACCTGGTAGACAACACCTACTTGGACAGAGATAACCCCTCCACACCCTATGCCCACCCTGTATTCGGCGAAGTCGTAAAAGGAATGGATATCGTGGACGCCATCGGTAAAGTCAAGACCGGCCGCGGAGACAGACCTATGAAGGATGTCGTCATGCAGAAGGTCGAAGTCCTGGAGTGATAATGGCAAGGCATGTGACCGAGTGTCTGGGTAAAACACGCGTAGTCGTCGAAGACGGAAAGATTGTGGAGATAGGGGAACCTAAGATAGAGAAATGCCCTCTGTTCGGAAAACGGAGGGGTATCGAGAAGTTCGACCGCGAGTCCATTGAAGGAAACATACGGTTCAGGATGGAGGACTTCGGCCTCTTCACCGAGAACCGTATAACGCGTATGCCTGATTTCCTTTCCTTCGGTGTTTCCGAGATCCTCAGCACAGCGTTGAAGAACGGACTGATCGATGCCGCTGTGATTGCAGCGGACGGGTGCGGTACCGCAGTGGTCACCGACCCGGAGGTCGTACAGGGTATGTGCGGACGCATTTCCGCCATAATAGAGACCACTCCGATCAAGACTGTGGTAGAGACTGTCGGCGAAGAGAATATGGTGAACGCCGAGACTGCCGAGATAAATATGTTCGCAGGACTTGAGAAGGCATATTCTCAAGGTCACCGCACCGTTGCGGTCACCGTCTGCAGTGCGGACGATGCGACGAAGATAAGGGATGCGTACGGTTACAGCGCCTTGATAATAGCAGTGCATACTACCGGCGTATCATACAGCGAAGCGGAAACCCTCTTCGATACGTGCGACATAATAACCTCTTGCGCTTCAGCCGCCCTGCGTCAGGAAGCGAAGAATCGCGATATAGTGATCGCAGGGAACAAAGTCCCGGTTTACGGTGTGAGCGATAAAGGTAAGGAGCTTGTAAGGGCGAAGCTGAAAGAGGCCGGTAAAGAAGAATGGAAGGGCGAACCTCCCGAAGACCCGCCGTATCCGCTCATATGATCTCGGTCACAAGATGAGTTCCTGAACGAAGATAGATCATAGGAACTCCTTTTAAGCGGAGTTTGTTTCTTAGTTCTCTGTCGTTGGTCAGCACGAATGCTCCGGTGGCCGCTGCCAGTTCTATGACGGAGTCGTCGCCTTTGGACTCGGTCTGAATTATCTCGTATTTTCTAGCCAATTTAAGTGCGACCGATGCGTACTTGTGGTCGAGATTCTTCAGCTCCCCAATTATAGGTCCGGGGACGATGAAATGTACGTCGCCCAGAAGCCTTCTTACCTCCAGGTCAAGATTGAGCTTTATCTCGAAAGGCATGAGGAGGGCGTTCGTGTCAAGGATGACTTTCGTCGCCATGTTCTCCTCATTCTTCGACGATACCGTAACCGATCAGTCTCCATTTATTGGAGATTCTTCTGGATATGGCGACCCTCTGTCCGGGCATGACGCATACCGGTATCTTAAGGAGCACGTCAGCGTAATCCGTCCTCGCACTCTTCACTATACCTACGGTGGTGGCCGTACCTACGCTGAGCATCAACGGTTCGTTGCTCTTTATTTCATCCACATCGAGTTCCGATGAAGATCCTACCACGCGGTCCATGAGCACGGTCTTCATGGTGAACTCGCTTACGACAGGAGGAAGTTTACCGGGTATACCGAGCATAGTGCCTGTGAGGCCGTCCGATTTGGTTATCGACGGGTCCAGTTCGGTACCGATGGCTATCAGGCCGCCGGGCCCTACGGATTTCACTGAGCTTCCGCCAGCTTCAAGTGTCTTGACGTTTGCAAGGATCTTCTCATAGGTCATTTTTCCGGCGACCTCGGTCCTACGACCGGGGACAATCTCTATGTCGTCCCCGACTTTCAATACGCCCTGAATGAGGGTGCCGCCTATGATTCCTCCTCTGAGGTCCTTGGGCTCCGTACCTGGCGAGTTTATATCGAAGGAACGTGCGACATGCATAAGGGGAGAAGATTCCAGGTCCCTGTCGATCTTATGGATTATATGTTTTTGGATGGCTTCGATAAGCATATCGATATTCACGCCATGATTCGCAGATATGGGGATTATCGGGGCATCTTCTGCCACGGTTCCTTTTACGAACTCTTTGATTTCTTTATAGTTCTCATAGGCCTGCTCCCTTGTGACTATGTCAATCTTGTTCTGCACGATGACTATGTGCTCGATACCGATGATCGAAAGAGCCATCAGATGCTCCTTGGTCTGGGGCTGGGGACAGGTCTCGTTGGCCGCTATCAGTAATAGGGCTCCGTCCATGAGTGCCGCACCGGAGAGCATGGTCGCCATAAGCGTCTCGTGCCCTGGGGCGTCCACGAAGGAAACGGCTTGTAAAAATTCTGCATCCGCGTCGCAGTTCTTACACTTCTTCTGATTGCTATAAGCTGCAGTGCCCGGGCAATCAGGGCATTTGTAGAATGCTGCATCCGCGTACCCGAGACGTATCGAGATCCCTCTCTTTACTTCCTCAGAATGACGGTCCGTCCAATCCCCAGAAAGTGCTCTTGTTAGAGTGGTCTTTCCATGGTCGACGTGACCGATCATCCCGATGTTTGCCTCGGGCTGCTTGGGAACCTTCATCAGTTCTCCACAGGAGCCTCGCCGGGTGCGAGGATCTCCTCTACCGATTTCGGCCCGTATTCTTCAACAGCCATGTTTATCTGTACTATCTCGGCTGTTATTGTGGCTCCGCGGATTGCGACCCTTCTCCTCTCTCCGGGATATGTCTCGTGGAATCCGAGTCCGTCAGATAGGAGAAGTTTCCTTCTTCCGCCGCCGGGAAGGTCCTTCCTCATGGGAGTACCGTTTCCGTCGCTTCCGCCTGTAATCTTCAGTTTATAACCGGGGAGCCCTACGAATATTCCATCTACGACCTCTCCGATATTTTTACCAATCAAAGAGTTCGCATGGTGGCCCGACACGGCAACATTGTACGACATGCCTGTCTTAACATCATTTACGATAGTTTTGAAATCTACCATTTGAACACCTGTGGCTCGACTTATCAGAGCCTGACTTAAATATCTTTCTATATAAGATGGAATTCACTTTGAT
>DATERX010000025.1:0-41705 GCA_035271165.1 Candidatus Methanomethylophilaceae archaeon
AAGTAAGCGAGGATTAGAAATGAAAGGAATTTTGATAGTAGGACACGGCTCTAGATTTAACCATAATAAAGAAGCCATAGAGATGCAGGCGAACGAACTGAAGAAAAGGACAAAGCTGCCTGTTTGGACCGCTTATAACGAAACTACGATGCCGTTGGTTAACACGGTATTGGAGGAAATGGTCGAGTCGGGTATCAACGAGGTAATCGCGACGCCCTTCTTCATAGCCTCCGGGATCCACGTCACAAGAGACATACCGAAGAGTCTGGGCATACCGGAAAACTCCAACGGAGGAAAGGTAACTGTATCCGGAAAGGAGATCACCATACACTTCGAACCCCCCTTTGGAAACGATCCAAACCTAACAGACATCCTGGAGGACAGGATCCAGAGTCTCACTGCTGATAAGGATGCAGCGATAATAGTGGTTGGACATGGCTCACGTCTACAATACAACGCTGAAGTCATGAAGCTGAACGCTGAAAGACTGAAGGAAAGAGGTCACTCCAACGTCTATCACGCGTTCAATGAGTTCAACGAGCCCGATCTCGAAGACGTGATGGCCGAGGCCGTTAAATCCGGAGCATCGAACATCGTCGTGCTTCCACTCTTCATAGCATCTGGCGCCCACTTGGGAGAGGAGATCCCCGAGAAACTCGGCATACCAGCCAACAGCGCCGGCGGTGTAAGCAACATATTTGGCAGGGAAGTAAACGTACATTACGCCATGCCAGTGGGTAAGGAACCTCGTCTATCCGAAGTTCTGTTCAAGAAATTGGAAAAATACGAGATATGAAGATCCTTCTACTGGACACGGTGCATGGAGGCGGAGTCCTTGCAGATAGGTATCCCAATAAGAATGATGAGGTCACCTGCGTCGATGTCTATAAGGTAACGCCTGAGGAGGAGCTCGAACGTCTAAGGAACAAGGGATTCTTCGTACACAACGAAGTTCCACAAGGTCAGTACGACCTTGTCCTCATGCCGATACACTGTCCCGATAGATTTCTGGACGGTGTGAGGTTCAAAGAAAGGAAATTCTTCAGCCAGGCAGTGAATGAGACTGTTGACGACGACCGATTCAGGATCGAAGTGACTGGCGTCAAAGGAAAGACAAGTTTCTGCGGTCTTCTGACACACATATTGACGGTGTCTGGAAAAAACGTCCTCATGCATACTTCCAAAGGAAGAGGGACTTGGCACGACGGAAAGATGGTCATTGAGGAAAAGGTCAGTATAGCACCTCCGATGATCCTCACCCTTCCAAAAAGCGATCACGACGTCGTGATCTGCGAAGTATCGCTGGGAGGTTCCGGCAAAGCGGACATAGCTTGTATAACGAACCTTCTTGAAGACTATCCCATAGCCGCTGATACTAGAAAGGCCTCCGATGGAAAGGCGTCCGTCCTTTCAAGGATCAATGTCGTGCCGGATGACGAAACGGAATTCTGGGAATTTTATGGCAGAGGAGAGGTCTTCGGATATGGCGGTAAGGTTACGACTCTCAATCAACCGGTCATCGGGGAATCCTTAAGGATCCATGTTGATTATCGAAACGGTTTCGATATTGATTTAAAGAACACGTATCTCGCATTGGAATATCTTGACGCCATTGAATTGGCTGTAGAGGTATGCAGATTGATGGATATACCCGAATCCTCGTTAATGGAAGGATTGTCCTCCTTCGAAGGAATGGAGGGTAGGGGGGAGATTTCCTTCAAGAAAGGTAATTGGCAGATTAAGGAACGGAATCCCGGCATATCGGAAAGATCCGTTGAGCGCACCTACGCTACCCTGAAGAGTATGAACTCATTAGGAGGTGCCGTAGCTATTCTAGATCCAGTGAATAGGAAAGTCTGTTCGAAGATGGATATCGATGCGATCAAGGAGATATCCCGGAGATACGGCGTGGACCTTGTGATAACTGACGGTTCGGGTACCATATGCGAGCCTCCGTCTTCGAAAGGCCCAGTCATACTTTTCATTAAAGAGGGTTACACATGAAGATCATACATCCCAGACCCAATCCGATAGTTGCGGCATTGTACACATTGAGAGATATGAACGTGGACGTTGTTGTCATCCACGGTCCCTCAGGATGCGGCTTCATGGCATCTAGGGCCCTTGAACAGGCAGGGGTCAGGATAGTTACGACAGCACTTTCCGATTCCAATCTCATCTTCGGTGGTTCCGATGAGCTCATTAAGACGCTGAAAAAGGCATATGAAATGTTCAACCCCAAAACCATCGCTGTTGTAGGCACTTGTGCCAGTATGATAATCGGAGAGGACATGGGATCCTCGATAAAGAGGGCGGGTCTGGATTGTATCATTTTCCCCGTCGAGGTCCATGGCTGCATGGGAAGCAATACCGAAGGGGCGATAAAGGCCCTTGAGGCCGGACGCGACGCAGGTCTTTTACAAAGTGACGAGACCGATCGTCAGATAAATCTGATGAATGCGGCGATGGAGATGGAGAAGGAAAGAGGGCTTGCCAGCAGATCATACATGAAACCCTCGTCAGGTGTAACCAAGCTCACTGTCTGTAAGATGATACGTGATACCCTGTCTAACGAAGGGAAGGTAGCGGTCGTAATGAATGCTAAAAAAGAACTTGCTTATCGTTTCTCGGACATGTTCATCGCTATGGAAGAGGCAAGAAAGACTCTAGGAGGAAGTACGTTCTACGTAGCCAATCTCAACACTGAGATAGGTCTGCCTAAGATAAGGGAGTACGCACGGAACGTCGTAGAAGAACTCGAGCAGAACGGCATAGTGATGGATGCGGTCGTTGGAGGACTCGATGAGTACGCCCTCGTCGGAGATAGAATGAAGTCAGAGGTCGAGATGTTCGGCCCCGACATCACTATCATCCTAGGTATTTGTCACGCGTATCCCGGTATTGAAAAGGACGACATCCTGATCACCGACCAGCCGAGACAACTCTCGAATTACATCAACTTAGGATTCCCGAACTCCGTGGGGGAGATCTCCTCACATTCCATGGTCATGGGAACCGATACAATAATCCCCCTCGAGACCGCTGATACATTGCGTGAGCTGGTGAGGGAAAATTGAAAGGAATCATAATATCCGGTACCGGCAGCGGTGTCGGTAAGACATCCATAACGACTGGAATACTGTCGAGATTATCTAAACGATATAAGGTACAGGCATTCAAGGCGGGCCCCGATTTCATCGACCCCATGTATCATACGCTTGCCTCCGGGAGGCAGTCCAGGAATCTGGACTCGTATATGATGGATGAAAATACGATACGGAACCTCGTGGGTTATGCATCAGAAGGGGCGGACCTCTGTATCATCGAAGGAGTCCGCGGACTGTATGAGGGATTCTCTGCTGATTCAGACATAGGGTCCACGGCAAGACTTGCAAAGATCCTGGATTTTCCAGTTGTCCTCACCGTTGACGTAAGGTCATTGAACAGAAGCGCGGCTGCAATAATCAACGGGTTCTGTGACTTCGATCCTGAAGTGGACATCAAAGGCGTAATACTCAACAACATATCCGGAAAACAGCACGAAGACAAGATTGATGATGTAATGGAAAGGTTCTGTGAACCCGAAGTCATAGGGAAAATCAAAAGGCTTCCAAAAGGACCAGCGAAAAGAAGGCACATGGGCCTTGTGACGCCAGATTCCAACAATAAAGGTGATCTCCTACAGTTCGAAGAGATGACCGAAGGTGTAGATCTCGATCGTCTTATGAACATCGCCGAATCATCAGATCATGACCTATCATGGGAGGATCCGTATGTCAGAAGGGATTCCGAGCTCAGTGCAGCTGTACCTTTGGACGACTCCTTCTGCTTCTACTACAAGGAGAACATAGAATGTCTGGAAGCTTCCGGTGTCAAGATGAGGTATTTCGCTCCAACGAAGGGTGAACTCCTGCCTGATGCCGACATCTACTATCTGGGCGGAGGATATCCAGAGCTACATGCAGCTGAACTATCCTCCAACATCGATTTCATGGAAGGTCTCAGAAACTCATCCGAGGAAGGCAGACCCATCCTCGGGGAATGCGGAGGTATGCTGGCTATGTGTGATAGTCTTAAGGATAAATCGGGCTCCGTTCACAAGATGTCGGGCATATTCGATGCAGATGCAGAGATGACGAACAAGAGACACGGTCCCACATACGTATCCGCCGTACCTACAGTTGGGAATCCCTTCTTCAATTCAAGGATCAGAGCTCATGAGTATCATTACTCCACTGTCAAGGTGAAGGATAATGCCGAGTTCGGATATGACCTAGAAAGGGGTGCCGGTATAACAGGCGGTAAGGACGGAGTCCTAGCAAGGTCCTCTATGGGGACATTCATGCATCAACACGCATTATCCTGTTTGGATTGGGCATCCGGTCTGATATCAGCCTGTAGATGATCAGTTCCTTACCTTCTCGATAAGTCCGCGGGATTTTTCCAGGTCTGCTTCGGAAAGGCTAAGCAAACTCTCCAGATCATATTCCTTGATCTCATCCATACATTCTGCCTCTGCGCTTATGGTCCCATCTTCGGCGGCCATGAACCTAACTGTAACAGGAGTGTTCATTACGACACCTTCAGGCAGTTCCATGACGAAGGCCCCTACATAAGTTCCATCATCTACCTCCGTCCTCGGCTCATTATCGGAACGCAGTGTGGAATTCTCGAATATCTGTATCTGAACGGATTCCTGCCCGTCCTCCAGAGGATAGTAGACCTTCACATTCTCCATCGGCAACGGCTCGTTCCTGTAGATTAGGTTGGAGATCAGATCCTTCCCATTATAGTCCACCTTCACTCCGAAGGTCTTACTGAGCACGTTCTTAACATCTACGGAATGTTCGGAAGCTTCCGTCTCCTTCAGCGATTCCGACCTTGCGAATAGGGCCGCGCCTCTTGCGACGGACCTATCCGGGTCGAATAACTGCACGCTCGTGTTCGGATACTCCTTCTTGATGCCCTCCTTGATATGCGGCATTTTACATGAACCGCCGACCAGGATGATGTCGTCTATATCCTCGATCGTGAAATCCTTCGATCTAAGTACATCGTCGATAACCGCCATAGTACGGTCGAAAAGACTGACGGTAACTGCTTCGAACTCATCCCTTGTGACTTTGTACAGTATGCGTTCCCCGTTCACGGTCATCGACCCTCTAGTGGATTCCGCCGTGGTGAGTCTCTTTTTAATGGATTCAGTATCGATATCCAAAGTCAAAACGGCGTTTTCATTGTTTTCCAGATCCTCCACGAGGACTCCTGAAAGTTGGGACACCTTCTCGAGTATCAGAGAGGATAGTGCAACGTCCCAGTCCCTTCCGCCCAGCAGACGTACACCATCAGTGGCGACCGCGTTGAACGTGCTACCGTCGATATCAAGGATGGTAACGTCGAAGGTACCTCCTCCGAGGTCATACACCAACACCCTCTTCTTAGAACCATCAGTACCATATCCGAACGATATCGCCGCGGCGGTGGGTTCGTTGATTATAATGACATCCTCCAATCCTGCAATGATGCCGGCATTCCTTGTGGAATCCCTCTCGTTCTGACCGAAATACGCAGGGCATGTGATAACTGCCCTCTTTACCTCGTAATCGTGTGCCTCATTGAAATCTCCGAGTATTTTCCTCAGGATTGATGCGGATAACGTTACGGGCGTGTACGTCTCCCCGTCCACATCAACCTCGTAATCGGTGCCTATGTACCTCTTCACGGACACAAAGGTCCTTTCTGAAGGGTACATCGCAGCCATGTCCTTAGCGGGTGAACCTACGATAATTTCGCGATCCTCGTTAAAAAGTATGACAGAGGGCGTCGTCTCCTCTTGTTCGAAGTTCTTCTCGATGATGGGATCACCTTTATCGTCGATATAGGCCAAGCAAGAGTATGTCGTACCTAGGTCTATCCCGACGTTATAATCTTCCTTTATACACATCCCACCTGAATCAGTATATTTCTACGTGTTATAATTTTATTGTAGTTTTATAAAGCATATACTGTGATCGGGCAGTATTTCGGAACATATCCTTCATATCAAGACATCATTCCACGTATGATGTTCTCGTCGTGCGTGACTGTTTCAACCATTCCAAATCGAACGCACGTGTTCCGTTCAATACGGCTATGATAGTGACTCCCACGTCAGCGAATATGGCTAACCACATGTCGGCCACACCGACGACGGCAAGGGCCAAGGCTATGAACTTGACTCCTAATGAGAACGCAATGTTCTGATATGCTATCTTCCTGGTCTTCCGTGAGATTTGTATGGCTTCGGGGAGTTTACGCAATGAATCGTTCATTATCACAACATCGGCAGCCTCGACGGCACTGTCGGAACCGATACTCCCCATCGCGACACCGACGTCAGCTCTGGCTATACACGGAGTATCGTTGATGCCATCTCCTGCATACACCAGCGTACGGTGGTCATCTTCGAGATATCTCTCTAGAACTTTGAGCTTATCCTCGGGCAACATCTCACTGTGAACGTCTGTTATACCGACCATCTCGGCCACTCTTTGGGCGGACACCTTAGAATCCCCAGTGATCATCACGACATCCTTTACCCCGGATGCTCGCAACTCCTCGATGGCCCGTCTGGAATCGTGCTTGGGCTCGTCGGATATTGAGATGTGCCCCGAATACACGCCATCGATGGCCACGTGTATGTTAGTGACTCCCTCATTGACGGAATGGGTAACGATTCCGATGTCTTCCATCAGTCTGGAATTACCAGTATGGACCGTCCTTCCGCCGACGAGGGTCATAACACCTTTGCCGGCCACATTAACGGAGTTGCCGATCTCAGACGGATCTATATCCTTCCCGTAGTAGTCCATTATCGCTTTAGATATTGGGTGGTCCGACCTGTATTCCGACTTGGCGGCGACCTCGACAAGCTCCTCCTCCGACATACCACAAGGATACACCCCGCTGAACTCGAAGGAACCCCTCGTCACAGTACCTGTCTTATCCAGAACAACATAATCCGCGAAAGCGAGACGATCCATTACGGAACCGCCGTTGATCAATATCCCCTTCTTGGATGCGTTCCCGACACCACTGAAGAATGTAAGCGGTATGGATATCACCAATGCGCAGGGGCATGAGATGACCAACATGACCAGCGCGCGGTATACCCATACGTCGGAAGGCTGTCCCAAGATCAAGACAGGTATCGCCGCAACAAGTATCGCGGTCATCACTACGGCCGGCGTGTAATATTTAGCAAACTTCGTGATGAACTTCTCGCTGTGGGATTTCTTAGCACCGGACTCCTCCACAAGTTCCAATATCCTCGCCACAGATGACTCGGAATATTCCCTATCTGCCTTCACGATGAGGGAACCTGTCAGGTTGATGCTCCCGCTTAAAGCAGCATCACCCGGGGAGATATCCTTCGGAAAAGGTTCACCCGTCAGGGCCTTGGTATCCAGAGAGGATTCTCCGTCGACAACCGTACCATCTATAGGTATGCGTTCGCCTGGAAGGACGACGAATAAATCACCGACAGAGACCTCTTCCGGATCCACGTCGATCTCATCCCCTTCTTTTATTGTCCTTACAGATACAGGCTGCATATCTACAAGTTCAGATATCGAACGTCTGGTCTTCCTGACCGCTGCATTCTCGAACAACTCCCCTACGGAGAAGAAAAGCATTACAGCCAAACCCTCCACTCCATACCCTATTATGAATGCCCCCCCGGAGGCTATGAGGGTGAGGAAGTTCTCGTCCAGTATCATTCCGTAACGGAGGCTTTTTGCCGCAGATATAGCTACCGTATACCCCGCTATCGCGTAGGCGGCAAGTAGGATGATCAACGATTCGTTCCCGTATCCAGTATAATAGAAGATTGTCCCGGGAACGAACAGTATGAAGGATAGCAGTACCTCGATGGTCCTTCTATCCATCCTCATCATCTCCTTACCAGTGATGTATTGGGCTCTATCTTGCGGACTATACTTTCAACCTCGTCGGTTATACGACCTATGTCGCCCTCGTCCGCATGTATTATCAGACGTTCGGTCATAAATATCACCGAAGCGGATTCCACTCCCTTTATCTTAGATATCCTACGTTCCATCTTATCAGCACAGGAGGCACAACCCAGATCCTTCAATCTGAAAGTGTGTTTCATCAAACATCCTCCAAGATATGTTCCGAGGTTATGTCTATCAGGGACTTGACGTGGTCGTCGCTGAGCGAATAATAAACATATTTACCTGCTCTCCTGGATTTTATCAGATTCGATTCCTTAAGCGACCTCAACTGATGCGATACCGCGGAGTCCGACATGTCTAAGGATGAACCGATACAAGACACACACATCTCGCTGATCTCCAACGCCATTAGGATCTTCAGTCGTGTACTGTCACCAAGTAACTTGAAGATTTCCACAACTCCGGATATGAGCCCTTCGTCTGGAAGTTCCGCTTTGACGACCTCTACGATATCTTCATGTTCCCTGTGCAGTTCCTGCACGGCACACCTCTTCTCGTCAGTCATTTGAAAACCTATTCAATTGAATAACTATTCAATTATAAAAAAGAACTTGCGTTCATTTTATGAACAGGGAATATATCACACGGGCATGGACCCCGAACAGGCAGATGAGATGTGCAATCAGGCAATAATGTATATGGTCGGAACCGGTGGAGGCGAGAAGAAACCCGAGGACGCAGCACGTTTATTCTCCGCTGTCGCCGAGGAAGGATACCCTCAAGGTATTTTCGGATTCGCAGAGGTCCTGATGGTGGGCTTCGGAGTTCCAAAGGATAGCGAACTTGCAATGGAACTTTACGAAAAGGCCGCTACTATGGGTTACGGTGAAGCACATTATAGATTGGGTATGATACACACAGGAGATTACGGTTTTCCCTCTGATCCCGAAGCATCCTTCAAACATTTCGAGGCCGCCGCCGAGGCGGGGATAATAATGGCCTACGCATTCATGGCCCAGTATAATTTCCATGGATATGGTACCGAGAAAAACATGGAAGAGTCTTTCAAATGGTTTTCAAAGTCTGCAACCGAGGGTAATGACCCTGTTTCCAAGTTCATGACGGGTTACATGTACGAAGAGGGTATCGGAACTGAAAAGGATGAGGCCAAAGCCTACGAGATGTTCGAACTCTCCGCAGACGCGGGAGTACCAGAGGCCGTTATGAAGATGGCAGATCTGGCATACACTGGTAAGATCCCGGGCGGGACCGAAACGTCGTTCAAATGGTATTCCAAAGCGGCCAAGATGGGCATCACTTCGGCGAAGGTAAGTCTAGGTACCCTATACTATGAAGGTAACGGAGTTCCAAAGGACCTTGAGATGGCCTATAAGAACTATTCAGAAGCCTCTGAAGAAGGAGATCCCGACGCTTCTTTCATAAAGGGACGCATGGAGATCCAAGGCTATGGCATAGAAAGTGACTTTGAAAAAGCACTAAAATCAATGTCCAAAGCGGCCGAACAAGGCAGCGAGGAAGCAAAGCAGGTGCTAAATCAGTTACGCAAGGCCCAGAACGTTCAGCTCGTTCAAATTGACGATGCAGAGGAATGATCAATCGTCGAGATAATCGAAGTCTTCCTTTCCGACCCCACAGTCAGGGCACTCGTAATCGTCAGGAAGGGCATCGAATTTTACGCCTTGTTTTTCCTCGTTATATATGTATCCGCAAACGACGCATTCATACTTCATAGACGGAAACTGCACTAATCAAATATTAATTTTTTCATTTTTAGCCCCCAGTTTAATGGTTATTCGGTCTTTTTCAGGTTGCCTAGACCATCCGAATCCCTGACCAAAAATGACAGTAACGCACCAACGGCGACTATCGTGATCCCCAGCATTACCGCCACCGAGAATCCCTCCATGAACTCTGGAATTGTCAACAGGGCGAAACTCTTGCCCGGCGCACCGGATGCGAAAGAGAACACGGCGGCGAACAGCGCTGTACCGATACCGGCACCCAAGTATGTCGATAAGGCCATGACGGACGAGGCAATACCCATCTGTCCCTCTGGAGCATGTTCCACGATACGACCGGCCATGGGACCGCCGGCGAAACCCCAACTCAACCCCATCAGTATTGTCACCGGAATCAGCATCCAGCGCCCGTTCTCAGGGACCATGAACCACATTATCGCGTTATATGAGACGATGGAAAGACATGCGGCAACGGCGAACCACCTCCTGCCGTAGGTATCTGAAAGCCTTCCAAACAGCAGACATGTAAGTCCTGTTATGACGGAGGGAATCAACAGATACATTCCGCTGATGCCCGGGGAGAAATCCAATACAAGGCTCATGTAGAATGGCAAGAGATAGAACGTCCCGGCATATGCTATGTTGAAAATCAGGAAGGCCAGGAAGACGGAGTTGAACTTCAAGTTCTTGAATATACGGACATCTATGATCGGCTTCCTGCTCCTAAGCTCGTGGATGATGAAAGATGCGAGAAGGATTATACAGACGGCGCCAACCAGTAAGGCGTCCGAACCCCTCGTAGGGTTCCCAGCAGCCTCCAAAGCATACATCCCGGATATTATCGCAGAGAACAGCAATAATGCTCCAAAGACGTCTATGGACTTCCTCTCCGTCCGCCCGTCCTTTGGTACCGCGTATAAAGCAAGGGGTATGGCTATCAATCCAATTGGTATGTTGATCAGGAAGATCCAATGCCATGAGATGAGTTCAGTAAGGAACCCTCCCAATGAAGGCCCCAGCGCATAACCCACCGAACTTCCCAACGTGACGACGCTAAGGGATATCCCCAGCTTTTCCCTAGGCATGTACTTTACACACATCATCGGGGCCGCAGCGGCAAGCATCGCCCCGCCCACACCCTGCAGGATCCTGGACACCAGCAACATCTCCAAAGTTGTGGATATGCCGCACATAAACGATGCGACGGTGAATACTCCGAAACCGTAGATGAAGACCTTGCGTATGGCACCCATGTCGGCTATGCGTCCGAACAACAATATCAGTCCAGCGAGGACCATGAGATAAGCGACGATGACCCAAGATGCGGACGCGGTATCCGTGCCCAGGTCCGATGCGATAGACGGCAGTGCTACATTCACTATGCTAGCATCCATACTGTCCATCAGTATCGCAATGACGATCATTAGGAGCAGAAGCTTCTCCGAACGGATACGGGGCTTGTCCACAATCCATCGACACCTAAAGAATATATTATTCTATTCGAAAGAATCAGAACGGCAGTGAGGTCAGGTCGTTTATGATGAGGTCCGCACCCAATCCACATCCATTTCCTGCACGGTCTATGATAACCTTACCGATCCCGGCACGTTCCGAGGCTGTAACGTCATCGGGACGGCTCCCGATGTGCACGCAATCGGAAACCGCGGAACCTAACTCCCTGATGCAGAGATTTAAGGAATACGGGTCGGGTTTCTTCATGAAAGCTCGTTCGAAACCGATTACACTTTTGAATAACTCGTTAAGATCATACTCTTCCAAGATCTCCCTGATGTATACCTCAGGAATGCCTGATACGATACCCAACCTAAGGTCAAGTTCCGCTAACCTCCGGATCCCGGTCAAGGTATCCAGATAAGGCTTGGAGATGTGCAATACTTCCTCACCGAAACCCTTCATGAACTCTGCTACGAACTCACGGTACTTGCAAGGACACTCGGGAAACTGGGAATCGAACAAGGCATGCATCTCGGAGTCTCTGTAAATATGATAATTGGAACAATCATATACGCCGTTAAATGAATTAAATGCCCTGATATATCCCGATTCATACGCCTTACGAGTATCGAAAAGAACGTCACTGAACCCGAAGATATATGCTTCGTATCTCAAAATAGCTCCCTCAGACTGCTTATCTTATACGTATATTCGAAGTCACATTCAATCTCTCCACTTCGGTCAATAAAGATACAATCTATACCAAAGGCTTGGGCGGCGAACATGTCTATGTCACTGTCCCCGATGAACACCATATCACCCTTATCGATGTTGTAGAATGAGGCGCAGTGCTCGAGGCAGTCCGGATGAGGCTTCTGCCTCTCGACGCTCTCGTGCCCTATGATATGATCGAAATATTTCAACATATCATGTATATTCAGGACCTCCTTGGTCCTTTCACAGGTGCTTTTTGTAGCTATGCAGATTGGAAGCCCCTCATCGGCTATGCGTTGGAGAGTGTAACGGGTGTCCGGGTACGGGATGCTGTTCGGATTAAGGGAGATTTTGTATTCCTTGAATATCGCCTTCTCGAACTTCTTAAAACTCACTCCTGGGTTCTGAAATCTGTTGTATGTGGCGTAGAGAGGTTCCCTTGTGAAGTTGACGACATCGTCTGGATCATATCTCAAGGAAAGACTATCCAAGGCACGTTTGTAACAGACGATCAACCCATGAAGTGAATCCACAAGGGTGCCATCCAAATCGAAAATATACAGTAAATATCTCTTCATTTCTGTTTAAGTATAGGCTATTTAGATATTCAGACTTACCTTTTTCATGGTTTGAACGCACATAATGAAGGAGAGGTCCGCGGGACCCATGGAAAAGGTCCCGCAGAGGTCACATTCACTGACCGCGTTCTGCCATTTCGACTCCGCTGAAGTCAAGTTCTTCCTTGCTTATGCCGACCATGGCCTCGCCGATATCGTATGAGACCTCGGCGATAACTTCGGGATTGTCATAATTCGCTACGGCCTTGACTATAGCTGAGGCGCGTCTAGCCGGATCGCCGGACATGAATATGCCCGACCCTACAAACACACCGTCGGAACCGAGCTGCATCATCAATGCCGCATCAGCAGGTGTCGCTATACCGCCAGCCGCGAAGTTGACTACGGGCAGCTCGCCGTTGATCTGAACGTACTTTATGAGATCCAGCGGAACCTGGTATACCTTTGCGGCCTCGTAAATCTCATCGTCCATAAGCGAACTAACGTAACGGATATCTGAGTCTATCTCGCGCATGTGGCTTACCGCCTGAACGATGTCACCGGTCCCCGGCTCACCCTTCGTGCGTATCATGATCGCACCCTCGCCTATCCTCCTCAGAGCCTCCCCGAGGTTCCTGGCACCGCAGACGAATGGCGTAGCGAAGGCCATCTTATCTATGTGATATATATCATCGGCGGGTGAGAGGACCTCGCTCTCATCGATGAAATCCACGCCGATGGCCTCAAGGACCTGTGCCTCGACGAAATGACCTATGCGGCACTTTGCCATTACAGGTATGGAAACAACATCCTGTATGGACTCTATCATTCTGGGGTCGCTCATCCTAGAGACGCCACCCATTGCACGTATATCGGCCGGTATCCTTTCTAACGCCATCACCGCGCATGCGCCTGCGTCCTCTGCGATTGCGGCCTGTTCGGGGGATGTGACGTCCATTATCACGCCGCCCATCATCTTTCTTGTAAGTTCCTTATTTTTCTCGTAATTGTCGTCTTCCATGGATCTACCCTCTTGTTGCTTACATGATTCAAGGAATCGTACTTAAATTAGTGTATAGCCCCGCCCCTGTTACTATTCCTTTAATAAATACAAAACCGTTCGAAATATGATATTATGAAAACCGATATCGAGATAGCCTACGGCACCGAGATGAAACCTATAGTCGAGGCGGCCTCCAAGATTGGACTTGATCGAGACGACTTGATTTTCTATGGTAAAAATATAGCAAAGGTCCCTCTAGACGTTCTGAAGCGCTACGAGAATGAGGGGGATGGTAAGCTGGTGTTGGTCACAGCAATCACCCCGACACCTGCTGGAGAGGGAAAGACCGTTACCACCATTGGATTGATACAGGGCCTTGGCAGGATAGGTAAAAAGGTGGTGGGCACCCTCAGGGAACCTTCGTTGGGACCGGTATTCGGCATCAAGGGTGGAGCCACCGGAGGCGGACTTTCTCAAGTTTATCCGATGTGGGATATCAATCTACATTTCACAGGGGACATACACGCCGTAACATCCGCCCATAACCTTCTTTCGGCCATCGTCGAGAACCACCTGGTAAAAGGAAATGATCTTGATATCGACCCTACCCGCATAGTGCTCTTGAAGGCCATGGACATGAACTCCAGGGAGTTACGGAAAACCATCGTGGGACTCGGAGGGCGCACAAAGGGCGGAGTCCCTCACGAGAGCGGGTTCCTGATAACGTCCGCATCGGAGATATCGGCAATACTCGCACTTTCAAAGGATTATGATGATTTGCGTTCAAGGTTGGATAGAATGGTTGTGGCATACAACATGCAAGGCAACCCCGTCACAGTCAAGGACTTAGGATGCGTAGGAGGTATGATAGTTCTACTCAAGGATGCGATATGTCCCAATCTGGTGCAGACGCTGGAAGGTGAACCTGTGTTCGTACACGGATTCCCCTTCGCCAACATAGCTCACGGCGCGAACAGTATAATCGCAACAAAGTCGGCATTGAAATTAGGTGATTACGCGGTCACCGAGGCTGGATTCGCCACCGATCTCGGAGGGGAGAAATTCATGGACATCGTCTGTAGACAATCCGGGATATCTCCCGACTGTATTGTAATTGTAGCATCCATCCGGGCATTGATGATGCATGGCGGTGCGGATTTGAAGGATCAGACCACCATGACTACGGGGAAGCTGAAGAAAGGTCTGACAAATCTTGACAAACACATTGAGAACATGAGGTTCTACGGCGTCCCGGTTGTTGTAAGTATCAACAAGTTCGAAACGGACACACAGGAGCAGATAGAGGTCATCGGGAAAAGATGTGATGAGCTGGGAGTCAAGAGTGTGGTGTCCGAGGCGTTCTCCAAGGGAGGTGAAGGAGCCATCGATCTTGCTAACGTAGTGGTAGGGGAGTGTTTGAAACCCAAGGACTTCAAGTTCCTTTACGCCGACGACGATCCATTAAAGAAGAAGATCGAGACAATAGCCAAGAAGATCTATGGCGCGGAATCGGTATCATACAGCACAGAGGCTGAAAGGACACTATTGGACCTCGAGAAGAGGGGTTTCGGAAAACTTCCAGTGTGTATCGCCAAGACGCAAGCATCACTTTCTGACGATCCCAAATTGAAAGGGGTGCCGAAAGGATGGGGTCTCAACGTGCGGGAGGTCCAGATCTCCGCTGGTGCAGGTTTTATCGTTCCGATATGCGGCACAATGTCACTGATGCCTGGTTTACCCTCAGTACCTGCTGCAATGAATATGGATCTAAACCCCGAGGGAAGGATATCAGGGCTGAAGTGACGTCATCTTCCGTCAGCCATATCGTACCAACGGTCGGCTTCCTCGCGGTCGATGGTGACACCGTCCCCTGTGGAATACATGTTACCCAAGAGGATCTGTGCACCTTTGTTACCGTTCAATGCTGAAGAGACTAACCAATCCACGGCAAGGTCCACATCCTTGATCAGGCCGCATCCAGTCTTATAAAACTGACCGAGGACGAATTGTGCATCGGAATGTCCTTGTTTTGCGGCCTTCGTGATCCATCGAGCAGCCTCCTTGAGATCCCTATCCACGCTATCGCCCTCGAAATAGATCAATCCAAGGGAATATTGGGCTCTAGGGTCGCCTTCGTCGGCGGGGACCTTGAAAAGTTCTGCGGACTTATTGACATCTTTCTTCACACCGTATCCGCGGAAATACATCTTCCCGAGGTAGTACATTGCACTGCGGCTCCCATCATTCGCTGCCATATCGAACCAACTAGCGGCGGCTGCAAGGTCCTTGTTGACGCCCTGTCCTCTGGCATACATGAGCCCAAGACAGAACTTACCTTCGGAGGCCCCTTCCTTGGCAGAGCTCATTATCACAGAATACGCGTGAGCATAGTCCTTCTCAGACCTGCCCCTCAATATGGCCTTCGCCCATTCTAGGGACTCTTCTGGCCTATTGACGGGACCCGACTGGACTTCGTCCATACTCTAAGTAGAACGCGGTATCGATTATATTCTTTGCTTAAAAACGTCCCAGCAGGGCAATCGTTACCTGCGAAACTGATAAAGGTTACAATCACGCTCAGCAACTATGGCGGAGCCGGTTTCCGAGGACGTTTCGGTATTGGACATACTGCAAAATCATTTGGATGTAGACAGTGACGTATACGATCTAGATAAGGCATGCATAGAGCTTGAAAAGCTCTCATCCAGAGGAAATGCCGATGCTCAATACCTCTATTCACTTTTTTTATACTCAGGCACATCCGTAACGGAAGACCGTACATCCGCGCTCGAACTCATGAAGAGGTCCTCCGGCTCTGGGAACCAGAAAGCTTCGCGCACCCTTGACGAGATATCCAAAGGCGGAGATTGGACGGCATCGTTCATAGAATTGAAACTTAAGGGTGAACAAAAGAACGTCGATGCGTGTGCCGAGCTTTTCGAGGTATACGGTAAAGGTGGCAAGCATATCAGGAAGGATCATTCCGAATCCCTCCGCTGGTACACTATGAACGCCGAGAAGGGCGACGTCGAGGCACAGAATGTAATAGGATACATGTACCTCATGGGCAAAGGAAACATACCCAAGGATCACAAGAAGGCAAAACACTGGCTTCATCTGTCCGCAGATTCAGGGAACTCCGAGGCGATGTATCGTTTGGCGACCGCATACATGACCGGGATGAAGGGTTTTAAACAAAACATCAAACAGGCCCTAAAATGGTACAAGGCATCTGCGGATGCAGGTCATGCAGATGCTCGGCACGACCTTGCCGAATTTTATATGACTGAACGCAGGCCTGATTTCGATAAGGCGGCGGAACTTCTGGCAATGTCCGCGAAACAAGGACAGACGGATTCCATGCACAAACTCGGACTTCTTTACGCATATGGTCAAGGTGTTTCCAGAGATTCCGACAAAGCGATAGAGTACCTGAAGAGCGCATGCGAGCTCAACAATTCAGAATGTATGCTAGATTATGCTAACATGAGATATGAGGGGCAGATATTGGAACAGGACCTCGGCGAGGCCGCGAAATGGTTCCAAAGGGCAGCCGATCTAAACAATTCAACTGCAGAATACTGTCTGGCTTGTATGTACGGTAATGGGTCTTATTTTGAAAAGGATGACAAGAAGGCTGCCGAGCTGTTCAGGAATGCTGCTGAGGCCGGTGAGCCGAACTCACAATACATCTTCGGATGTTTCTGCTATGAAGGACGAGGTATTCCAAAGGACGATGACGAGGCGGCTATTTGGTTCGGTATCGCTGCCGAACAAGGACATCCAGCTGCAAAGGCCTTCTACGGAATGATGGCTGTTACCGGCACTGGTGCAGATATCGATGCCGATACGGGACTGAGAATGATAAAAGAGGTTGCCGATGCAGGTTATTCGGACGGTCAATATTACTTGGGGAGGCTTTATATGGACGGTAACCACGTGAAGAAAAGCATCCCCCTGGCAAAAAAATATCTGAAGAAATCGGCAAAACAAGGGGACGCCGATGCATCGGCTTTGCTAAACCTTCTTAATTCATGACGATTATTAGAAGTGTTAAAGTAATATATAAAAAACGGATGTCAGTAATAGGTCGTGAATGTTGTGAAGGATCCTATTTTCAAAGATGCCGAATCGGGTGATGCCTATGCGGCTCTTGGTGTCGCATATATGTTTCACCACGGCAAAGAATTCGATCACGACCTCGGAGAGGCCATAAAATGGTATCTCCGGGCAGCCGAAGCAGGATGTTCAAGGGCAGACTGGGAGATTGCCAAGATGTACCGTGACGGTGTGATCTTCAATCAGGACATCTACCAATCAATGATGCATCTGCGTAACGCGGCCGAAAGCGGCAACCCGGAAGCACAGTTAACCCTGTCTCAGGAATATACACGAGGCGTACTTGTGACGAAGGACCATGAGGCCGCGTTCGTATGGATGACAAAGTCTGCAAAGCAAGGCGTCCCCATGGCCCAGTTCCATCTTGGTTACATGTACAGGCACGGAATAGGAACATACAAGAGCCGTACGGAGGCCGAGATATGGTATGCTAGTACAGCCATATCAGGTAACGCGGACATGTTCATGCAGATAGGACTCATCTTCGAATTCGGTCTAGACGGGATCTCACATAACGAAGTAGAGGCGAGAAGATGGTACAAGCTCGGTGCCGATATGGGCCATGAAGGTTGCATAGTATCATTGAATATGGTGAAAGCCAACCTCGCAGGAGGAAGGAAGGACTCACTTCAAGAAAGGATGATGCGCCTTAACCAGACGGAATCATCCATGGAAAGGAATCTCCGCGATTCCGCGTTAGTCCGTGCAAACCAGTACCTCGATGAAGGGGATTTTGAACTCTCGTTCAAGAATTTCGAGAAAGCGGCGGACCTTGGTAGTCCGGACGCGATGTTCTTTCTATCCCTGATGTACCGTGAAGGTATGCATACAAAAAGGAATATGCGCAAATCCATAGAACTCCTCGCCCGTGCGGCCGATGCAGGCTCCGTCGATGCTCAGTTCATGCTAGGCAGACTTTACGATGAAGGTGGTGGACTTGCCGAGAGCGAGGTAGATGCCATAAAATATTATACAATGGCCGCCGCCGGCGGATATCTCTCGGCGCTTTATTATCTCGGCCAGTTCATGGAACATCCGGAGCTCCACGTGAGGAGATCCGTAGGTAAATACAGGTGATCTTTTTGGGATTCAAGGAACAGTTTGATGCGGCAAGGTCAGGCGACCCCGTCGCCCAGACGGCCATAGGGTATATTTTTTTCACAGGTGACGGTGTCGAAAGGGACCGCGTGGAGGCCTCCTCTTGGTTCAGCGCCGCCGCCGAACAAGGAAATGCGGAAGCCATGTGCAACCTCGGTTACATGAATGTCCACGGCGAAGGCGTCCCGCAGGATGCCGAGGAGGGGTTCAGACTGTACGAGAGATCCGCGGAGCTGGGGTATTCGAGGGCGATGTTCAACGTCGCGGATCTATACTCCGAAGGAATAGGCACACAACAGGATTGGGATAAGGCCAGATATTGGTATGAACGGGCCGCGGAGCATGGCTCCGTCATCGCCTGCTACCGTCTCGGGGTCATCCACGAGGAAGGCATAGGGTTAGATGTCGACTACGGGAAGTCAATAAAGTCGTACCGTGCATGCATGTCGGCAGAACACCCCAAGGCCGGGTACCGGTTGGGGATGATGCAGCTGGAAGGAAGAGGCTTTGAAAGGAATCCGGATGTGGCGGCGAAGACGTTGATTGAGGCCGCAGGACTCAATTCCCCTGACGCCATGTGTCAGCTCGGTAAGATGTCCCTCATAGGCGAAGGCATGGTCAAAAGCAAGCGAAACGCAAGATCCTGGTTCTCAAAGGCCGCCGCCAGAGGGAATGATGAGGCGAAATCAATTTTAGCATCCGATACATTCAAGACTCAATGACCTCGGTAAAAGAAGGATTATATTACACAAAGGAAGGAATTTGGGTTAAGGTCGAAGGTACAAACGTCAGGATAGGGATATCCGAATCTGCACAGGAAGATCTCGGTGAGGTCATCTATGTCCAACCGCCAGTCGTTGGAAGGCAGATTTCCAGGAATGATGAGATTGGTGCGATCGAGAGTTTCAAAGCCGTAGCTCCGATATCTTCCCCCGTTTCAGGCAAGGTCTTATCGATCAACCAGGCATTGGAAGACGACCCCGCTCTGATGAACACATCTCCTTATGATGAAGGATGGCTTGCAGTGATAGAACTCGATGATATGGAATTGGAAGGCCTTTATTCGGCGGAAGAATATAAGAAATTATAATGTATTATAATGTACATTAAATGACTAAAACAATCATTAGTAATATATTCAAGTTCCTTATTCATGTAAAATAAGCCTATGAATATGAACGAGAACCAATTGGAGACCATCAGACGCATATTATCGACCCTCAAATTAGACAGTCCCTTCTACAGGGAGATGTACGCCGATGTCGATGTCTCCAAGGTTATCGATCAGGAATCCTTTGAGAAATTGCCACTGACGGATAAAGCAGACCTTCGTATCGCATATCCACTCGGACTGGCCGCGGTTCCCGAGAAAGAAATCGTACGTATCCATTCTTCATCGGGGACTACCGGGACTCCAGTCATAATCCCCTACACACAGAAGGACATCGATGATTGGGCGATTATGTTTGAACGCTGCTACAGGCTAGCGGGCATGACTGGGGACGACAGGGTGCAAATAACGCCAGGATACGGCCTGTGGACTGCCGGTATAGGTTTCCAGTGCGGTGCAGAAAAGCTAGGTGCGATGGTGATACCTATGGGACCCGGAAACTCCGAGAAACAGATCCGCTTCATGATCGATTTCGAGACTACCGTTCTTTGCGCCACATCCTCATACGCTTTGCTTCTCTCTGAGGAGATCAAGAAGCAAGAGGTAGGTGACAAGGTCAAGCTCAAAAAGGCGATCATAGGTTCGGAGAGATGGGGCGACAAGATGAGGAATAGGATCGCCAAGGATCTCGGTGTCGAACTTTATGACATTTATGGACTCACGGAGATTTACGGACCCGGGATAGGTATCAGTTGCGACTACGAAAACGGAATACACCTGTGGGACGACTTCATTTATTTCGAGATAATCGATCCAAAGACAGGAGAGGTCCTTCCGGATGGGGAGGAAGGAGAACTTGTGATTACCACCCTTCAGAAGGAAGGCGCACCCTTGATAAGGTACAGGACTCACGACCTGACTCGGATAATACCTGGCGAATGTCCATGTGGCTGCAAATACCCACGTATCGACATAATCACCGGACGTACGGACGATATGGTGAAGGTGAAAGGCGTGAACATGTTCCCTGCCCAGTTCGAGGAGACACTCTCAGAGATTGACGGCATCGAATGCGAATATCAGGTTATGATCGACCATCTCAACGGCAAGGACATTCTTACACTTTATTTCGAGACCGGACTGCCCGAATCTGAATGGGATTCCATACAGGAGAGCGTTCAGGAACGTTTCAAGTCCAAGGTCGGCGTGACAATCAACCCGAAGGCCGTCCACATAAAGGATCTGCCCCGCTACGAAAAGAAGACTAGCCGTATATTCGATAACAGATACTGACGGCTTATCTCTTAGATCCGCCTATCATTACTAGATATGCGAGCAGGGCCTCGAGCTGTATACGCTCGTTGCTACCTTCCACTATGCGGAATTCAATCTCTCCGGTCTTGTCCACAAGACGCACCTTCTCGGAATCGGAGATGCTCAGGTCGAAGAAGGTACTGTGGATCTGACGGATGACGTCCTGTCCGGAAAGACCGTATTCTATCATCATATCGTCCAGTCTATCCCTTGCAAGTACGAAGTTACCATCAAGAGCAGTCTCCAAGATCTCTTTTACGACCTCCGGATTCGCCATACCTGTGGTCTGATAGATCGTATCGACGTCTATCTCCTTGCCAACGGAGGCGGCGACCTGCAAAGAGTTCACAGCTCTACGCATATCTCCGCGGGCGACGTGTACGAGTCCCTGCAGTGCGTCATCTGTGATGTTGACCTTCTCCTTCTCGATTATCATTGTAAGATATCCCTCGACGTCCTCTTTAGTTAGAGGTCTAAAGCGGAATATGGCAGTTCTAGACTGAATGGGGTCGATGATCTTTGATGAATAGTTACATGAGAGGATGAAGCGAGTGGTCCTGGAATATTTTTCCATGGTCCTTCTCAGAGCGGATTGCGCATCCATGGTTAGGGCGTCCGCCTCATCCATGAATATGATCTTGAATGCCGAACCAGAAAGGGGGGCGGTCCTTGCGAACTCTTTGATTTTACCCCTGACAACGTCGATACCGCGTTCGTCGGAGGCGTTGAGCTCCATGAAGTTACCCCTCCATCCGTCACTGTAAAGTTCCCTTGCTAGTGCCAATGCGCAGGTGGTCTTACCAGTACCTGCGGGACCGGTAAACAGAAGGTGAGGCATATTGCCCGATTCGACGTATGATGAAAGCCTTTCCGTGACGTTCTTCTGACCAACTACCTCATCTAGGCTCCTCGGCCTATATTTTTCCGTCCAGATTTCGTTCATCTTATCGTCCCATCATATGGTCTTCGTATGTTATGTTTTCCTGATTTTCATCGGAAGAACAAATACCAATATCTACGGATATGGTTAAGAATAGTTATACATTCCTTCGACATTCGGTTGTTCTATGAAGATATATGACGCATATAAAATGGCGATAGAGATCGGAAGGAAGAATGATCCCCGCCCCGTATCAGAAGTTGAAATCGTGATGAAGGAGGAAAAGGAGGCCCATGAAGCACTGTCCGAAGACAAGAAACAGTACTATGATGAGGAAAGGCTCTGGAACCCCTATGCGGATTCGAGGTTCTCCGCACTTATCGAGGAATCCAAGGATATAGAGGCCGAGAGGTTCATGTGGGGTATAGACATCGGGACAGGGGAGATGCTTCTAGCCGACCGTCTTAGAGAGAAGGGCGAAAAGGTATCCGCTGTCATAGCACACCACCCTACGGGACTTTCAAAAGTCAATTTCCCCGAGGTCATGCATATGCAGACGGATATGTACGCCGCCGACGGTGTCCCAATCAACATATGTGAATCCATGATGAGGCCCAGGTTTGACGAGGTCACCAGGAACGTCATGGGTTCCAATTTCAACCAATCCGCTGACGCTGCGAATCTTCTTGGAATTCCTCTGTTCAACATCCACTCTCCTGCGGACAACATGGTCCAGATGCATGTGGACAAAATACTCGAGGAACTTGAACCCAGGACATTGGGAGACATCGTCGAAAGATTGTATGTGGAGCCAGAATACGCAAAGGCAGCCAAGATGAACAATCCGCCCACGATAATCGTTGGGAACAAGAAAAGCAGATGCGGAAAGGCAGTCGCGAAAATGACCGGCGGAACATCTGGTCCCAAGGAGATGTACGATAAGTTTGCAATTGCGGGCATCGGCACAATAGTAGGGATGCACTTTCCAGAGAGCCACATCGAAGAGGCAAAGAAGGCCGGCATCAACCTCATAGTGGCCGGACATATGGCGTCCGACTCGATAGGCATCAACCTGATATGCGACGAGTGGGAGAATGAAGGCATAGAGACCTTCAGTTGTTCCGGATTCATCCGCCACAGCAGGAACTGAAATGTTCAAAAAGGCCTCTGTGATAATCCGCGATATGGATAAACTGTCCTTTGAATATGTACCTAAGAAACTAGTACACAGGGACGAGCAGAGAGCCAGACTTGAAACTTATTTCCGTCCCCTTGCTGAGAACGGTATATCCAGCTATGCATACCTTACTGGAAGTGTAGGTACAGGGAAGACTGCAACAGCCAAACGTTTCACGGAGGATATGGCAATGTTCTGTTCCGAGGCAGGGAAGCCCATCGAGACGATATTCATAAACTGCAGGGCGAGGAACACCGAGGCAGGAGTGATCCTGGATCTTGTAAGACATTTCGACAAAGGGTTCCCGGAAAGGGGATTCTCACCCGACGAGATGATGCGCTCATTCAAGATTCACGTGGAGAAGGGAGCGAAACCAATAGTGGTGATCCTGGACGAGGTGGATACACTCCTTAAGAAGAGCAACATAGACCTTGTCTATCAACTGACTCGTTTCTCGGATGACGCTAAAGGTAAGGCAGGCATATCGCTGATCTTGATCTCCCAGTTCCCGATCTACGGTCTGCTTGACGAAGCATCCATCTCAACCTTTGGAAGGGGCAACGCCGTAACCTTCAATAAATACACCCGAGACGAACTGTTCGCGATAACCGAGTCGAGGGCGGATGAGGCGTTAATCCCCGGGAAATATACACAGGACACGATAGACCTGATAGCGGACGTATCGTCCGAATACGGTGACGCTAGGTTTGCAATCGAACTGCTGAGGGATGCTGCAGGTATCGCGGAGGAACGTCCAGAGGGGAGCATCGATACCGAGGATGTACGCGAAGCCAAGGCGAACATCAACAGTGTGGTCACAGAAGGCAAGTTGCTAGGTTTGGATATCAACAGGAAGCTCGCCCTACTGGCAATAGCCAGAGCGATGAAGAGCAACCTATACATAACGATCACCGCCGCGGAGAAGACCTACGGGATAGTATCCGAGGAATACGGTAGGACGCCGAGGAAGCACACACAGTTCTGGACCTACATACAGGATATGGATAGACAGAATCTGTTGGAGACCGTGGTAAGGAACGAGAAGGATGGTGGAAGAGTCTCATACATCTCGCTGCCCGACATCCCCTCGAAAGTACTAGCCAAGAAGCTTGAGACGATGCTGGAGGACAAACTTGTAATGGCATCGGACATAGAGGATGTCTGATATCATGAAATGCGACCTATGTTCCTCGACCGCGGTAACATTCATAGATTACAACGGAGCACATCTGTGCGGGGAACACTTCATCAAATATGCCGATAGAAGGGTGAAGAAGGAGATACGCAAACAAGTGAACGTAAAATCCGGAGATACAATCGCGGTAGCAGTCTCTGGAGGAAAGGACAGTATGGTGATGCTGCATCTTCTTAACGATATATTCGGCCGAAGGCCCGATGTGAATTTACACGTGATCGCAATAGATGAAGGTGTCGAAGGATACAGACCGCCCAGTATAAAGATCGTCGAGGATTACTGTTCCGAGAACGATATCCCGCTCAGTATCAGGTACTTCTCCGAACTGGGATTGACGATGGATGACGTTTCCGATGTAACTGGTGAAAACACGCCTTGCACATATTGTGGCGTCTTCCGTCGCAGACTTATGAATGACGAGGCGAGGAAGGTAGGTGCAAAATTCCTGGCAACAGGACACAACCTCGATGACATGGCGCAGTCGGTAATGATGAACTTCGTCCGCGGAGATGTGGAAAGGCTCGCGAGACTGGGCCCTCACCAGAGGGTCCGCGAGGGCATGATACCCAGATTCCATCCCTTGAGGATGGTGCCTGAAGCCGAATCCCTTCTTTATGCCATAGTCGCAAAGATACCATTCTGGGATGGGGAATGTCCGTACTGGAAGGAGGCACTGAGAAATCAGTACCGTGACGTAATAGATCAGTTGGATATCAGAACGCCCGGTATCAAGTTCAGCATACTCTCGTCCTATGATGAGATAAGACCTCTTCTTTACGAGAAATATCCTTCAGCCGATATCAACGTATGCGATTGCGGGGAAGCTTGTACTGGGATCAGATGCAAAGCATGCGAGTATGAGGAAACCCTTAAGAAAAGGATTGATGAAATAAAATAATCCTCATATATCCACGAAGGGGACGAGGTCGCAACATCCGCATTTATTACACATTGTGAGACAATCCTTTGAAGATAATCCGTATTTCTCCATGATCTCCCTCTGCTTCTGGGTAAGGCGCATGGACCTTTCGGTAGTAACAGGTTCTACATCTCCGATTGCAGCATCAAGGCTTTCGTTACTTATTTTACCAAATCTCAACGCTCTAAGAACCGGGATAACTCCCATCGAAGAAAGCTTCTCAACCATAGAGAGCACATCCTCGTCAGTCTCTCCCATCCCGTATATGACGTTCGATTGGACGTAACCCTTTCCGAAAACGGAGACCGCATCCTTCAAACGCGCCATGACCAGGTCCTGATCTAATTCGGGACAGACCTTTTCAAAGATCTCCCTGTTAGGCGATTCCACATTGAGTTTTATCTCGGTGGCTCCGGCTTCCTTGAGTTTTAGGATGTCCTCCTTCGTTGAAACATAAGGTTCCACGCCGATAGGGATATCTGGGAATTCCTTGCTGAGTGCTTCAATGCACGAGACGAACATATTCACAGTGTTCTCGGGACTTCCGACAACCCCGCTGGTCAAGGATATCGCATCTACGGTAAGGTCCTCATCCAATGCTTTCCGCACCATGGCTACTATCTTTTCGTCGGTGAGGTTCTTGGTGATGTCCTTATCGAGTTTCGGGGAGGCGCAGAATGCGCAATTGAATATACAACGTTGATCAAGGTTGAAGAACGCCTGCCCGGGACTGTGGTATACGACAGGCTCTATCGTAATACCATCCAGGAAAAGTTCCCCGTTGCGGTATAGCGACAGACCACCATCCGCCTCCCGCAATTCGAATTCACCGGAATCATAACTGACAGCCTTCTTTACGCGTGAACCGCTGAATGCGAAGACGGCGGAGGCGGACCCGGCTCCCGGACCCGCGGTGGACCGGGATAATCTGAACGGCATGACAAAACCTTCGGGAAGGAGTACGTCCCCTCCCAGTGCCAGATCCGACTTCTTATGGGCGATTAGATTCTTTTCCATTTAACTCCATCTCCTGAGTCCTCGAGACGGATGCCGGCTTCGCCGAGCCTGTCGCGTATCATGTCCGACAAATCGTACGCCTTACGGTTCCTCAGCTCCACCCTTAGATCTATGAGAATCTCCATCACCGCATCAAGGGTGTCATCGTCACCATCTGAGTCCTTGGGGAATATCCCGAGGACGAAATTGAACTCATCAAGGAGATTCACAAACTTGCTCGCGTTATCCTTGCTCAATGTTTTATCAGCCATAGCCTTGTTCGTCAGCCTTGCCATATGGTAGATCACTTCGATGGCAGCCCTGGTGTTAAAATCATCATCCATTGCATGGATGAATTTATCACGGTACTCCGCGATAGTATCAGAAACATCATCTTCGTTGGACGGACCTTGTTTCATGTAAGCCTTCAAGTCAGTGTAGTTGTTGGTAAGCCTATCAAGGGATATTCCAGCCTCCGCCAGAAGCTCCTCGCTGTACATCAGCGGGCTCATGTAATGTGTGTTGAGGAAGTAGAACCTTATCGTGTGCTGGTCGTATTTTTCAGCGACATCCCGTACCTTGAAGAAGTTCCCTGTGGATTTGGACATCTTCTCCCCCTGTATCTGCAACATGCCGTTATGCATCCAATATCTGGATAGCGGTTTTCCAGTTACGGCCTCTGTCTGCAGTATCTCATTCTCGTGATGAGGGAATATGAGATCGTTACCTCCGCCGTGGATGTCTATCTCATCGCCCAGATGCTCGCGTATCATGGCGGAACATTCAATATGCCATCCCGGTCGTCCTTTGCCCCATGGGGAGCCCCATGCGATCTCTTCGGGCTTTGCGGCCTTCCATATGGCAAAATCCATCGGATTCTTCTTATTCTCGTCTAGCACGACACGTCCCGAGGATTCCATATCCTCGATCTTCTGGTTGGTGAGCCTTCCATAATTCTCTACCTTGTCTACCGAGAAGTACACGCTCCCATCGTCTGTAACGTAGCCAAAACCGCTGTCAACGATGTCTCCCACCATTTTGATTATGGCAGGCATCTCCTCGCTGGCTTTGGGATAGACGTCGGCCTTGTTAATGCCGAGCTTCTCTGCATCCTCGAAATAACGCTGGATGTAGCGTGATGAAAGTTCCAAGGCATCTATACCCTCTTCCGCCGCCCGATTGATTATCTTATCGTCAACATCGGTGAAGTTCGTGATGTGCGTGACATCGTAACCGCGGTATCTTAGATACCTGACGATCATGTCGAAAACTATCATGCTGCGCGCGTGGCCCATGTGTATGTCGTCGTACACAGTGACGCCGCAAACATACATCTTCACTTTTCCTTCATCGAGGGGTACGAACTTCTCCTTTTTCCCGGTCAAGGTGTTCTTTATCAAAATGGACATCGAATTGAACCTCTGGTATATTCTGTAATGGATTTATTTGAAATTGATTATTCTTTGATCAATTTCCTGAGATCCTCTATCTCCTTTCTCAAGCAATCAATCATATTCTCAAGCTCGCTGAAGTATTCCTTGACAGGATCCGGAAGGGCATCGTGTCTGAGCTCATCCGATGGGCTGACCACCCCGGCCTTCTTGATTATCTTTCCAGGCACACCGACTACGGTGCATCCGTTGGGTACATCCTTCAATACGACGGAACCAGCACCTATGCGCACCTTGTCCCCGATTGTTATATCACCGAGCACGGTCGCGTTAGCTCCGATTACGACGTTGTTACCTACCGTTGGGTGGCGTTTACCTTTGGAGAATGAAACACCTCCAAGCGTAACGCCCTGATATATGACGACGTCATCCCCAATGACGGCCGTCTCACCTATGACCACGCCTGTCGCATGGTCGATGAAGAACCTCTTACCTACGATCGCGCCTGGATGGATGTCGCACCCCGTGAGTTGATGGGCACGGTAATTTATCTCCCGTGCCTCCTTCTTTCTGCCCTGCATCCATAGTTCATGGCTCTCTCTGTACATCGAGACTGCATGAAGTCCGGTATGGTAGTTTATGGCGTCCTCCTCATCTATTATGGCGGGATCCAACGCCATTGTTGCCGCCAGGTCTTCGGGGTCGATCTTCATGGCACATCATTGGTGGTAGTCTTATTTATTTGTCCCGAGGGTCACTGTTCGAAATCATCCTTGATATCCTCGGTGAAATTGGCCGAGGGACATGGTCCGAAACAATCCCTGCAGTAGATACATTCGTCCTCGTCGATCTGAACCTTGCCGTCCTTCATATATAACGCCCCAGTTCCGCATCTGGCCGCACATAATCCGCAACCGACGCATAGTTCAGAACGTACGATGACCTGCCAGGCATGGTCCATGCGTCTCTTGGCATCCGCGGCGGAACCAGATTTGGATATTATAGCTCCATCGCGGTATATGGTTACATGATCGGCCGATATGTACTCCCCTTCCGGGTCCTCCTGAATGATCCATCCCAGTGCCCTGGTGTATGGTTTGAGCTTAACCAGGTCCACCGGTCTAGATAATGCGGCCTCGATGCTGTAACCCATTGCACAGGGCGATTCACCTTCCTGAACCCTGATCCTTAACGGCCCGTCCTCCTCCGAGGCGGAACGTTTAGTGAACTCCGACAACTTCTCTCCTGTCACCCTTTCGACCTCCTCTCTCATGGATGCGGGGGCATCCTTCCATCTCCACAGACCGAACCTCTTCCATTCCGGAGGAAGATCGTTCCTTTTTGAATATTCGTCCAGGAACTCGTCCCACTGTTGGTACCTCTCACTCTCCCCCTTGATGGCATCGAATACAGCAAGGTCGGAAGCAGGGCACATGAAGCACCCGATCCTATCCAAACCCCTCGTATACCAAACGTTGAAAGGCTCCTTTTTACTGAAAGTGTAAAGCCAGACGTGCATCGCAGACCAGTCCTGTATCGGCGATGCGCCCAATTGCCCAGGCGTCCATGGATTTCTCCATACTCTCGACTTGGCCTTCCTAGCTTCGGACTCATATTTCCTCTGACCTATAAACGAAAGTACACCGTCCGGGAAATGTTTTGTTATCGCGTTAACCGTTGGGCCAAGCTTGTTGGTCTTACAGCACCACCTGTAATCCTTTGCAGGAGGTCCGAAATGCACAAGGTTACCGAAAAAGGCATCCACGGGCGCTTTTTCCTCGATCAGTTCCAATCCGTGTCTCTCCACTGTATCGTGGACGAACTGCACCGTCTCCTCGAATTCAAGGCCAGTATCTATGAAAAGTATTGGTAGCCTGTGACCAGCATCCAATGTGAGTAGCAATATGGCAAGGCTATCCTTTCCTCCGGAGAAGGATACAACGGCAGGAAGCTGATTCCTTTCCATGGTGTTGTTGATGAACCTAACGGCCTCGCCGACCCTCTTGTCGATGACTTCCCTATTGACCTCGGTGACATGATCCCAAGTGTGTTTCTGAGGACGGTCGTTCCTCTCTTCAGGTTTATACCATCTCGGTTTCACCGCGACACCGCGTCCTCCGACCATCTCGGAGGCGGGCATCCTCGCACTTCCTGCGGCGACTACCGTACCGTCCTTGGTGATTATCACCACCTCATCCCCAGGAACGACATCAGAGTGTACCGAGTTCACACCGGGAGCCATAAGGTTCTTGCTCTCCTGTACGTACTTCACCGCCCCGTCGTCACATACGACGAATCCTTTACTCAGTACGTTCTCGAGACGCATTGCGCCCTGCATCCTCAATATGGCCTTCCAACCGTCCCTAAGGTCATACCTCATCGTAGCCAGGACCTCGCCGTCACATACGACCTCGTCCATATGGTCCAATCCAGGGACCTTATTCAATATCACGATGTGGCCTTCTGGAAGGATCGCAATTCCTGAACCTTCGCCGTACGTTTCGTCGAGAACCTTTCGTATCCTTTCAATATCCCCTTCGAACGCTGGTCTGGAATCCGCAGGCGGAGTAAGTTTGACCTCATGCGTATCCGAACCGCAGACAGGACAGCGCTTACTCTCCAATATCGGAAGGTTGCAATCTGTGCACCATCTCAAATGATTCTTACCAAGTCTAACGGCTGCCATGTATTACTTCCATGTGACGGATGTATTAATTTACTTTTATTCGTTGACGCGAAGAGATGCTATATGAAAGCCGTTGTGAGATGATACCCCATGTTAGCGTTTGAAGACCTTTAATGTTGTATTATGTACATTAAGTTACATCAATGTACATAATTATAATATACAATCATCCATTTGAGGACGTAAGATAAGGGAGACACGTCGATGGATGACCGCATACCTAAGCCTAAAGAAAGATATGTGATATTGATCGCAGGGATGATAGTCCAGCTTTGTGCAGGGATCATATACATGTGGGCGGTCTTCAAGGGACCCGTTGCGGAATTTCTGGAAAAGGCCCCAGAGGATATAGCGCTGGTATCCTCGGTCATGCTGTCCGCATTCGTGATAGGAATAATCATCGGTGGAACTCTGCAAGATAGATTGGGACCAAGGAAGATAACGCTGATAGGCAGCATCACGATGTCCGTGGGGATCCTCTCATCATCCTTCGTTACCGCGGAGACGGCATCTTTGATCTACATCACATACGGTGTAATTGGCGGTCTCGGAGTAGGTACCGTATACATGTGCACGGTAGCCTGTGTGCAGAAATGGTTCCCCGATAGGCGCGGATTCGCCACGGGCGCCATGGTAGGTGCGTTCGGTTTCTCATTGGTCATATTCGCACCTCTCGCCGAGAGTCTGTTGGGAAGCGCTGGAGTGCCGAATACCTTCAGGATATTTGGTCTGGCCTTCCTTATCGTATGCGTAGGTGCGTCATTAATCCTATGTAACCCTCCCAGAGATTACTCCGTATCGGGGGCATCGGCAAAGAGGGACTCGGACAAAAAACAGTACACTCCGCGCGAGATGGTACGCACAGTACCTTTCTACCTCATCTCGGGGTCGATGTTCTTCGTCCTTCCTGCATATTTCATACTCAATCCAAACCTTGTCTCCCTAGCCGCAGACAGAGGGCTTGCGGGCTATGCGGTGTCCGGAGTAATGATTACCGGACTCTTCAGTGCTACGGGACGCCTTTTGATAACTTGGTTATCCGATAGGACGGGAAGGGATGGGGCATTATTCCTCATCTCGGTAATGACAGCGATAGGGGTCGTGATATTGACCTTCGCAACCGGAGCATTGTTCCTGGTATGCGTGGCGATCATATCCCTCGCATTCGGGGGCGCCTCCGGAACCTACGCCGCTATAACAGCGGATTACTTCGGCACCAAAAACATGGGGGCGAACTATGGCCTCGTAACATTGGGCTTCGGAGCGTCCGCCCTGATATTCCCGTTCCTTTCGAACATAATATCGGAACCGGGAGATATGACCAACGCATTCATACTCTCGGCGGTGACATGTGCGATAGCCTTCGTCCTGGTATTGATATTGAAGATCATGAATTCCAGGAATGGAAATGCCTCTGTCGGAACGTGAATATTAATAGGTGTAGACCTCGTTTCACCGTCAAAGGAACCGATATGAATAAGCTACTGAAGGCCTCGAAAAGATCAATGGCGATGGACTATGCGATTCGTGAGATCAGTGTACCCGCCGAGGAGGCCGCTAAAGCAGGCAAAAAAATCATTGGTCTTAATATCGGGGATCCGAACAAATGGGATTTCGAGACCCCTGAGAATTTCAAGGATGCCCTCAGGAATGCTGTAGACGAGACCGACAATGGATACGGCGATTCACAAGGAAATCCTGAATTCCGTCAATCCATCGTCGAGCGTGAACGGAGCAAACACGGCGTGGACATAACCACGGACGAAGTCTACATCACCAACGGAGTCAGTGAAGGTATAAACATCCTGATGGGAACCCTTCTGGAACCTGGCGACGAGGTGCTTGTTCCAGGTCCCGGATATCCTTCATACGCACAATATATAAACTTCTACGAGGGGAAGATTGTCCCCTACAGACAGATCGAGGAAGAGGACTGGGCCCCGGACGCCGACATGATCCGTAAGAGGATAACGGACCGTACCAAGGCCCTGGTCATGATCAACCCCAACAACCCTACCGGTGCTGAATACGAGGCTAAACATGTCGATGAAATCGGAAACATATGTGCCGAATACAACATACCTCTGATATCCGACGAGATATACGACAGACTGGCCTTCGATGGCTACTTCCATTCCGCATCAAGGCTAGGAGATGACGTTCCAAGGATAATCATGAACGGATTCTCCAAAGTCAACCTTATGCCCGGGTGGAGGGTCGGATACTTCTACGTCATGGACCAGAACGGCCTGCTAGACGAGGTACGCGAAGGTGTTATGAAGCAGCTCCGCGCACGAATCTGTGCCAACGTACCGTGTCAGAGGGCGGCCATGGCAGCATTCGAAGGCTCCCAGGATTACATCATGGACATGAACCGGAAGCTCAAGGAGCGTGCGGATTACTCCTACAAGAGGCTCAACGAGATAGAAGGTATCGAGACCAGGAGGGCGCAGGGCGCCCTGTATATGTTCCCAAAAATAGATCTCGATGGACGCTGGAAGACGGATAAGGAGTTCGTACTCGATTTGATCAAGGAGGAAGGCGTCGTACTTGTACACGGTTCAGGGTTCTGCCAAGAGTTTGGTCAGAGTCACTTCAGGACGATCATATTACCACAGATCGAGATTCTCGAGGAAGCTTACGACAAACTCGACAGCTTCATGAGCAGACATTCCTGATTTCGTCACATTCATTACAGATGCTATAGATACGTAATGTATGGACTTTGAAGAGATAGTCAAAAAAAGACAGAGCTGTCGTTCCTATGACCCTTCTAAAAAGGTCGAGGGGGAGAAGATCCTAGCATGTCTTGAAGCAACAAGGCTCGCTCCTTCCGCATGCAACTCACAACCTTACAGGATCTACGCCGTCTCCAATTCAGAGAAGGCGGAGCGACTCTCCGACCCTGAGGTATCGGGTATGAGCAATTTTGTGAGGGATTGTTCCACGTTTGTGATATTCGTAGAGGATGATTACAACGAGATGGCCGAGATGGGCGTAGGGCTGATGGGTATCGATTACAGGTCAATCGACATAGGAATAGCTTCGGCTTACTTTACCGCAGCTGCGACCGAACAAGGTTTGGACACTTGTATACTGGGAGCATTCCATAATGAGAATGTGAAGAAGATCCTGGGAACCGACGCCGATGTTAAGCTTGCCATATCCGTAGGATACCGTAAGGCCGGGGATCCTCTGAGGGACAAGAAGAGAAAGCCCTTCGACGATATTGTAGAGATGATGTAAGGTCTGCTGATATACTAATCCGAACATCAAAAAAAAACATCTTCCCAAAAACATCTTTTTTACATTTACCCTATCTGGCTAGAAGGTTGGAAATGCACATGTTTTTATGTGAGTCGGTAGAATTTATATAACAGACCATGATAAGAAGGTTGAATTGTACAGGTCCTTTATTTGGCGGGCTTTTAATATTCAGGAAATAAAGGATCATATGACAGGTTTTGAAGGATTAGGCTTGAACGCCGAGCTATTGAAAGCGATTAATGAAATGGGATGGGCCGAACCCACCCCCATACAGACTGAGGCCATCCCAGCAGGGATCATGGGCCGCGACATATTCGCTCAAGCTCAGACCGGTACTGGAAAGACCGGGACGTACTCGCTTACGATAATGATGCGAACCGAGGCAGGCGCTCAGAAGCCGACCTCGATAGTACTCGCACCGACAAGGGAGCTCGCAACCCAGGTTGAGAACGAGATATACAAGCTCTCTAGGTACACCGGACACAGAAGCATCGCCATTTACGGCGGGGCAAGCATAAACAAGCAGACCTACGGACTGAGAAAAGGCGTAGACATAGTAGTAGGAACCCCTGGAAGAGTCAAGGATATGATCAACCGCGGTATCCTCGACCTTTCGAACATCACAGAAGTGGTGTTGGATGAGGCGGACCGCATGCTTGACATGGGTTTCGCCGATGAACTAAACTACATAATGGATGCCGTGCCAAAAGAGAGACACATCTTATTGTTCTCCGCGACCATGGCGAATGAGATTAAGAAAATAGCATTCAAAAGGATGCAGGATCCCATGGAGATCAGTGTTTCCAGGGATGAACCCGTCTCCGACCTTGTGACACAATATTGGATATCCGTTTCAAGGAATGTCAAGATCGAAAGACTTGAGTCCTTGGTAAAGAACGGACG
The DNA here is from genome assembly GCA_035271165.1 of Candidatus Methanomethylophilaceae archaeon. Taxonomy (GTDB): domain Archaea; phylum Thermoplasmatota; class Thermoplasmata; order Methanomassiliicoccales; family Methanomethylophilaceae; genus VadinCA11. Next base: position 34,501 of record DATERX010000025.1, read on the forward strand.
TCCTAAGACGCTTGTGTTCTGTCAGACCAAGAGGATGGTGGACATGCTTGCGGATATACTCTCAAGGACGACGAATACTGGTACTCTGCACGGCGATATGCCTCAGGCCAAGAGGGAGAGGACTATACGCGATTTCAGGAACAACAGGTTCCAGGTACTGATCGCGACGGATGTGGCCGCAAGAGGATTGGATATCAACAACATCGACCTCGTCGTAAACTATGACATACCGATGGATTCCGAGAGCTACCTTCACAGGATCGGACGTACCGGCCGTGCAGGTAAGGAAGGCATAGCGGTGTCCTTCGCAACGAACAAGGAAGAATACCTTATCAGGCGTTACGAAAGGGAGACTGGCAAGAAGATACAGAAGGCCAGGTCGGACGACATACCCTCCGCAGGTACCATGGTCATAGAGGAATGGGAGAAGTCCGCTCCGAGAGGCAGAGACAGAGCACCTTCAAGGGATAGGGATGATAGTAGGCCCCGTGACTCCCGCAGGACAGAAAGGCCGGCGTCGATACCCGTGCCCGCTAAACCAGTCATCACCACCAACGAAGACGGCATGAAGATGATGGTGTTGCAGATCAACCTAGGACGCGATGACGGCCTTGGAAGATCAGACATCTCGGAACTCGTGCAGAAGGTCGGTAAACTGGATGATGGACGCATAGGGAACATCGGACTCGGAAGATCCAGATCCTATGTCGAGGTAAACGAGAACGACAGCGGTCGCACGATGGAACTTCTATCAGAGCACCGTCATAAGAAGAAGGAAATCCTCATGGAACCCGCTCCTCAGAAGGAGAAGCAAAAGGAAAAATCCAGGAAGCCCCGCGAAAAGGCGGGGCGCAAACAATAATCGGAATTACCCGATAATTTTTAAATTAAAAATGCCGCAGGATTTTCTTCCTGCGGCAAGTATTGTTTACCCAAGCCTTTTGAGCATCTTGACGACGGAGTCCACGGCCTCGCGTCCCTTCTCGATACGATCCATGGCCTGGAGCTTCGTCTGTCCGGGCCCGGTGATACCGAGCGCCACGGGCTTGTCGTATTCCAGCGAAAGGTCGGTTATCTTCCTCGCAGCCTGTGCCGTTATCACCTGATCGTGGTCAGTCTCGCCCGTTATCACCGCTCCAAGGGTGATCACGGCGTCGATGTCGTCCCTTTCAACGAGTCTTTTGACTGCCAAGGGGATCTCATATACCCCGGGTACGAAGATCTCCCTTGTAATCTTGACACCAAGGAATTCTGCTTCAGCCTTCGCTCTCTCTATCATCATAGATGTGACGTCAAAGTTGAACTCGGCAGCCACCATTCCGATTCTGTATTCTTTCATTTTTTCACCTCATGTTTACGGGCCCTACATCTTCGAACCCCTGTCTTTGACCAGTACCCGCCTGAGCGGTCAGCTTTTTTGGATTAAAGATCAGATTGTACGCGTTGATCGCATGCTCTCTTGTCCTGGAATCCGCCAAAGCGGCCAATTCTCTATCATCATCGGCTTCGTCTATATGGACGAAAACCTCGATTATGTGTTTATTAGTCATCAGCTGTGTGCGGATGAGGCCTGTCGAAGCCTCATGGGCACACATCCGATCCTTCTCCATGGGTCCCGGCATACCAAGGGCCATGACAATGTCGCAATTCTGCTCCTCGATGAGTTTCTTGCATGCGACGGGAAGGTCCTTCACCCCGGGTACCGTGTAGCGGACCACGCGGAACCCCGTACCGGTCTTCCCCAGCTCATCTATGGCCGCCTTGCCCATGTCGTAACGTGCGAACGTAGTGTCCGCGATACCGATGAGTTTCATGATTTGCCTCCCATGGAATTGATTCTCTGAATTATCCTACGTGTGGCGGCAAGGTCCTCCGAACATTCGGTAGCTCTGCAGACCTTGATTCCGGACAGCCCCCTTTCCTCAAGCTCCTTCGACAGTATGTCCTTGTTGAAATTCTGGTCGAAACCGAGCACGACAACGTCCGGACGTATCTCCCGCACAGTATCGAAAATATCCCCGTCCTTTCCGAGCACAGCCCTGTCGACGGTTTTGAGGGCTCCGACGATGCGGACTCTCATATCTTCAGGGGTAACGGGTTCGTGTTTCTTACGTCTCACGGTATTATCACAGGCGACCACGACGATAAGCTCATCTCCATGGGATTTGGCCTGTTCCAGATAAGAGATATGTCCGGTATGGATTATGTCGAAGACCCCTGAGGCCATGACGCGGACCATTTCAGAGGTCAGCTCCCGTCTTTTTCTTGTACTCTTCCCATCTACTTATGACCTGTTCGCCGGTCAGGAACTCTATGTCGTTCTCTTTAGCGATCCGTATGACCTCATCCTTGGACATGGCCCTGCCGTCATCGCCCATCATCTCACATATCGTGGCTGAAGGATAGACTCCTGCCATGTACATCATGGCGGTACACAGTTCAGTGTGACCCTTTCTTTTGGTAAGTATCTTTTCCGTGGCGTTGAGAAGGTGCACATGGCCCGGTGAACGGAATTCCGTTCCGAGGTCCTTGATGATCTCTTCGTCGGGTTTGTCCTGGAACAGGACCTCCGCGTAACGGGATATCGTATGTGCACGGTCTCTATCGGTTATACCTGTGTAAGTCTCGCGATGGTTGATTGTTATACCGAATGATGATTTTGTGCGATCGTACGGAATGTCGTCCGGTGCCATCGCTTTGAGCAATGGGAAGCGGTCCGAATCATCCGCGTATACATCGGCCATATATGGGAGGCCAAGGCTCTTCGCACGTTCATGTGGTGTGGTGGTACAGATAAGACCGCCAGCGCTCTTCCTCAAAAACCGTATCGTTTCGTAAGTGACGAACTGTGAGGCGACTGTGATGTCAGTCTCTCCTTCGCGGTCGTCAAAATCATACACAAATACAACCCTACCCTGCCTAATGTCATTCAGGGCCTTTTCAAAATTCATTCAATCACCTTTGAATAAGCAAAGCACCGTATAAAAAAACTGTTGGTGAAATACTAATAAATTAGTAGGATGAAACCAGGTTGAAAACGCCCTAATGAGCGATAATAGTTTAAATATGTATATCCGATGAGTTTATTCAATGTCAGAAAGGATTGAGATAACGGAATCCGCCCTGTTCAAACAGACCATCGGATTCCCGGAACAAATCGAGACGGCGATGGAGTTCGATCTCCCAGAGATACCAAGTTCCAATGAGATATGTATCTGCGGTATGGGAACATCGGCACTCGTAGGCGATATCCTTTCAGATTTCAACGACAGTACATCCCATACACAGATACATGTCATAAGAAGGACGGATTTTCCCAAATGGGTTGATGAGGAGACAGCTGTGATCCTCATAAGTTATTCGGGGAACACAAAAGAGACTCTAATGGCCTATGAAGAGGCCACAAAGAGAAAATGCAAGATTGTGTGCATAACATCTGGAGGGGAACTATTCTCCAAAGCCAAAAGCCGCAAGGATGCCGCAGTACTTCTCCCCGAGGGGCTCCAGTCCCGTATGGCCCTTGGAAGCATGCTGGGCCGTCTAGCCTCCGTCCTGCAGGAAATGGGAATCAACAAGTCAAGGTCCGAGCTGAGGAAGATAATCCCCATCCTCAAAGAGAACAGGGACAAGATAGTCGATGATGACTGCGGCAGGGCAAGAATCATTGCATACGAGCTTGTGGACAAGATCCCAGTAATATTCAGTCTGGCGAACATGAGGTCCGCCGCTATCAGGTGGAAGAACCAGATAAACGAGAACTCTAAGAACATCTCGTTCAGTGGTTCGATCCCGGAGTTCAATCACAACGAGATCGTAGGATGGACCGATGACAACGTCAACAGTAAGAATTTCGTACCCGTCGTACTTTATGACGACAACGCGTCCGAGATGGTCAAGGGCATGACGGATACCTTACTCAGCATTCTCACCGACAAGGGTCTGAAAATCATAACGCATCACGTAGAAGGTTCGTCAAACCTCGAAAAGAACCTCAAATGTATAATACTCGGAGACCTCGTATCAATATTCTTGGCGGACATAAGCGGTATCGACCCTATGACGGACAAACCTCTAAGGGATGTTCGAGATCGTGTCGAGACATCGGTGTAACCACCAATGCTTTTTTACGGTGTACGTATTTCTCGTATCGATAACATGACCTTAGATGATGCAAAATACATCAGAGAGCAGGTAATGAACCACAATAAATGGTTCGAAGAATCGATTCCGATGATTGCCTCTGAAAATTTAATGAGCCCATTGGCCAAAGAGATGCTTATCTCCGATTTCGCCGACAGATACGCCGAAGGCCTTCCCGGGAAGCGCTACTATCAGGGCAATATCTTCGTCGATAAGGTCGAGATAAAGGCGACCGAGATAGCCAAGGACCTCTTCGGAGCGGACTTTGCCGACGTAAGGCCGATATCGGGTACGGTGGCCAACATGGCCATTCTGTTCGCATTTGCCGAACCCGGCGACACGATCACCACCTGCGCACTTGCACAGGGCGCTCACATATCCACATGCGAGTTCGGGGCATTCGGACAGAGGGGAGTAAAATCCGTTAATTACCCCTTCAATGAAGAGAGTATGAACATAGACGTCGACGGTACGATCAAACTGCTCAAGGAAGTCAAGCCCAAGGTCGCTCAGTTCGGCCTTTCTGTCTTCCTGTTCCCTCCGCCGCTCAAAGAGCTACAGGACACGTTCAATGAGATAGATTGTCTTGTATGGGAGGATTGCGCACACGTCCTAGGTCTCATAGCCGGCGGACAGTTTCACGACCCCCTAAGGGAAGGCGTGAACATAATATCATCATCCACGCACAAGACATTCCCTGGACCCAACCACGGCATGTTGCTCGGAGCGAACATGACCGAGGAACAGGAGAAGAAACTTCAAAAGGCCGTGTTCCCCGGAGTGACATCCAGTCACCACCTGCATGCGATGGCCGCACTTGCGATCACCCTCGCTGAAATGGAAGTGTTCGCGAAGGATTACGCCGTACAGACATGTAAGAACGCCAAGCAGTTGGGAGAATCCCTTTACGAACTTGGTATACCTGTATTATGCCCGGACCTCGGTTTCACGGAGTCACACGCAATAGCAGTCGACGTATCGGAGTTCGGAGGCGGAAAGGATTGCGCACAGCTCATGGAGGATGCGAACATGATTTGCAACAAGAACATGCTCCCAAGGGACACGAGTGCCGTACGCCCATCCGGACTGAGGCTCGGTGCCCAGGAGATGACACGTCTAGGAATGAAGGAGAGCGAGATGAAAGAGGTCGCGGAGCTCATCGCGCGTGTCATCAAGAACAAAGAGAGTCCAGCGAAGGTGAAGGAAGACGTCAAGGCCTTCAAGAAACAGTTCGATACGGTACAGTTCTGTTTCAACGCAGGAGAGCCTGCATACGCATACCATAAGCTGGTCCCATGATACCTTTTTAAACAATTTCCCGCGCTAATCGCGCGGTTCTACCTTTATTTACTAAGACCCTGGTTTAACACTGGTGATAGCCTATGGGATTTATGGATAAAGTTTCAGCCGGGATCAAGAACGTAGACAGCAAAATAGGGTCAACGATTGACGAGGAAAAATACAACTCCAAGATTCGTGACCTTAAGAGGGACATCGAGAAGCTTCAGTGTAAGCTCGGTGAGAAGGTATACGAAGCCACTCTCAAGGGAGATACCTTTGATCCCAAAAAACATGTTGAGAAGATAAAGTCGAAGTACGACGATATTGAAAACACCGAGAAGGAAAAGGAAGAGGCACGGGCCGAAGCAAAGTCCGAACGCGAGAAGAATCGCAAAAAATGAAGTAAGAGATTGAACTTCCTTCATGGCTGGTGACGCCAGCCATATAATTTTTTTAGGATTAACTAAATATATTAATAAGCTCCACACTCGGTATTTTATGAAATCTGGGATCCGTGAGGACTATCTCATCGAAATGCTTCGCATGACCAACGGCGGGGGCAAAGTAAAGACCAACGAACTGGCTGAACGGCTGGAAGTCTCCCCCGCAAGCGTTTCTGAGATGATCAAGGTCCTATCCAAGGAAGGTTATGTGAAGTACACCAGGTATCACGGAGCGGAACTAACGGAAAAGGGGCATGAGCATGCAAGACACCTCCGCAGGAAACATGACTTGATGGAGAAGTTTCTCACCGAGGTCCTCGATATAGAAGCTAGTGCCGCACATGAGGAGGCTCATAAGATGGAACACGCCATCTCAGACGAGTCAGCCTGGAAGATATGCCGCATCATAGGCTCGCCAGATAACAAAGATTGTGGGTTGTGCAAGGACCCTGAAATGAAGGAGAAGGGATGCCGTACGGGAATAAGATTGAGTAATATGAAACCTGGGGAAATGGGAAAGATATCCCATCTTAAATGCGAGACGTCATTCATTGTCAAGAAACTGATATCCATGGGCTTTGTACCCGGAAGGGAGGTCTGCATGGACAGTAACATATCGAAGGCGGGTCCAAAGATTGTGAGTATAGGCAATGCGACCTTCGCTCTGGATTCCGAAACCGCAGATTCCGTGTTCGTGGATCCGAGTTGATCATAGATGCAGGATGGAATGTTCACGGCCGCATTGGTCGGTCAACCCAATGTCGGAAAATCCTCGCTGTTCACTAGACTCACAGGCGTAGGCGTTTTATCCTCAAATTATCCCGGTACCACGGTCGAGTTCGAAGAAGCCGTCGTAATGAGGAAAGGAAACAAGGTCCGTATATTCGACCTGCCCGGGACATACAGCATGTCCGGCAACTCGGACGACGAGAAAGTGGTCCTCAAGATGGTCAAGGATCCGAGCATAGACTCCATCATAGTAGTAGCCGACGCTTCTAATCTTCAAAGCAGCCTTGTACTGTGCATAGAGGTCATGGAACTTGGACTTCCAATGATCCTGGCGATCAACAAGGTTGATGAGGCACGTAAGAAGTTTGATACCGATTACACAACATTATCCAAGATATTGGACGTACCTGTCGTACTCGTCTCAGCCAAGACCTCCGAGGGCGTGGACGAACTCGCGGACGCGATATGTGAGGGAAAGGCGAAGGAATCGTCCTTCAGAATAAGATATAACTACAACCTTGAGACCGCGATAGAAGATCTAGAGTCTCGCTTTGGCAAGACCAGATTCCATCCCAGAGGCACTGCTATAAAGCTTATGGAGGGGACGGAATC
>DATERX010000026.1:0-60230 GCA_035271165.1 Candidatus Methanomethylophilaceae archaeon
CTGGGTATGACACTCATAGATTATATGTTTTCACAAATTAATAGATAGTTTAATCAATGGTAAGTAATTATTCCCTTGAGCGGGGGTAGCCAAGCGGCCAACGGCATAGGACTTAAGATCCTAGACTTTAGGGTTTCGTGGGTTCAAATCCCATCCCCCGCACTTTTTCGATTTTCTACTAATCGGCCCACATAAATAATTGAGTCGGCTTTTTTACACAAAGTCATCTAATGCACAAAGGAACAGTTTTAGAGTTTTATTTCAGAAGGGGATAATATATCAAAAAATCGATGTGAGTAACAGGCTATCAAGCCCGGTGAAATAACATGACTAAAACTGTAATGGTATCTGATAAAGAGAAAAAAAGGGACGAGTTCAAACTCGAGGTCATCCAGACATTTGCTACCCTTATCACGGCGGCGTTCGGTCTTGTGGCGGCACTTGCCTGGAATGAAGCTATCAAATCAATAATCGGTGTGGCATTTAACAATCCCGTCTATGCAGGTATAGAGTCTGCCGCATTGGCAGGTCTGTTCGTGTATGCAATAATTGTAACAATCATCGCAGTGATATTTTCGATCTTTATAGCTAGGTCGGCAAGGAAGGCCAAAGACAGAGTCGCTTCCCACCATCAATGATAATCTCAAAGGGATGCGAATCAAACATTTTATTTTATATTATTTATTAAATAATAATTAATTATACACGTCAAACGTTAAAAAAGCCAGTTATTCCCATTTTCTCGGCGGATGGATTATCTTTATATAATATGACTTAGTAATTCGTCCTGGAGTTATAATCTTGGTTACAGGTGAAAAACAGCCCGGAACTGGTTGTGCCAATACTCGGCATGGTTCCAGCGCCGGCAGTGAAAGAAAGAGAAGGAAGTTCAAGCCGAAAGTTAAAACAACGGCAAGGAGACAGTCCATGTTGAACATGCACAAGATTAATTCGTTCAAGTATGACATGAATGATATTCTTGAGACTACATCCATGGACGAAGAGAAGGCATCGGCCTTCTTGGCGAGCATAATAGCTAAGGCTTCCAGAAATTCAACGAAGGAAGCAAAGGAATACGTAAAAACATTTTTGGAAGAAGAGGAACTTCTAAAGACGGAGCACGACAAGATAAACAGGCTCCTCGATAAATACAGCAAATATCGCTGAACCTTCATGAAGTATGCAGAGATGCGCCCGGTACGAATTTTCGTACTAACCCTCGAATCCGGTGAAATAATTCGGGAAGAGGTAGAGAAATTCTCATTGGAACATGGCATAAAATATGCCACAGTCTCCGTTATAGGTGGCGTGGATAAAGGGTCTAAATTTGTTGTAGGTCCTAAATACCCCATAGAGGGCGACATCGAACCCCAGTTGCATGAATTAGACGCACCGAGTGAGGTCACGGGCTTTGGAACCATATTCCCCGACACCTCGGGAAGGCCAGTACTACATATGCACGGTTCTGCAGGAAGAGACGGCAAATCCGTCACAGGATGTTTTAGAGAAGGTGTGATAGCCTGGCTTGTGACAGAGGTCGTGATCACCGAGATGAGAGGCGCAGGCCCCGTCAGAAAAAAGGACGAAGTCTCGGGCCTTGAGATCTTGAAGATCGAATAATTAGCGTCTCACGATGCCATAGCTGTCCATCCAGTTGTCGAACACGTTGTCAGTGTAATCGTTCATATGGACGGCATCCTCTTTATCAGGGACTATGAATCCCTGTATAGGGAACTCGTTGTCGCAATATGGACATCTGACGTTTGGACAGTTCTGATTCGCTTTGGGACATGCGACACACGCTATGGCCCTTGACTGGAAAAGACTGAATTCTCTGCTACATACTGGACATAGGAATCTGCGTGCAGCTACCTTAAGGTCCTTTGTGATTCCCGCACTACGTTCCTCGGGCGTAAGCCACATGGGACTGCGTGGAGATATCGGTGATTGTTGGTTGTTCATTTTTTTCCTCTGGAAGCCTCTACTACTGATTTAAGCAGACCCTCATCGGAACATTCCTCAATGAAGGTGCCTGTAACTATCGCGTCAGCCCCGGCTTCCCTTGCCGCCTTTGCCGCTTCGGGGGTTCGTATACCTCCTCCGACGATCAACGGGATCGAAATGGCATTCTTCACGGCCGAGATCATATCAGCGGGGACGGGCACATTCGCACCGCTCCCTGCCTCGAGGTACACGAAATCCATTCCCAATATCTCGCATGCCAACGCGTATCCTACAGCTTTATCAATCTCGGTATGTTTAATCAGTTCGGCCTTACCGACCTCGCCGACCTTCATACCAGGCTCTACAAGGATATATCCCATGGATAACGCTTCGATATTCAGTTTCTTAACATAAGGCGCGGCATAGGCCTGCGCCTTGATAATCCAAACAGGGTCGGAACTATTGACCAGACTCATAAAGAAAATCGCATCGACCTCTGAGGAAAGCTCATGAGGCCCTCCTGGGAAATGGATGCTGGGCAGCCCGGACATCTCGCGGATTGCCTTTGCAGTCTCCCCTAAGTTATCTGATGTCACGCCCGTGGAACCGCCTATCATAATGGCATCCGTACCCGCCTCCTTTGCAAGTTTGGCAAGTTTACCTGCATCTTCAGAGTTTTGTTTATCAGGGTCGAGCAGGGCCAAATGAATGGTCCCATTCTTAATCTTGTCCGTAAGGTATTGTTTGACGTTCATCATATCACACCGATAACAAAGGCAAGCAGTGCGACAGCCATGGCTATCTTAGCGACCCTCTGAGATTCATATGCGTTTCTGAAAACAATAAAAGCAGCATATATAAACATTACATCGGCAGCCAATATTAGCAGATAAAGGTGATTCATCGAACCATCCAACAACGGCCAAATGCTCAGAGCTACGCCGAAAAGGAACGAAAGACTTGCCACGACGGCAGCATTCCTCGTTCCTATTCTCATAGGTAATGTATTCCTCCCCTCATCAGAATCCAGATCCTCTATGTCCTTGGAAACTTCCCTTCCTATGTTGACCAACATGGCCATCAATGCAATGGGTATCACGACGATTACGTTATTACAGACGGCTCCTCCGAGAAGGAATATCATACCTGTCAGCACCGCGATGGTTACGTTGCCGATGAAGCCCCTTTGTTTCAGGAACATCTCGTACGATATCATCAGGGTTGAGGCTATTACCACTATAGCTACTGATAGAAGATCCCAGAATATGAAGTCCATATACATCGACAGGGCTTGTGCGAGAATACCTATCAGAACTGCCAGGACTAAGAATGATATACCTAGGTTCCTGGCCATCAGAGGCTTGATTTCTCCCCTCGGTATAGGCCTGTCAGGATGGGCAACCACATCGATGTCCCTGTCGATGTAATCGTTTATGGCGTTTCCTCCAGCCATGAATATCAGGACTATAGCACAGGAAATAAAAATCCCGATCCAGTAATCGATGATACCAAAACCAGATGCGATAAATGCTCCGACAATGACGCCGATAACACCCATGACACCGTTCCCGAATCGGAACAACCTAAAGTATCTGTTCACGCGCCGTTGATGTCCTGAGTATAGAAATAGTTAATCACTTTCGGAACAAGTGGTAATATCTGGTAAGGGAACTGTGAACTCTCTGAGGATACACGTCCTGGAGGGACATATACTGTGTCTCGAACTTATGAGGGAGCACCACTCCAGCCCTTCCTCCGGGACGCAGAACATCGGAAATGGAACTCATAGATCTCGTATACATGTGGTCTACATTCTCTCCACCGGTCCTTGTGGAACGGCCGTAGGGAGGGTCGGTGGCCACAACATCGATATCGGACCAGCGTTCGGCGATATCTCCGATATCCAATACGGCGCTGTCATGTAGCTTAAGCCCGTAGAATTCCATATTCTCCATTGTTCCGGCGACCATATGCGGGTCGAAGTCCGAGACTAAGGCCATCATACCCATCTCCGCCGCCTCTATGGCGATACCTCCCGTTCCACAGAACGGATCCAATATCGTAGAACCCCTTACGGCACCAGTAAGATTAATCAAAGCTCTGGCATATTTGGGATGAAGTGAAATGGGGGAGAAGAAAGGTCTCTCGCTGACCTTCCTCTTCTCGAATAAATCGGCCTCAGTCTTATACTCCTCTATGAATATGTGAACTCTGTCGCTCATGAACATCCTAACGACGATGTCGGGTTCGTTGAGGTCCACGGAATTCCTTTTTGAGAAGATGTCGCCGACCTTCCTTACAATCTTCTGGGAGTCCGCGTCTGCCATCATACCTCTAAACCTTTTGGCACGTACGGCGAATGTACCCCCAGGCAGGTCTCCTGGTGCGAATCCGGACATATCGTCTGGTTCGAATGATCCCAGATATCTGCCAATTCCTCGGGTAAGTGCCAGACGTTTTGAGATAAAAGGTAAGCTGTCGGGAGGAATCTCCATCGTCACGTATCCTGGACCAGAGGATGCCTTTACAGCCTTTCCTCCAGATTCCGCTTTAGCGCAACTGATGGCTTCCGCTTCAGGAAGATCTCCAGATTCTCCCGACAATTCAAAAAAGTAAATGGGGTTCACTAGAACCCCATTATGTTTCAGTCCTTAATACCGTCTTCGGTGATCATGAATACAGCCTCGCCCTCAGGCAGACTCGGCGAATCCACAAGTCTCGCTATCCTCTTCCCTGCCTTACCCTTTCTGAGGTATAGGCGGAAAGTTGCGGTGTGACCGACTATGTGCCCTCCAATGGGCCTCGTAGGGTCCCCGAAGAACGCATCAGGCTTTGCAGAAACCTGGTTGGTGACGGCAATCGCCGCGTTATTGACGGTAGCGAAGTTCAGAAGATCATGCATATGACGGTTCAGAATCTGCTGTCTTTCGGAAAGGGTCCCCCTTCCGATATATTCTGCCCTGAAGTGTGATGTGAGCGAATCCACGATAAGTAGCTTGACATTAAGCTCCTTTGCGAGTTCCATCGCTTTACCTACAAGAAGTACCTGGTGCTGGGAGTTGAACGCCCTTGCAACATGGATCCTTTTCAAGGTCTCATCCGGGTCGAGGTCCAAGTATGTCGCCATCTGGATTATCCTCTCCGGTCTGAAAGTGTTCTCCGAATCGATGATTATGACATCTGTGTCCAATCCTCCGCGTTCTATGGGCATCGTTGCGTTCACTGCAAGCTGGAAACAGATTTGTGATTTACTGCTTCCGAACTCACCGTAGAACTCAGTGATGGACTGACTTTCAAGTCCGCCGCCGATAAGTTCATCAATCGCCTGAGAGCCTGTTGTAAGCTTATTTATCAACTTACGTCTCTCAAATATATCGTCTCCTGTTTCGAAACCACCGATGTCTGCGCACATTTTGGCGCCCTCGATGATGTCTGCTGCCTTTTTATCGCCGAGCTCGCAGTCCTCTGCAAGTTGTTTGGCGGGGGCAACAGCAATGGCCATCAGATCCGTGTATCCTGCTTCGCGGAGTTTTTCTGATATGGCTGGTCCTACTCCTGGTATGTCTTCTATAGTTTTGGTGACCATTGTATATCTCCAATATCAACAAAGCAATTTGCGTATTTAACCGAAATGACGGGAGGTCACCGAATATACCGAATCTGGTAGATTTCATCATAAATGTTTATATGCAAGTTGCAGGATTAATGCCCGAATGGCCAAAAAGAAAAGAAGAATAAAGGAGGAGCCGAAGGAGACATATGAATTCACTCCTACTAAGTTTGATGAACGAGAGTTCATATTAAAGGAACTTTTTGACACCAAGATATTCTTCGTAGTTATCACATTGAGCCTATTTTCGGGTATATTGTGGGCCTTGTTCTATAGGATGGACATACTTGGAGGCCATTCGTGGGTCATCGGATTCCTTTTAGTAATTTTGATGCTGGCCGGATTGAAAAAGATTCTTGCGTTTTTCAGAGTCAGAGTGGATATGATACAAGCTAAGACTATGATAGGGAATTACATAATGTTCTTTCTTCTGGCAACCGGTGTCGCCATCCTGTTGATCAACGCCCCGTTCTATATGGGTTAATTCTCCCAGCTAAGTTTCGGATCTAAAAGCTCGGTCAGTATATCAGCTGGCGTCATATCAAGAGTCTCTTCGTGATTCCTGATAACCATCCTATTCGGGTCCAGTTCTCTTCCTATGCCGGCTATCGCTGCCTCTTCACTGATCATCTTCTTTGCCGTAGTGTATGACCTTTCGGATATCACGTTCCAATCACCATCCTCTATAAACGGCTCTCCGTAGGGACTGTCCCTCCACTTGTCTAAGAACTTCTCCGCGTTTTGTACCCAGACTGGAGGTCCGCCGTGTTTGAACGTCTTCGAGAGCAGGTCGCGTTCGATCTCGAAGACTATCCTCATCTCGTCATCGTCCATCTCATGCAATGCCCTAAGGACGGTGAAATCGAACTCGTCCATCTTCCTCGTCAACGCATACTGCGTCTTCCAGAGTTGTGAGTACAAGTTCTCCTCTATCACATCAGGTCTTTCGAATATCACCGTCAGTAGACGTGAACCGTGATGTTCCGTCTTAGCTCTTAATTCGGGAACCGAAAAGGCCTCACGTTCAACGGGGAAGAAGAACCTCTCCGACGGGTTCTCAAGATAAGCCTTTGAAGCCACGATGAACAATGAGAGCGTGTCGAGGTGTACTGCGGATGCGGCATTCCTGCGGGAGTCTACCGGATCGTAAACAGTCAGAGGAGCGACGGATAGGGGGCCTCTTCCTTCGATCTCTATTGTAATGCCCTCCTTCCAGTTCGCCGCAGCATTTATGACATCAAGGAAATTTCCGTATCTTATCACTAGGAGTTCGCAAAGATAACCCGAGAACCCGCGAGTGTTGGGTTCCGCTCCGTATACGAATATTCCCTTCATGAACTTCTTGAGGAGTCTAACATCATCCTTCTGTTCCGGACGTAGGCGGGAAAGCACATATTCCGTGTGGAAGGGGGTTCGGTCAACCGATGTACGGAGCCTTTTCGTGTCACATAGATCATAACAAGGGACCATATCTATGTCGTGGCCCTCGAATCTGCCCCTGGTATAGGGGTGTTCGGCATACAGCCTCTTACCGCCGAGTATGTCCTTGCCAATGCGGAGCCCTTCGTCCTCCAACTGCTCTATTGTAACGTCCGAGGGGAATAACAGGAATATATCGAGGTCGGGATCTGAAAGGTATGTATCTTTAGCGAATGAACCAACATATCTCACCTCGGCGGCGGACATGTTGTTCTCTTTGATGTAATCCTCTACCTTTCGCTTCAGCTTATCAGCGGAGGCCTTGATATCGTCTATCTCCTTTTGTTTAGGTTTTATCCTTTCGAGTACCTCGGATTCCAGACTCATTGTTTTGGAAATCGGCATCCCACGTTTAAGCATGTTCCCGTCCCGTGTCTTGTCAATTATAAGAAAGACGTCCTATTTACTCTCTATTTTTATATATGCGTGGAAGTGTGAAGAGTGTATGTATTGCCCGGAATGCGGATCCAAGGCCGACGAGGATGCTAAATTCTGCTATAATTGTGGCGCGAACTTCAACGAGAATTCCGACACCGATACATTTAGTGATTATCTACAAGGGCAATACAAAATACAAGAGCCCAAACCTAGGCCGCCGAACAAGAAAGCAATCCAAGCCCTGATTGTCGTGACGCTCTTACTTTCCGCAGGGGCGTTTGGTTTCATCTACTGGATGATTCCCGATAAAAACGGTTTCGAATCCAATGAATTTATTCTTTACGGCGATGGAGGCGTAGGCTCAGGGATCATATCGATCGCCCCGCATCTTTCTGATGTAGATTATACGGATGACAGTGCAACAATGACGTTCACCTGTAACGTGAACACACTTGGTAACTATCAATGGGGGCTGAGGTCCCTGGATGAGTCAAAATATTACGTCGATGAAGACGCGTCTGCCAATAGCGGTTACGCCGTATTCGAAAGAGTATATGATTTACCAGAGGATACTACGTTCAGCAATGATCGCAAATCCATGACCTGCACTCTGGATCCAGGATATTATTCCGTCAGAGTGGATGTGAACTTCCAGCAGTACGAAGGTACGTTCGCACTTGAAGGAGAAGTCACAAGGAGTTATTCATGGGATTTCACTCAACACAGTAGACCTTCAGTAGATCTTGTAAAAAATAAACATTCCTTCGAAATGGATTTCTCATTCCAATATAGCGAATGCATCTCTGCCATAGAATACGGCGGCCTGCGCGGTTACATACCCTTCACCGAAATGGGGCAAACTCTCAAAACATACGTCACTAAAGATAGCAATTTCACCACAAAATTGGAAGAAGGACTGCGAGTAGAATACGAAGAGGAAGGTTTACTCGATGATTATCTGGAAGACGATTCCTACAATTACGCGTCTTATCTATTGACATTCGTACAGCTAAATATTCGTTATTATCCATCCGAATTACCTGAAGAGGAAATCCAAGGATTGAATTACAATATCGGCTCCGATTACATGATTTACGGCTCAGAGGAATACTGGGCATTCCCTACTCAGACCATAATGCAGGGAGTAGGGGACTGTGAGGATACCGCCTTCCTTACCGCAGCCTTGTTCAAAGCTGCCGGTCTTGATGCGGCTGTAGCAATAATCCCGGGTCACGCGGTCGCAGGGATACATATGGAGAACGATCTAAAAACCGAACCTAGTACCTATCCGATATACCCCCCTACACCACAGGGCGCCGAATCAAGAGAATATCTGATTAGTCAAGAGATTGGAGAAAAGACCTATTATGGTTGCGAGACGACGACGTCTTATCAATATCTTATCGGCTACACCAATATCATGCATCCCGACGAATCCGGAGACGAGCAGAAACTGACGCATTGGATTCCTGAAGGTGATGAGGTATCAGAAACATACGGTTTCTACGAAGTCTAATCAGGGCGAGGTATTCGGGATCCAACCCTCTTCGAAGGCCTCGGCCTCCGATATCGTGATGTCATCCCCGATGTCGATTATCATACGGTCGCTTGCGGCGATCGTTCGGATACCGGTTACTTTCTCGACCTTTTCCGCCTGCTCATCCGGTCCCGCACGGATCATGACTATCCCCAAGTGAACGAATATCGCCATCTCGGGTTTTACGATATTAATGAAATCGACCGCACTATTCGTACATAGGTGGCCTTTGATGTACACATCATCAGGAACAGTCACCGGGAGCAGCAACACTCTAGATCCAACATATTGTTCGGCGAGCTCCTCGTTGAAATCCGTATCGCTGACGTAAGAAACGATGCCATCATCCGTATGGAATCTGAATCCAACGGACGTCGGGTCATTATGATCCGACCAACATATCTCGGTCTTCATACCGCCGATCTTCAAAGTATCGCCCGGTACGATAACGGTACAATCCTCTGCTATGTCCTGGTGGTATTCCGATATGCAAGGACCTAAACCGTCCTGTCCCTTCAAGGCCGTGACACTTCCGTATATATGACCTCTCTTCCTCCATCCGCCGAATGAGAATCCCTCAATGACGGATTCCGCATTGGCGTAATGGTCGGGATGGGCGTGTGAGACAACAACCGAGTTGGTCTGTGTGAGGTCGTATCTGATCCTCTGCATCTGTGTAAGAGCCCCAGGTCCAGGGTCCACATGGGTGAAAACGCCTCCATTTCTGATAAGGAAGCCACCCGTACTGCGGGTCTGGTACATCGTCGTATGCCGACCTCCTCCCGTACCTAGGAATACAATACGAGTCGACATGTCCATAATGATGACATCAAGATATATCCATTTTTTGAAGGCGGGTAAATCTTATAGTGGAAAAGTAGGTTATGAGAAACATGATAACAGTATTCCGCGGAGGGTGGATAGTGACTCAGAACTCCGGAAGGGACGTCCTCAAAGGGGACGTTGCGGTAGAAGATGAGAAGATAATCTATGTAGGGCCAGAGTACAAGGGGTCCGCAGAACGTGAGATAGACGTGGATGGCGACATTATTATGCCAGGTATGATCAACACTCACACCCACGTCGCGATGTCGGTGATGAAGGGATCACTGGACGATCTATTGTTCCCTGATTTCCTAGAAGCCAGTTTCAAGGTCGATGCGGACAGGACCGATTACGACATGGACATCGGTACGAAATTGGGATGCATGGAGATGATACGTGGCGGGACCACCACGTTCATGGATCTGTATTATTCACAGGATGTGATCGCTAAGGCAACACAGGAGGCAGGCCTCCGCGGAGTTTTGTGCTGGTGTGTACTTGACGAAGATAAGACCACTCAGGTCGGAAACCCCCTGAAGAACTGTATCAATTTCTACGAGACCCACAAGGACATGAGGAAGATAATCCCCGGCGTAGGTCTGCAAGGCGTATACGCATGCAACGAGGATACCTGCCTCGGAGCCAAGGAATTCTCCGACAAGGAAAACCTTCCGATAAACCTTCATCTATCCGAAACAAGGGGCGAGGTGAACGAGCACCGTAAATCCACTGGTAAGAGGCCAGGTGAATGGCTTGCCGATCTCGGTATATTCGGACCTAGGGTGGTGGCTGCACACTCCGCATGGCTTACGTTGAATGAAGTCAAGCTAATGGGAGAAACGGGAATGTCGATATCCACATGTCCAGTCTCAAACATGAAACTGGCCACCGGGGGAGTGGCGCCGATACCGGAACTCGTCTCATCTGGTGTAAACGTTTCGATAGGAACCGACGGTAACACGACGAACAACTCACTCGACATGTTCTCGGAGATGAAGATCCTGGGACTACTTCAGAAGGCCAGCAGATGGGATGCAACGGTTGCAAAGGCGCAGGAACTCATCGATTATGCTACGATAAACGGTGCAAAAGCAATTGGGATGGAAGACGATTTAGGTTCCATCGAGAAGGGAAAGTATGCGGATATAATAGTCTTGGACGGTAAGGCACCTAACCTGAGGCCCCTCCTGCCAGAGAACATCATCGGCAACATAGCCTATTCCTCGTCAAGCCTGAACGTCAAACACACGATGTGTCAAGGAGACATACTAATGCTAGACTACGATATTACCACCATGGACACGGAAAAAATCCTATCGGAATCGGAGGATGTATGGAGACAACTCTGCCTGAGATGAACGATAGAGTCGCATTCAGGAAGCCAGACATCAAAAAGAAGACCGATCTGGGGATGACATGTGTGGATATGCATTTCCACACGCATTACTCCGACAGTTATACACAGCCGAGGGACACGATCAAGCTAGCGGAGAAACGCGGAGTAGGCGTAGCCATAACCGACCATAACCAGATAGGGGGTGTTCTCGACGCCATAGAGATGGACAGCGACGTCCTGATAATACCCGGCATCGAGATAAGCGCTTCCGACGGCCCCCATATCCTAACATACTTCTACGACTGGAGGGACCTCAAGGTATTCTGGGACAAGCACATCAAAGACAACATAAGATGGTGTCAGTGGATAGCTTTGAGAAATATGCCCACTACCAAACTTCTCGATATCCTAGAGGATGAGAACTGCTTGGTCTCCGCAGCACATCCGATGGGATATCTCGGTTCCAACAAAGGGATGGAGGTCTGTATCAGGAAGAACTACATCGGGATGGAGGATGTCGAACGGCTTGACGCCTATGAGGTGATAAGTGGAGGCATATCGCGCAAAGCGAATAAGGCCGCTTATGAAGCCGCTTTAAAGTACGGTATAGGCACGACTGGAGGGACCGACGGACATCTTCTACCGGAACTCGGAAACATCGTCACAGTGTCAGAGCACTCCGACGTGGACGGCTTCCTAGACAGTATACGGAAAAAAAGGAATTGTGTGATAGGTAGGGAGAAAGACCTAATCACAAAGGCGATCATGGGAGCAGCGTCTCTGACTGAGTTCTGTAGACACACCCCATCGGTGGGATTCGTTCAGCTAGACCAGACCATAATGAACGCCAAGAGGAAGAGAAACCCCCCTGCAGATAACAAATCAGAGAAGACTGGATGCGAGCCTGCAGACAGAGACCTTCAATGATTCCCTGAGATTCTTGTTCTTATACTTCTCGACAGTGTATTCGTCACACTGTTCGAGATCTCCCATGAACGTATCTGTCAATTCCCCTCCTAATTCGTGAGAGTAGATCATCGCGTTGGTCTCGAAATTAAGTTTCATGCTCCTCTCGTCAAGGTTCGATGAACCTACCGAGCAATAGTATGAGTCGGCGACGATGGTCTTTGCATGCACGAAACCATTCTTGTAATGGTATACTCTGACGCCCGCCTCCATCAGTTGGTTCGCATAATGGAGGTTGGCCCAATAAACGAATATATGGTCTGGCTTATCGGGAATCATTATTCTTACGTCGACACCAGACACCGCAGCCAGTTTCAATACCGCTAACGATGCCTCGTCCGGTACGAGGTAAGGGGTCTGGATGTACAAGGTCTTCCTACAACGGGTGAATAGCATCAAGTATTGCGCATGTATGGGGCTCTTTTCTATGACGTCAGGACCTCCAGAAATAACCTGAACCACTTCTTTCCCATTTCCGAAGGGGTTATTGTAGAATCTCTCCTCCAATACCAGATCCTGTCTCGTGGCGTATCTCCAATCCGTAAGGAAACGCAGTTGAAGGCTGTTCACCGCACCACCGACGATCCTTACGCTGGCATCCCTCCAATGTCCCAGAGGACCTTTACCGAAATACTCGTTCCCGATGTTATGGCCCCCCGTCCACCCTATCGCACCATCCACCACCATGATCTTACGGTGGTTGCGGTTGTTCTTACGAGGCGACAATAGACAGACTGCACGGCTATGGAACAGTGTGAAATCGCCGCCGGCATCAACGAACCTCTTCATGGCCTTCTTTGGACCTTTCCCGAATCCAAAGGCGTCACACATGATGCGTACCTCCACCCCCTCCTCTTGTTTCCTAGTGAGGAGATTGACAAGACCCTCCCCTATCTCATCGTTCCTGATGATATAGAATTCAAAGTTAATGGTCTTCTTCGCGTTCCTAATATCTTCAAAAAGGGCCTTGAAATAAAGACGACCGTCGGTAAACAGTTCGACCTCGTTATCGTCCGTGTATCCGTGGCATACGCTCGCCATTGTATTTACGAAGTTACTGCTACCAGGATGTTCCATCTCCAGGTCGTCCTGGTCCATCTTAAGTTGGATTTTCTGGCCTTTCATCGCCTTCTTGAAACGCAGGTCGTCATAGGCTTTCGACCTGAACGCGTATTTGGAATAGAACGTCTGTCCAATGAAGAGGTATAGAATGAATCCCAGAGCGGGGATGAATAACATTACCATCATCCACAAAAGGGTGCTTTGGGGGTCGGAACGTTCCCAGAACATCATCGCGAACACCAAGACGAGGTTTATCGGTATCAGGAACAGCACCAAGTCCCCTGTGAAGCTACCAGTAAGGAAATCGCCTGGAATATCAATACTAAAGAACATTATTCGCCTCCTATCCTCCGTGCGGGATTACCCGCCACGGTGGCCCCAGCCGGCACGTCCTTGGTGACGACAGACCCGGCACCCACTATGGCACCTGCCCCCACGGTCACTCCAGGCAATATGATCGCACCCGCCCCAATCCAGACATCATCCTCTATGACTACGGGTTTGGATATAGTACCTGTCCTGCGTCTTTCAACGGGATCCCTTGAATGGTTAGGAGTTACGATCATGACGTTCGGACCGATCATCACATGGTCTCCAATACGGATGGTAGTGGAGTCAAGGAAGAAACAATTGCTGTTGATGCGCACGTTTCTTCCCATTTCAATGTTAAAGCCTATGTCACATCTGAAAGGAGGATTTATGGCGACGTTTTCATCAACATCTTCCAAGAACAGCTCCTCTAGTAACTCGGTCCTCTCCTCCCTGGTCATGACCCTTGACTCGTTATATTTCAAACAAATGTCCCTGGCACGTTCCAGTGCCTCGACAAACTCTGAATATCCCGGGTCTCCGTCGTGAACCTCCTCCCCGGCATATATCCTATGGAAGAATTCATTACGGAAAATATCTTTACGCATCGTCAGGGGTAACAACTTATGGATTTAATGATTTATCAAAACTCCACGTTATTATCGGGAAATATATATTTCGCGGATTGACATATAAGCCTCCGAACATCATATTTTGTCATGTAAGCAATTTAAAATACAATACGTACATTGTTAGAGTCGGAGGAGTTCAGATTACAAGCGAACCCATAGAGATCTATAACCTCGTAAAGAGGTATGGTAATTTCGCCGCAGTAGATGATCTTACCTTAAAGATCAAAAATAAAAGTTTCACGGGACTGTTGGGTCCTAACGGTGCTGGAAAAAGCACTACCATAAAGGTACTTACCCATCTCATCAATGCAACCTCGGGCGAGGTTTATCTTAACGGTATAGACGTGGCAAATGATCCCAAGACGGCACTCACCAACGTGGGCACGGTCGTCGAAACTCCTGAATTCTACACCTATCTGACTCCCACCGAGACCCTCAAACTTATAGGGCAGGTCATCGGCCTCAGCTCTGAAATGATATCATATCAGACGGACGAGATCCTTGAAATGGTCAAGATGACCGAATGGAAGGATAACAAATTGGGAACGTTCTCTAAAGGTATGAGACAGAGGATCGCGCTCGGACAGGCGTTCCTTGGAGATCCAAGCATAATCATATTGGATGAGCCCACATCGGGACTCGACCCCAGAGGTACTGCCGAGATGAGGCAGATCCTCAAGAACATAAGGAATGACCGGGACGTCACGGTCGTAATGAGTTCCCACATGTTGCACGAGGTCAACGACTTATGCGATCATGTGGCAATACTCAACTACGGAAAGCTAATTCTAGACGACTCGATCGATGCGATATCCGCCACTTCTGGCGTAAGGCAGGTATTCATCAAAATGGATCATGTTCCTACAGAACAGGACATATCCAAGATAGCCTCGATCCCTGGGGTAATATCCGCATCAAGATTCGGAAACGAGATAGATGTCAGGTTACCTTTCGAATTGGCCCGCGACCCCTCCTTCTTTACACATGTCAGCGAATTAGGTATCGGAGCATACAATCTCTATGAGAACGAATCCCTTGAATCAGCATATCTTAGTCTAATAAAGGAGTCGAGATGACCATGACAGAAGTAACCCGCCCTAGCAGGAAGAAGATAAGCATAACGGTGGACGACCTGAGACAGGTCTTCGTCATCGCTGGCAACGAGATGCGCAAGTTCATCCGTGGCAAAAAGATACTGCTTTACGTTTTGCTGATGGCTTTGTTCGTCGCCCTCCTTGTGGGTTTCCCAATAGCATATCCGGATAATTTTGGAACATTCATGAATAATCCGGACAATGTGTTATTCACATACGCCAACAATGTCACATTCCTAATCTTGATAGGGGCTGTGTTGTTCGCATCATACACCATCGTCTCTGAATTCGAGGAGAGGACATATCTTCTTCTTTTCACAAGGCCGGTGAAAAAGACCTCTATATTCGTAGGCAAGTTCCTGGCAAGTTACGCCGTTGTACTGGTTACCATGCTGATATTCTATGGAATCTCTGCCATCCATTCCTTTGCGTTAGCTGGTGGAGTTTCTTCAAAAATATGGGAATCTTTTTTGATTTCCTTATTTTATGGTTTCGCGGTTTCCTCCATTGCCATATTACTTAGTACGATATCTAAAAAAGGTAGCGTATCTGCCTTAATGTCCTTCTTCATAATCCTGATAGTGCCTCAGATAGTATGGGCGTTGTTCGTGATCACGAATCCCATGCTTATGAATCCGAGTACTCCCTTCAGCTATGAGCTGGAGAATTACTGGTATTTCATAAATGTTGCAGGTTCCAGCGTGTCTCAGGTTGCCATTGAAAGCATTTCGATCTCGTTACCGATAGTCTCGCTATCCCTATGGGGTATCGTACCTCTGGTCGCGGCATGGCTTATATTCTTGAAAAAAGAAGTCTAAAACAACCTAGAATGCGATATCATACTCAATTCACATCACGACAATGTCTAAAAATCGTAAGGTTATTTAATGAAAAACGTCATTGTATATTTACGACCGATTCCATGGTCGGTAATTGGAGAACAGAAAGTTGTCTAAAGTTTTGATTGCGACCGATGGTAGTGAGGTCAGCGAATATATGGTGGAATTCGCACTCGACTTCGCCTTAGCCTTGGAATTCGAAGTCTTTGTGGTTTATGTGAGTGATGAACCTATTGAGGAGGGGGATCATGAACCTTCAATAGGCGAACAAGCAGTAAGGTATGCTGTCGCCGAAGCCACTAAACGGGGGATCGTTGCAGATTCGGAGATCATATACGGAATACCCGCCGTTGACATAATTAGAAAGTCCAATGAGATTGGTGCTAAGGCGATAATCATGGGCTCTGTCGGAAGGACCGGATTATCAAGGTTCCTTGTGGGAAGTGTTGCTGAAAGGGTGATAAAGCTCGCGTACGGGCCTGTCATAGTCATTCGCAAGCCGGAACATGAGAACGGCGGAATGAAACTACGAAGCATGCTCATCGCGACTGACGGCAGTGAGGCCAACAAGCCTGCGATAAGGTCAGGGCTACGTCTAGCGTCCCGTCTGAGCATGGAGGTATCTGCCATCAGCGTCAACGATAAGAGGGACGCTCCACATACTAATTTCTCCGAAGCATGGGAAGCCCTCAACGAGGAGAGTAAGAATGCTGTCGCCGAAGTCATACAGCAAGGTCACAAATTGGGACTGAACGTGGATCCGATAATAGTGGACGGAGTACCACACAAGGAGATATCTCAGCGTTCCGGGAACTTCGACATAGTCGTAATAGGTTCTGTAGGACGTTCGGGAATATTTCCTGGAAGAGTGGGAAGCGTGGCTGAAAGGGTTGTGCGATACGCTAAATGCCCCGTTATGGTAGTCAGGTCCACGGACACCTTCGTGCCCTTGGATCCATTCTAATCAGACTTTGAACCAACCTCTCGTGTTCTTCGTCATGAGGTATAGGAACACTATCAAGTAGAGCAATATACCAGCCACCTGGACGGATATTAGGCTAAGTATCAGATTCAATGCTACAATCACAGCAGCGAACCACCATGCCCACCTCTCGCCTGAGAATAATGCGAGACCTACCAGCACGTTGACGATACCTGTAATAATGGTTATCGCCCCTACGGCGGTAACTCCGAGCTCTACGACATTTTCCGAGGGCATAACAAAGTTGCCGATTATTGTCATAACTCCCAATATAGCTATGACCATACCGGAAAGCACCATCAGCAGAGCAATTATGCTCAGCAAGATAGGTCTGCGGTATCTGGCCTTGTTGTAAACGTATTCCGCCATGTTACCTTATCGTCTATTGGATTTAAAGCACATAGTATAATCAAAGTCGTTCCGACAGTCGCCATCAACAGTAGTTAAAAAAAGATAATGAAGCTCCCAGACGTAGAAAACCGAGATCTGCGCCTGATCATCGCTTATTGAGGTTTATCGGGTTTTCGTGTTTATGAGCCAGGCTCCTCCTTCTTCCTAGAGGATAGCTGCTTACCTGCAATATATCCGAATGTCAGTGCAGGGCCTATTGTGCTTCCGCCTCCCCAGTACGTATCCGCCGTAGGGGCGGCGATACAGTTGCCTGCACCATACAAACCATCGATTGGCTCATCATTCCAATCAAGGACTCTGGCCTTACCGTCTATCACGGGACCTCCATTGGTATCCAATGTACCGGAACCGAATATAGCTGCGTAGTAAGGCGGCTTCTCAATGGGATGCATCGTAATGTTCTCACTCTCCTTATCTGGCCACTCAACACCCACAGGAGGATACAACCACTCTATGTCGTAACTGTTCTCTCCACGACCGAACTCCGGATCCTTCCCGTCCTTGGCGTACTTGTTAAACGTCCTAACGGTCTCCTTAAGATTATCCTTGAAAGTTTGATCCAGGGAGAAGTTCCCTGTATGTTCTCCAATGTTCTTGAGATGTTCCGCGATGCCGTCAGCCAGCTCGTCAAGGGAATCAGCCTTGATCAGATATTCTGGCTGTGTTCCTCCCTCGTTAGGGAACGGTGGATTGCCCTGCCACAATGAGGCGGTACGATGGTCTGCAATCATGAAAGTCAGCATATTCTTGTATTCCGCCTTCATCTCATCCCAATCAAAATGCTTTTTGCCCCTGTCGTTGTAGTTGCGTCTTTCGTTAACGTACCTCATCCCGTACTTGTTGACCAGGATTGAGTTGTCTCCAGGCAACATGAACACCGTGGATATCTGATTCGGATCGGCCAGATGCAGTTCTACGAGGCTGTTGGTCCTGAACGCTCCGCGCGTGTTACCAATTTTGGCCCCCTTTTTCCCGGCAATGTAGATGAAATCGCCTGTGTTGGAAGTGACCGCACATCCTCCGTAAAGAGGACCAGGCTGGAAATTCTGTACCAGGTCCGGGTTGTGAGAGTATCCGCCAGTACCGAACATGACGCCTTGTTTTGCAAGGAATCTAATCCTCTCGCCGTTCTGTTCGGCCCACACTCCGACAACCTTATCGTCTTTCATGATGAGCTCGGTCGCAGGGCAGTCGGTGATGATAGTTATCCCATTCTCATCCGCCCAGGTCTTGAGCCGTTTTATCAGGTTATATCCGTAGCCAAGCTCACCCTCCTCGTTCTTGGTGAAAAGGAGCCTTCCACGTATTCCTTTATTCTCAGGAAGGAATTCGGCATAATCGCTGTAACCCTCGCCAGTCCAGCTCATGCCCATCATCAGTTCGAACACCTTCAAATCTTCGAGATATTCCGACATCTCTGAAGAACTGTCATAAAAAGAGCTTATCAGGTCGAATTCATGATCGTTTAATCCTAATTTATCCTTAGTCGTATCGTACCTGTTAGGGTACGAGTATCTTGCCATATAACGGAGGGCATCATCCTTGTTGTCCCTATATCCCGCCTCCCTCTGGAATCTGTTACCCGGAGTCCAGAATCCTCCTCCAGACCTTTTGGTGGTACCTCCGACCTTCGAGGCTTTTTCTATCATCACTACTTCGGATCCCTTGCTCTTGGCGGTTATCGCGGCACAGAACGCCGCGGCACCAGTCCCGACCACCAAAACGTCAGTCACCGTATCTCCGCCTTCATAGGAGAGGCCTCCCGATACCTTATCAGATTCATCTTGTGCGACTCCCTCGTAAGGGACGAAAACCTCCTTTGGAGATTTACATCGGGGACATTTCTCAGGTGGTTCTTCGCCTTCGTGGATATATCCGCATACTGTACATTTCCATTTTTTCATCGAAATACCTCACATCCTGTATCGTGTCTAACACTTTTATAATCCTTCTTGAGGTCTCTAGTATATAAGTTACGTATTTTAGTCCAAAGAAGGAAATATATTAAGATATCAGAAGTGAATATATACTCCATGGATGCGATAAACACGACAATTCTGGTTATTATTCTGATTTTAATAGCCATTGTAATTGTGGTACTTAGAAGGGAGTTAAGAGTCGGCAACAATCGATTCAACAAATTAAAGGTGAAAGGCAGTATGACCTCCTCTGGATGTTTTTACCATACGGAGACCGACGAGGTCGAGATCGCGCCAAAATACGGCGGAGTCAAACCTAAGATGATGACGTTGGATGCGGACGCGATAGAGGAAAGAAAATGTGGCGGGGTGTATCTCATATACCTCTGTCAGAATCGCCATAATATCAGTGACAACACGCCTAATGGACCTATGATATCCGTCAATCCGATAACAATGGAGGTCGCTAGGAAGATAATGGATATAACATGGGAAAGTGGGACTTTCGGTGCATTAAACGTATACACACACGAACAGAGACACGCGCTGTCATTGGCCAAGGGTAACAAGGATATCACGCCTGTGCTACATTCCCAAGGCAGATACGGACTTGAACACTATCATAGATACTTCATAGAGGGCGGAGAAGGCTTTGAAAAATCTCCTCGCGCATTCTTTGGAGAACTGAAAATAGAATGAATATTACGGATAACGTAATGGAAACACTTATAAGGGTGTTTATTTATTGACATATGTCAGAAACTGTTGCATATCTCCTGTATTGAGATCCATTATGGGAGGCAAAATGCCACAGGGGAAGAACATCTAATGGCACGCCCACGTAAATGGAGGAACGTCTGCAGACTTCCGCTTAATAGCGAATACGGTCCGCTGGACGGTGACTCCGAAACAGAAGAAGTCATCAGCATGACCGTAGAGGAATACGAGACGATACGCCTCATAGACCACATGGGACTGATACAAGAGGAATGTGCGGACAGTATGGGCGTCGCCCGTACGACAGCACAGGACATGTACAGTAAGGCCAGAAAGAAAATAGCGAAGTCCCTGGTCGAAGGGATGCCGTTGAAGATCGAAGGCGGAGTTTACAAGGTATGTGAACGCAGTGAAAGATGCCAAAGGCACAAGGTCTGCATTCGCCAAAGAGATCAAATTTTATAAATAATTAGAGAAAGGAGAAGAATAAATGAAAATAATAATACCAGTCAGCAGTGAAACAGAAGATCCGGAGATAAATCAATCGCTCGGAAGAGCACCATATTACATGGTGTATGATACGGAAACAAAGAAATCGAGCTACTTGAAAAATCCTGCAAAGGACAGCCCGTCGGGTGCAGGTGTCAAGGCCGCACAGACGATATTGGATACGGGGGCTAAAGTACTACTCACAATAAGATGCGGCGACCGTGCCTACGAGGTGCTTAAGGGAGCAGACATAAAAGTCATGTCGGCCTTCTCGGGTAAGGCGAAAGCGAACATAGATGCATACCTTGAAGGAAAAATGTCCGAGTTGGAAACCATCCACGAAGGCCTCCACAACCACGGAGCTTAATCAAAATGAACATCGCGGTGTTAAGTGGCAAGGGTGGCACCGGAAAGACGATGCTATCGGTAAACCTTGCAAAGGTAGCAGGCATATCCGCATATGTGGATTGTGATGTGGAGGAGCCCAACGGCCATCTATATCTCAAACCCGAAGGGGTGATACGCGAAGAGGTATCCGTACTTGTGCCGAGGTCCGACCCCGATAAATGCAATGGATGCATGGAATGTGTGGAATTTTGCAGATTCAACGCTTTGGCATACTCATTGGACCGTCTGACGGTCTTCAACGATATGTGCCATTCATGCGGGGGATGTTCTGTTATCTGTCCACAGAAGGCCATAACCGAATATCTAAGGACGATCGGGAATGTGGAATCAGGAATATCTGGGGAAGTAAGCGTCCACACAGGAACAATGAACATAGGCGAGGCGGCAGGCCTGCCGATAATAGACAGGACTCTCCAAATATCCTCTGCAGCGAAGGCGGAGATTACATTCATAGATTGTCCGCCAGGTAGTTCCTGCTCAGTCATGGAGAGCATCAAGGATGCAGATTTTTGTGTGTTGGTGACCGAACCCACGATATTCGGCACTCACAATTTGAATGTGGTTGTCGAACTGGTAACCGTATTCGAAAAGCCTTTCGGTGTCGTACTTAATAAGAACATCGAGGGAGAATTCAATCCTTCTGAGGAATATTGCTCCAAGAACGATATCCCGATCATAGGTAGGATACCGTTCGACAAGGAACTGAGCGACCTGAGCTCCGAGGCCAAGATAGCCGCGGACGAGAGTGATAGATTCAGGAAGATATTCAAGGGAATCCTAGATAATATTTTGGAGATGGCATCATGAAACAGCTCCTTATCCTGAGCGGTAAAGGCGGAACAGGGAAGACCACCGTCGCCGGGGCGTTCATACGTCTTTTCGAAGCGAAGGCATGTGCGGACTGTGATGTGGATGCACCGAACCTACATCTAATCCTTGAACACGGCGGAGTAGAGGAAAGAAAGGATTACTACGGCCTTCCAAAGGCCTGTATCGATGAGGATATCTGCACCATGTGTGGATTATGCTCTGACATGTGTCGTTTTGATGCCGTGAACGTTGAGGATACAACAACTATCAATCAGTTCGCATGTGAGGGATGTGGCCTCTGCGAAGTCATCTGTCCCTTCAATGCCATCGAGATGATTCCAACAGTGGCGGGAGACATCAGAATATACGACAACCATGAGAAAGGAGTATTTACCACAGGTCAATTGAGGATAGGCAACGGAACGTCTGGATTGTTGGTCACTCAGGTCAAAGGCAATATGATTGAATCAAGCGGAGATGCAGAACTCGCGATCATAGACGGTTCGCCGGGCATAGGGTGTCCGGTCATAGCATCCATATCAGGCGTCGATATGGTGCTGATAGTGGCCGAACCTTCAATATCAGGATTAAGCGATATGGAAAGAATACTCGATACGGCCAGAGGTCTGAAGGCCCGTTCGGTTGTATGTGTGAACAAAGCAGACCTCAACACTAGATTGACGGAACGGATCATAGTTCGTTGCAAGGAGAGAGGGATACCTTATGTAGGTCAGATCCCGTATGATCCAGAGGCGGTAAACGCCCTCAATAGAGGCCTCACCCTTGCAGACGTCGAATGTCCTGCAGGCGACGCCGTTAAAGTAATTTTCGAAAAGGTTGCAGATCTTCTGTAAGGAGGTGCATCTGGATGAAACCACAGACGTATCGGAGATGTAACGCAAGTTCGAGATTTACAGAAAAAAATATAGAAAGAAAAAAGGAGAAAAAACAATGAGAATAATAGTAGCAAGCGATGGAGAGGACGTGACTCAGCACTTCGGTCACTGCGGATATTTTATAGCATATGATGCTGAGAATGGAAACATAAAAAACACAGAGACCCTCAAGAGCCCGGGACACCGCCCAGGAGTTTTACCCATTTTCCTCAAAGAACATGGAGCGGACGTGGTGATTTCCGGAGGCATGGGCGCTGGCGCCATAGATCTGTTCAATGAAAATGGAATAGAGGTGGTCGTAGGGGCATCTGGGAATTCCAAGAAGGCGGCCGAAGAATATCTCAAAGGAAATCTAAAGTCCACAGGAGAAGTCTGCCAGGAACACATGCATCATGACGAGTGTAAAGAATAAATAATTTTTTCAATCAGATAGCCGGCGTTCGGGACGATTCAAATGTGATTGGAACGTTCCAGAACGCCGCAAAACCACTTACCAATCTAAATCGGTACAATTGTAGAATATTCGAAATTGATAGAAGACGGCCTTACTTAAAGTAGAAATCATATGGATTCGCAACAGCAAGGAAATTGTGAATGTTTTTAATTCCCATGTTGTATGAATCTTTTAGATGATTTGGAATGTCAAAGAGAATTTATATCTCGAATGACTATAGAATCATGCCGTACCTGTTGCAACAGGAACCGTTACTAGTACCCTTAGGGGGAAAAGATGTGGCGGTCGTCTGGTCTCTCGGGATCGTTCGAAAAAATACTGTTGCTGTACGGCATCTTTATTTTATTTTCCTTTTACCTTCAATCTTATCGTAGAGCGTTGCCTTATCAGTTATCTCTTCTACCAAGTCGCCGGCTGAACCGGTAATAAAGTCATGGACATGTAGTACATAGTCTTCCGAACTAGACCTGACCTCGAACCATTCGACCTCCCTTTTGCTGGCAACCAGGTCCTTGTAGAGTTCTATGAGGCCGTTTGTGGCTTTCACGGGCGGCGTATCTATGACAATATCATGGAGGATGCCTGGATCGTTCTCCTCGAGGACTTCATGGGCCGTATCTATATACGATTTCACCTTTGAACGCGCGCCCCTGAATCACGAGCTCATCCTGAGTCTGTGAGCCTCTGAAAAAATGAAATATGTTCTGCCAATTTCTCAAAGATAGGTCTGCCCTCTTTCAGAGTGATCGTATTGTACTTCGTCCTTTGAAAATGTGTCCCGTGTCTTGACGAATTGTTTTCGGTCTTCAATCAGAGCACCGACCAGTGAATGACCGCCTCCTGCCGTCCAGGTCTTGGCCCGGAGCTCCCATATCTCCCGTCTCGTCAACCGCTATTATAGGAAGATCCCTATCTCTGAACCTCAACTGAGACGAAGTAGGGGGCTTATCGCGATAAAGGGTCACAGTTCTCATATTCGACTTCATTGTCTCGCCTTTAGCGGATTCTCTGATATAAATGCCTGTGAACTTAAGTATTGCATCGAATAGGGCGGCGACTTGACTTATCGATAACGGTTCAGAATATATGCCAGAAAATTGTTAATAAAAATTCATCAACGATACTCCAGTCCTCGGCCCCTAATGTAAATTATATTTTATAACAGCGTCTGACCGCGTTGTATACAGTCTCCTTCGTTACTCCATTCTTCGGCGGAGTACTCCTAAGGGAGGTAGCCTCCACAGCATCCTTGAACGTCAACCCGCATATTTCCTGCAGCCTGAATAAAGTATAAACGCCTCTTTGCTTACGCCCTCGTGCTAACAGACGGCCGTATCAATAACATAATAGTTATTGTATCTACCATCTATTCTCCATTAATCGGCAAGGATGAACGCGGGAAGATCTCCTTCACAGAACTCTTCTAATGTCTTTTTCGTTTTGCGAAGTTTCCTTTCCGATCTGAGGGAGGCCATTCTGAATGCGTCCTGATTCATTCCGAACTCTCTTGAAATGACCAATGCACTCTCCCCTCTGTCTATCATTGCAATCCTTGCCTCACGAAAGCTCATCCCGGCTTCCCTCTGTAATCTGTATATGCACCTTGCCGCCTTGTACTGCTGTAGCTCATGTTTGTTCCTTAATTCCGTCAGTTTGTCGGCCATAATGAACAATTATGTTTGTAGTATATATTTGTTTTTTTATCATACCTCGCCTTTATGTTTTTCCAGAGTAGTTCCCGCACTCTCTTCGGAACAATTGATTTTTTAATCCGATATTTCTGATTTATTAAATTTTGTTCCACTGCATCGATGACGATGTCGATAGCTACAATTCAGAGGACCTGTTAGAAATTAAGCCAATCATATCGAAATACCGTTCATATAATGCGCTCATTGAGTTCATTGATTGCACGGCGAAGCTCGTTAGGGTCCCACAGCAGAAGGTGGGTTTTTGATCTACCTCAATGACATGGGTTCGGTGAGCATTTCCATAATATCCTTTGTGATGGTTCCGCAATGCAGGGTGCCGTGAACATTCTATGCCTTAACTACGCTCTTGTGCAGAACAGACCATATCATGGTCTCGTCGCATCTCAGATAGTCTAGCGTAAGTACTGCAGAAGCAAGGTGCGAATTTACTTAGCCGTCAGGCTCTCATCAGAGGCGCGCCATCAGTCGTACTTTTCTTAACCGGCGTTGGCCAACAACAGTACATCGCGTATATTGCGCAGTATATCAAGTTCCGACATCGATATCATAACGCATCCTTTATGATTTTCAGGAACTCATATCCATGATATCGGTGAAGGTAGGTGTAGATAATATTAATTCGATTACATAGATCTAAAAGTGGGCATCCTAGTAGCGGTTCGAGTATGCAATCGATTAGTTGTAGCGCACTCTATCCCCGGCTAAAGCGGGGCAGATCGGCATTAGACTGTAGCTCCAGATTTGAGAGTTTCGGTGATTACGTGAACCCTTATCTCGTTCTCGAGAAAATCAGTATATTTCTGGTCGAAATTTCTATTTATGAATTTCCTCAAAAAATCTGCAGGCCAGATGGAAATGGTCCCCACCCCCTGATTTGAACAGGGGACCTGCTGATATCGGCGGCTGTACCGGAAATTTCCGGAAACACTCTACAGTCAGCCGCTCTGGCCAGACTGAGCTAGGTGGGGACGGGAGGGACTATATACACCTTACTTAAAACCATTTTGGTCAAAAGAGGCCTTATCCGAAATAATTCAGGTTCTCCTTAGAGTCTCTGCCACTCTCGAGTTCCTGTATCTTCTGGTTCAGCTCGTCGATCATTGCCGAGTGGGTATCCAATTCCTCGGTATCCACCTCGATTCCAAGCTTCTTGACCAGTATACTCATAACTGCCGCGGCGCTCTTGTGATCTATAAAATAACCCGCAGTCTCGCCCATGAGACAGATCGAGTCTATGTCGTATATCTGACCCAGTGCCAAGAACATCGCACTGGCGCCGGCTATGCCTCCTTTGGGCTCACCAGGTTCGAACACTACGCCGAGCTCCTCGTAAGCAGCTCTGACCTCGACTCTTGATACAGCCCCTAGTACGCGTGGTTCCTCGATCAAAGTACCTGTGCCGTATCCTCCGAGGGTGATTATCTCAGAAGGGTCGTACTCCAAAAGGAGCTCGACTATCTCTCGGGATATCATGAATTGCCCCTCAGGGGTAGATCCCTGATATTCGCCGAGTATGAAGATGATATCTATGTTGCCTGCTCTCGCGAACCAAAGTTCGTTCCTTGCAAAATCAGCGACGTTCTCCTCGTCGACGATAACCTGAGGTGGAAAGTCTTGGGAATAGATGCTTGCGAACCTTTCCGCTTCGAGGGCGGATGCAAGATAATCTGCAGCAATTTTACCTACATTCCCGATGCCTGGAAGCCCTTCAATCACGACTGGCCTTACAAGTTCGGGTTTAGAGTCGTATTTCACTATACTTTCCATTTTCTCCGTGTTCCTCTTCAATAGCTATGCGACGATAGGTGCCGTAGCGGTCGTCGGGAGAATATTTAGGCGGAATCGGCGTTGAAGTATGTTTTCCGCAAACAGGACACGCTGACATGAACGTATATCTTCCGCATGTGCAGCGCATAATCCTGTTCATCTGTTCTCACGTTTTAAGGTCGCAGTTCCACCGGCCGCCTCTATGTGTTCGATGGCAACATCGGACACGTTCTTCATCACTTCCTCGGCCTCCTTATATTCAGAGGCCTTGACTACCACTCTGTATCTAGGACAGCCGACGCACTGTATGGTAACATCGGAACCTTCTCCAGCCGCGAGCCCTGCTTTCAGAGCCTCACGTATGAGAACGACTCCGTTGGGGGCGGAAGAAGTCATGATGAGCGCACCATCGATTTGCACTGAAGGAGCGGTGACATTCTCGCCCGCAACTTCCATGAACATCTCGACCCAGTCTCCGGAATTCTCCTCAAGGAAAGCATTCGGGAACGCAATAGCGCTCTCGAAAGCCCCATATAAGGTTTCGTAGGCATCGGAAAGATCGTAACCGAACATTTCGTAGGCCTTGTCCTCTGTTATGGACATGCGTTCCGCAATTATTTCCATAAGCTTCTCGGCCTTCTTGTCGTTCTTCCAAAACTGGATCTTCTCCCTTTTCTGGTGTGCGTTCACCGATTTAAGGGAAAGGTCGATCTGACCCTTTTTAGCGTCCACGCCCAGGACTTTACATACTATCTTTTGACCTTCTCTTACGTAATCTCTTACGTATTTGACCCAGCCAGTGGCAACATCCCGTATATGGATAAATCCTTCTTTATCATCGTATTCATCCAAAGTTACGAACGCGCCGAAATTCTTCACGTTCTGAACTGAGCAGACGACTAATTCGCCGTACTCGGGAAAGCCCTTGGCCCTCGACATCAGCCGACCACCTCGAGCACCTCGCCCTTAATCTCTCCGACCCCGCCTTTGGGAGCGATGAGGGTGGAGCCGCAAACAAGGCACTTTACCTCTGTAGCGGGCTTCCTGAAGGCGATCTGCTCGTTAGCGCAGTCCTGACATTTAATCCTAATAAAATCTTCAGTCATTGTAAA
The DNA here is from genome assembly GCA_035271165.1 of Candidatus Methanomethylophilaceae archaeon. GTDB lineage: Archaea > Thermoplasmatota > Thermoplasmata > Methanomassiliicoccales > Methanomethylophilaceae > VadinCA11. The sequence goes on from DATERX010000026.1 coordinate 27,689, forward strand.
TCACTCTGTAAGTTCGAACTTTTTGGCCCTGAAGCAGCTTTTGAGATGAGCCTTCTTGCACGTGGTGCATCTGTACCTTATGTTCACTCTTTTGGTTGGTTTTTCTCTTCCTTCCGGTTTGGGCCTGGGGAAACCTCCGTAACCTGAGGTTACTTCTCTGAATCTCCTCTGACCCCATTTCAACTCACTAGCCTTTCTCTTCTTGACCCTTTCCACCTCATGCAGTGTGTGGGTCGAGCAGTAAGGGCAGTAAGTCTTGATATTCCTGGGCATTTTCATAATCAAGTCACCTTTTTGTCTGTAGAGACAAAACGTGCTAACATTGAAGTCTTATAAATAAACTTACCCCTCTGCCCTATATTAATACGCGTACATGTCGCGCGGATCATAAATCCGCAAACATAGCATTCAGGACAGCATCCCCTCGGATAAAGCACCTTAACGAAGTTAGTTTATTTTAATTAATCGGTGACTGCATATATAAAACACGATAGATCCATAAAAATAATGGATTGGATACATCAGTCAAAACATATATCTATACGGGTTATAAAAAATACATAGTATAATATATTGTTCAAATCAAATTAATAATAATGTCAAATGTCGGACAAGCCCTGGCAGAGGACCTTCTCGTATCATTGAATATGCGTAGGAATAGCGTAAAGGTACTGCTATACATGGCCATCCGTGAATATGCAACGTCGGATGAGCTGGAAAAAGCCTTGAACATAGGTCAGCCAAGCGTCTCCACCGCCATCAAAGACATATCAGATAAGGGATGGCTCAACGTGGAGCTCATACACACAGAGACGAAGGGAAGGCCCAAGCACAGGTATAGCCTATCCAAGGAGTTCTCGGAGATCGTCAAAGACATGGAAGTCATGCTAGAAGACTTCCTGAAGAGAATCGACGGCGGACTCGAATATCTCAAATCCCTTTGATGGTCTCGATCCCGTCAACGTCGGCTATCAGCGCCACGGACGCTAATTTAAGGAATAGCCCGTTCTCGATGACTCCAGGAATATTATTTATCTTCGATTCCAGGAAATACGGCCTCTCTATACTTTCGAACTTACAGTCATAGATGTAGTTGCCTCCATCTGTGATAAACGCATCACTGCCCTTAGTCCTCAGGTCGACGGCACATCCCAGATCCTCTAATGCGAGTTTTGTATGTTCATGCCCGTAACGCAGCACCTCCACCGGCAACGGCGTAGCGGCACCAAGGACCTCTACGAATTTCGACCTATCCACTACGATGACTTCTTTATCCGTGGCGGATGCGATGATCTTCTCCCTCAGTAATGCACCTCCGAGTCCTTTGATAAGCTGCAGGAGCATGTTCACCTCGTCCGCACCATCTATGGTGACGTCGATACGTTCAGAACCTTCGAAAGGCACCACGTTGAGACCGAACGATCTTCCAAGTTCTGTACTTTCCTCGGAAGTCGACACGCAAGTAAGGGTCAAACCCTCCTCAGCGACCCTTTCACCAATTCTTTTTATTGCATAATAGGCGGTCGATCCTGTGCCCAATCCCACAATCATGCCGTCTTCAACATAATCATCGGCGGCCCTCTCCGCCGCCATCTTCTTGAATTTCTGTTTATCAGCCAAGGTCATTCCTGATCATCTCTTCCAGTTTGTCCGCGACATAGAGGTTCACCCTTTCACCGATCTCAGAGGATGCGTTCGTCGTATCTCCCGCGAGACCTTCAGGGAAACAGACCTCTGCGTTGTAGAGGACCATGAATCCATGGTCTGAGTATAATCCTATCGGGCGCTTGTCCCTCACAAGATCCGGGCGTATCGCCAGCACTCTAGAGGTTTCCAACATTCCCGCGTGGCCGTCGTTCTTGACGTCCTTCATATCCGGGCTTTTCAACGCGACGTCAAAATCCGTTAGGAACATAACCTCGCATCTAGTCTCCTTGACGAAACGTTTGCAGGCTTCGGAACAAGCAGTTAGATGGCCTGAACCGGCATGTCCCGACATTATCACGAACCTTTTGACTCCCTGTTGGTAGGCGGACGTCAACACATCGTATAGAAGGCTCCTGATAGTATCGAATGTGATCGAAATGGTGCCCGGCATGTTTTTCGTCGATGAATGTAGACCGTAGTTTATTGAAGGGAACACAAGAACGTTATCTAGCCTACGGTCAAGCTCCTCAGCCACCCACTCAGGCTGTATGGTATCGGTGTTTAACGGTAGATGGGGGCCATGGGCCTCTGTGGCCCCTATAACGAAAATGCCTATAGGGTTTCTTTCTACGGCATATGCGAACTCATCGCGGGTCATTTCTCCTACGTTCATGCTGGAGTATGGAGATATATTAAATTAACCTGACCCCTCGGAGGGGACCATGCGCCTAGCTTCGCTCTTTTCAGGCGGAAAGGACTCCGTCTTCTCAATGTACCTTGCAGTCCAATCGGGTTTTGAGGTGCCGTACATCGTCAGTATAAATCCTGTCGGAGGATCCTCGTGGATATTCCATGTGCCGAACATAGACAAGGTCCCTGCTATGGCCGAGGCCATGGGTAGGGAACACGTTGAAGGTACCACGGATGGCACCGAGGAAGGCGATCTGGAAGGTCTGATGAACGCATTGTCCGGATTAGACATAGACGGAGTCGTAATGGGCGCGGTATGGTCGGATTATCAGATGGACAGGGTCAACCGAATATGCGGGGAACTGGGCCTGAAGGTATTCGCTCCATTATGGAGGAAGGACCAGGAAATGATGATCCGTGAGATAGTGGATTCCGGCATCAAGGTCGAAATAATAGGTTACTATGCGGAGGGGTTCGGACCTGAATGGCTGGGTAGGACCATAGACCAAGATACAATAGCAGACCTCGAGGATCTCAATAAGAGGTATTCCATTAGCGTCATGGGCGAGGGGGGCGAATACGAGACCTTCGTCACCGACTCCCCCCTGCACAAATATCCTCTTTTGATAACCGATTCCAAGAAGACTGTCGGTAGGAACAGCGGGACTCTCGAGATCACACGGGTTCAACAAGGCTCTCGGGAACAAACCTTCTGAGCCTCAGCGCGTTGGTCACCACTAGCAACGATGAGGCGGACATGGCCGCCGCTGATACCATGGGCATGAACGCTATGTCGGTGAATCCTAAAGGATACAGGATTCCAGCGGCTATGGGTATCGCTATAACGTTGTAGGCGAACGCGAGGAATAGGTTCTGCTTTATGTTCTTCATAGTTGCCTTCCCTAGTTCGAATGATGCGGGTATTGACCGTATGTCATCCTTCATCATGACCACGTCCGCGGAATCCATCGCTATATCGGTTCCCGCCCTAACAGCGAGCCCGAGGTCCGATTGCATGAGGGCGGGAGCATCGTTTATCCCGTCCCCTACCATCGCCACGTATTTGCCTTGGACCTGAAGGTCCTTCACCGTCTCCAGTTTGTCCTTGGGAGCGGCTTGTGCTATCACGTCATCTATACCGACCGCCTTAGCAACTGACAGGGCGGTGGCCTCGTTGTCACCTGTGATCAGGATCACCTTCGCGCCATTGGCTTTGATACGGGACACCACGAACTCCGCCTCCGGTCTTATGGGGTCGGACACGGCGATGATTCCCAGGACCAGATCGTCCTCTACGACGTAGAAGTAAGTCATCGCCTTGTCGGCGAACTCCCCCGCCTCGTCAGCATATTTAGATATGTCATAATCCCACTCGGCCATGAGCTTGGCGTTGCCTATGGTGATGGTCTTCCCTTCGACGGTGCTTCTCAGCCCACCTCCGGTGAAGGATTCAAAGTTCTCGTAAGCAGGTATCGTAATGTTCTTCTCATCCGCGTAATTGATAACGGCCTGTGCGATTGGATGTTCCGAACCGCTCTCGGCGGCAGCTGCCAAACCTATCAACCTATCCGCGTCCCCCGCCGTAGCTATTCCTGTAACCTCTGGGAATCCACCGGTTATAGTTCCTGTCTTGTCTAACATCACGGTATCGATATCGGCCGCTCTTTCCAACGCCGAGGCGCTCTTGAAGAGGATTCCCCAATCTGCAGCCATCCCCGTACCTACGGTCACGGCCATAGGGGTGGCGAGTCCTAATGCACATGGACATGATATCACGAGTACGGATATCAGGATCGTAAGTGAGAACTCCAGACCATTTCCTAAGGCCATCCAAACTATGAATGCAGAAACCGCTATGATTATGACGGCAGGGACGAATACCGCCGATACACGATCGGCCAGTCTGGAAACGGGGGCCTTAGTACCCTGTGCCGTTTCCATCATGGTTACTATTTCGTAAAGTACGGTGTCCTTCTCCGTCTTGGTGGTTTCTATGATGAATCCTCCAGTACCGTTCACGGTACCGGCGAAGACCTTATCATCCACATTCTTTGTGACGGGCATGCTCTCCCCCGTCAACATGGACTCGTTCACCGAGGATGTTCCTGAGACGACCACACCGTCCACAGGTATCCTGTCGCCAGGCTTGACCGAAACCATGTCGCCGATCGCAACTTCTGATATGGGCACCTCTATCCCCACACCATCCCTGATGACCACTGCGGTATCTGGCTGGAGGTCCATCAGCCCCCTGACGGCGGAATCCGTCTTCACCTTCGAGCGGGACTCAAGATACTTTCCAACGGAGACCAACATGATGATCATCGCCGCCGATTCGTAGGTCAGATGTGCGGCGGGTTCCCCCATCAATATGAGTCCGGTGTTCCACAATCCATATAGGAATGATGCGGACACGCTTAAAGCGACCAGGGAATCCATCGACGGGGTCCCAGAGAAAAGTGCAGGGAAACCCCTTATGAAGAACCTTCTTCCGGCGTATATCACAGGTATGCATAATACAAGTTGCAATACTGACATTATTTCATGATTGTCAGAGAGCCAGGGAACATTCCCGAACATATCCCACATGCCTATTGCGAGCAGAGGCGCGGTGAATACGATCGCGATGATAAGGTCCCGTCTCATCATCTCCGATTCCCTGGCCTCCGCCTCGGCGATGACATGCGGGTCATTTTCGATGACCGAATAACCGGCCTTCTTGATCATCTTAACAAAAGCTTCCTTATCCGTAACGTCCGGATCGTAACTTATTGCCGCTACGCTGTTACCGAAGTTCACGGCCGCTTCATAAACACCGTCGGCGGCCTGTAACGTCTTCTCGATCTTCTGTGCACAGGCCGAGCAGGACATTCCGCCTATGCGCAGAGTTGTCCTCTCTCGACCTTCACTTGAAGAGGCCACGTTTCACCTCTGCCCGATATCCTGCATCCACAACTGTGCGGATGAGTTTCTCGGTCGAGATAGAATCATTATGAGTTATGCGGGCAGAACCCTTCCTGTGATCTACGGTCACATCAGTGACGCCATCGACAGACTTGAGGGCCTCTTCCACCTTGGCGGAACAGCTACCGCAGGTCATACCCTGGATCTTGAGGTTGGTGTTGCTCATGGGGGGAATATCGTGTATATGATATATTATGTCAATTGCGCCCCTCTATGGCCTTGACTATGAGGGATATCTCCCTCTCAGGGTCCTTCCACATGCCCGGGGTCCATACCCTGTGGATGTTCCATCCGTTAATCTCAAGATACTTCTGTCTATGATAGTCACGTTCCCTGGCCGAACCGGAGGTATTGTAGAGGTGCCCGTCCGTTTCTATGCCCAGGATGTAGTTGCCGTTCTGTTTAACGGCGAGGTCTATCTGATATCCTCCGATACCGACGTTACGGTCCACGGTGTATCCCTTCCTCACCAGGGAGTTGTAGACTCGGTCGGATATACTGCTCTGAGTTCCCAGGATCGGGGTGTCGTCCCATCTTCCATCACTTAAAGATTGAAGGATCGTATTCGCCGCGGAACGGTCCCTGTTGCTGATAGCGCGTGCATATTGCATGTATTTCCTCAACATGCGCGGACCATTATTGGCAAGGTCATCGACCTTGAGGTCCTCGGGCTCTATCGATGTGATGAGGTGCACCTTCTGCTTGGCACGGCTGACTGCTACGTTCAGACGGTTCTCCCCACCCTGATTGTTCAGCCATCCGAAGCGTTGCATCATCCTTCCCTGTGGATTGGGTGCGTAACCGATGGAGAACATAATCACGTCCCTTTCGTCCCCCTGCACGGTCTCGATGTTCTTTATGAAAAGGCCAACGTCCTCGCCGTTGTCAAAACGATTCATCTCCTCGTTGACCACCTTACTGAAAGCCCTGTCTTTGGCCATCTCGCTGTCCAGCATATCTGTGATCAGGTCACGCTGGGCGGCATTGAACGTGAGTATCCCTACGGTCTCGTTGTCCCTACGTGTGATGAAGAAATCACGTAGCAGTTCTATGATCTTGACCGCCTCGGCCTTGTTCCGGGTGTTGTCCCAAACCCCCTTGACCTTATGCATCTCGATCGGAGGCTTCTCCGGCTCCCTGATGTTGGGGGCCACGTACAGCTCCCCGTCGTAGAATGCATGGTTCGAGAAGGCTATCAACTCTTCATATTTCGAACGGTAGTGGAAGTTCAGCAATATCGAATCGTATCTCGCCCTTGCAAGGTCTAGAAGGCTCTCCTCCTCCAATGCGGCCTCGTCGTCCATCTCACCCTCCTCGTATTCCAGACGGCCAAAACCAAGGCTGCTTGGCCTCAGCTGCTTGTGATCTCCGGATATAACGATCCTCTTGCCGCGGTATATGGCAGGTATGCCACGTTCCACATACATCTGCGAGGCCTCATCAAATATCACCAGGTCGAACAACCCCATACGTAGCGGCAAGATCTCGGATACGGCGTCCGGGGTCATCAGCCAGACCCTTATCCCATCGAACAATTCAGTCTCGAAGCGTTCCACGAACCTCTTGATGTTCCATTTCTTCTTGCTATCGGCGACCCTCATTATGTCCCCGCGACGCACGGAATCGGTCATGTTGCGTATCGATATCTGGAAACTATGCTCGGCCGAATCTTTGGACAGGTCCATCTTATCGTAAATTTTACGATCTATATCGGAGATTATGCGATCGAAATCCTTTATGTGTTGCATAAGGTCCTTGTTGTCCGCATCGAACCTCTGCAGACGTTCGTTGAGGACGTACTTGATGATCTGGTCGTTGCACTGCTGCGGCCTGTACTTCAATATGATCGCCAGCTCCAGCAGATTGTTGCCGTAGACCTTTTCGATATCGCCCATTTTGCTGTATATCGAATCAAGTTCCAGGAATCTCTCATAATCCACTAGACCATCGATGAAATCCTGTGGCCTATCGACGATGAACTCAGGCATGGTCTTGTCATAATGTACGAATCCGGCATTCACCATGACCTCTGCCTTCTTGACAAGCCTCTTCCTTCCTCTAGAGCGCGATATCGCGTTCTTCAAGCTGAGCTCGGACATGGTATCTTCGATATGCCTTACATTGACCCTCAACTCGGCAAGGTCATACTCTGAGAGGTCGGACCGAATATCCTTGATCCATGGGGTACGTTCCAGACAATTGTGGTATTCCTCGAACCCCTTGATGACCTTCGGGTTTGAGAACGTCTTGTATAGGTCGTTGATATCGCTGTAGGATAACGATGTGATCCTGGGGTCAATCCCCTTTCTCAGTTCCTTGTACTCCTCATACTCGTACCTGTCGTTCAGGTCTAGCCATCTTTCCATCGAATACAGTTTGTAGGGGGACAGTCCGAACTCGTCCGGTTCATACATTCTTTCGGCGATACCCTCGAGGGTCTCGAAGTTCCTGTCGATGGACGAGGATATCTCATCGAGGTCCTCCATCCCCTTCGGTGACGTAGGCTCCATCATACGTTTTATCTGTGAATAGAAATCCTCCTTGTTCCCCGCATCGTCGGCTATGACACAGTATTTCGACAACGCTCCCAACCTGGAATAGACCACATCTAGCGCGGTCTTCTTCTCGGAGATCATCAGTATGTTGCGTCCGTGCATTATCTCGGATACGATCAGCGCGGTGATGACCTGTGATTTACCAGTGCCCGGAGGCCCCTGTATGACCAACTCATCAGTCTTCTGGACCCATGTGAGTACGTTCTCCTGGGCGCTGTTGAGGAGATTGATGTAGAGCAGATCCTTCTCGGATGCCCCCATCCCCTTCTCTTTGATATCCCTCACGGATAAAGGATCCCTACCCATCTCCTGGAAATCGTTGGGATCGAAATCCTTCAACAGGTTGTTTAGAGCGTTATTTATCTTACCGGTCTCGATCATGTTCTCGAAATCAAGGTGTATGGAGCTGGAGTATGACGGGTATCTTCCCACCACCAGGTTCGGCACCACCTGGAGACGTCCAGGCAGATATTTCGGGAATTCCCCTGCTTTGTATTCCTTGAACGGAACAGGTTTGTTCTGGCAAGGCTCCAAGGAAATGCCCTGGTCAGAGTAGAATTTCAGCAACTTCTCGAAGAAATCCTCCCTATCGCTCCTTTGGATGGTAAGATCGGGCATGGGACGGTTCTCTCCAGCCATCTTCAGATACGCCAGGATCAACGTCCCGTTGTATATGGCATCCCTATCCCTGTCCACAGACAGTGTGACGTGACGGGAATCCTTTTCTAACTTCACCGGGAAAAGCGCCAATGGTGCGCGTATATCGAAATCCTCGCCTGGTAACTTACCCTGTATGAAGGGGAACGCGAGGAACAGATCGTCCCTACCCATCTCCCTGGAACTGCGACCAGCCTCTCGTATCATTCCGCTCAAGGTCTTGTAGGTCTCGATCTGTCCCTTGTCAGCGGCAAGGTCGCAAAGATGAACCCTCATCTTCTTCCCGAAGAGAATGTCGTAGATATCCTCTCCAAGTATCCCGCTCAGGTCAAAGGCCAGGTTCTTGTGTAATTTCCCCTGATAGAGCATGCGGTTACGTTTGTTGATGTTGACGAGCTTCTTCTCAAGCTCCCGCAGTATATCCGAGGTCTTTTTATCCATATGGAGGTCGGGGACGTAATCGGATGAGGCATGTCTTTTGATAACTTCTAGGAATTCCTCTCCGTATGAGGATACAAACTTCCTATCCAACCCCTTGATGGAACCTAGTTCCTCCAAGCTCATTGGTATGCTGAGGGACATCTCCGTTAGGGCGACGTCGGAGCATATCTCGGGTACCCTTCCCCTAATATCCTTCTTAGTCTCTCTAAGTTTCCCTCTGAGTTCATAGAGCTCGGAGTACAATTCGTTGGATCCCATCATCATCCAAATGAGCGGATGATAATTAAAACCTATAGTACAATGGAGTACCGGGTGAAATCTTTGTCAGAAATACCAAGAAGACTGATCGAAGGGATAAAAGGAGAGATCACAGAGACGGTTACCGAAGAGATGACCGCCATCGCGGTGGGGAGCGGGACGCTCCATGTCTTCGGTACTCCGGCAGCCGCCGCCCTCATGGAGAAGACGGCGTACAAATCCGTGATAGATTTTCTAGGACCAGGCACGAACAGCGTAGGCAGCAGGACGGAGATGGATCATCTGGCGCCAACGCCTGTAGGTTCCAAGGTCACCTGTGTGACGGACCTGGTCGAGGTCGAACGCCGCAAGTTGACGTTCAAGTTCTCGATAACAGATAACGTAGGGGAGATTGCGAAAGGGACCCATGTAAGGGTCGTCGTCAACACCGAAAAGTTCCTGGAGAATGCCAAGAGGCGCATCTGATCATAGGAATCCGTTCAATATGACGGGTAACAGTAGACATCCAGTCAGCGGGATCCTTCCCGCCCCTGCATTTTGAGGGACGAGCCCTAGCAATGTAGCTATAACGAGGACGACAAGTCCACCGACCCCGGTCATCAATACAACCAGGGTCACCACCGTGACCAACGCACCGATGCTCATCTTGTACGGATCGATCCTACTAGCAACGGCCGACATACCCTTGCCAGCAGTTATTGTAATGACATAACCTATAGCTGATGCGATGCAGATGGTCAAGAGCAACAGAATAAAGGATTCCGATAGGAAACCGTCCAACCCGTCACCAATTATCTCCTTGATTACAGAAGAGGTCCCTGACCTTCCGCTACCGGTGACGGATAAGGTCACGATGGAGAAAACCGATGTGACCGTACCTATCGACGCTACCAATGAGATGAAGTTCTCTGGCCTCTCCTCTCGGGAAATACTTGCGGACAAGGCCGCTCCCGCAGTCGCGGTTATTCCAGGGAACCAACCGGCCACGGACCCCGTCAACACCCCTTTGAGTCCCGGGACTGGACCCACGGGATCCTCGCCGATATCATATTGTTCCGGCATCTCCCCATTACTTACAGAGTTCAGCAAAGGCGGTATCCCGAACAATCCCGACAAAAGAGGGAACAGCAACGTCCCCTCCCCGAAAGGTCCCCTCGAGGGCACGACATCCATCCCACACACCACACCCAGGAATCCGGCGACAATGAACAGGAGGAATGCAAGTAACCTACCCTCCAGCCCCTTCGCCGAGAATATGATGACGCCGGAAACGAAGATCACCACGAACAAGGTGATGTCATCCATGATCTCGGCCGCACCATGCAGCATTATGAACTGTATGGGGATCGAGAGGGCGACGGCGCTCAAGGCACCAACCGCGCTTCCCGACGCCGCGGCCCTGACTGCGGTCATACCTTCACCCTTCATCAGTAACCTATGACCGGGAAGCATGGTCAGCGCCTCATCCGCATCAGGCGCTCCGAGGAACACCGATGGGATGAAATCAACGAAGGAATGGACGACGGACGCCGACAGTATACATGAGCACACGAGCACAGGAACCATCTCGGGCTCCGCGAATGTGGAGATAGTTGCGAAGAGCAAAGGATATGAGGCCAACATCAAAGTCGCAAGTGTATTGACATGGATCCCGGGAACAAGTCCCGTGAAGGCGCCCATTGCAGCGCCCGCCATCCCCATAAGGAACACGAGCAGGAGGATTTCCGTGCCCATGAACTGCAAAGTTCAAGTCCGGCAATATAGTCATTAAGCTACAGTTAGTAATCCAAACACGGCTTTCCATCCTATATGCCGACTTTAAGAAGTGCCTTCACATCGATTCCGGGAACGGCCGCGGATAGGTCCCGGGTCTTATCGAAGACCACTGCAACCTCGGTGACTTCGACGCCCTGGGATATCAGCTTGGAAGTTACAGCTCTCATGGTACCGCCAGTGCTGAGCGTATCGTCCACAATTGCAACACGGTCCCCCTTCCTGACTCCGTTGATGTAGATACAGTCGTGGGAATATCCCGTATCACGTACGATTTCCAGCTCCCCTGGTATACCATATCTTCTCTTCCTGATGACGCTATATGGTATTCCAGTCCTAAGGGAGATTCCTACTGCCAAAGGAATCCCCATAGCCTCAGGTGCAAGTATGAGGTCACAGTCGAACCTGCATAGTCCGATAAGTCCCTCCACGACCTCCTCTAACAACGCGGGGTCTGTCACAGGTACGCCGTCGCTCACGGGATTGACGAAATAAGCATATCCATTCCTTTCGACAACGGGGCCTTCAAGAAAGCTCTTCCTGAGAAGTTCGTACACCTTTGAAATATGCGGATGCGCGCTTATTAATCTGTTCGGTAGGTGATGTATTTAAACGAAGGCTCAATAACAGCATCGATAAAATGGACACCGCAGAAAGGTACGAACTGATAATGCGCAACGCGGAAGAGATTGTCACAGATGACGAGCTCAGAGAACTTCTTGAGACCAAGGAACATCCCACAGCGTATATCGGATTCGAACCTTCAGGATTGGTACACATGGGATGGGTCATGGTCGCGTCCAAGATCAAGGACCTTGTTGATGCTGGATTCAAGGTCTACATCCTTTGGGCAGACTGGCATGCGGCAATTAACGATAAGCTCGGGGGAGACCTCGAGAACATCAGGACATGCGCCGCATATATGGAGGACTGTTTTACCGCCTTGGGAGTCCCAGAGGACGAGGTCGAGTACGTCTACGCCAGCGATTTAGTCAGAGATACGAAGTACTGGGAGGACACCATCAAGGTGGCCAAGGCAACATCGCTGAACAGAGTGAAGAGGGCGATGACGATCATGGGCCGTTCCGAGGACGATAGCGACGTGGATGCATCGAAGGTGTTCTACCCTATACTCCAGGTGACCGACATATTCTACATGAACGTGGACCTGGCATACGCAGGGATGGACCAGAGGAGGGCACACATGCTAGCAAGGGACGCCGCCGACAAGCTCGGATGGAAGAAGCCCATAGCCTTACACACTCCATTGCTCCCCGGTCTCGCCGGTGGTAATAGGATGGACCCTACGGAATCAAAGATGTCCAAGAGTAAACCGGACAGGAACATCACGATCCACGACTCTAGGGACGACATCGCCAGAAAGATGAAGAAGGCGTTCTGTCCCCCTGAGAAGGAGGCCGAGGACACAAACCCGGTCCTCATGCTTTGCCGCTATGTGATATTCACAAGATTGGAGAGGTTTGACATACAGCGCCCCGAGAAGTTCGGAGGTCCAGTATCCTATGAGACTTACGAGGAGCTGGCCGATGCATATTTCGGAGGGGAACTTTTCCCGCTAGATCTCAAGAATGGCGTCACAGACGCCCTGGCCAAGATCCTGGAGCCCGTCGGCGAGATGTTCGAAAGGAAGCCGGACAACTATGATGCGCTCATAGAGGTCCTTGATAAGATAGGAAAGGCCTGATTACTCAGGCATCATTTCTGCCTTTATCCCGCGGAACACGTCCATGGTATGGGATACTCCCATGCCCAACATGGCCTCTACGTCCCCGATACCCGATATGCCTGCGGCACCCAGATGCCCGCCTCCATCGCAATCGGTCGATGTTCCAATATCCTTCAGAATGTCGCCTAGGTTCACGCCCCTACGGACCATCTCCTGAGTGGCCCTGCCGCTTATCCTGAAAGTGTCCTCGCGTTGAGTACCGACGAACACAACATCCGCTCCAGCGTACATTATGACGCGACAGGCGGAAGACTCAAAGCTGCTGCCTACTGCGGAAGCCACTATCATGTCGGCCACACGTTGGAACTTCACGCGTTCCACGGTCTTCAACACAGCGACACGTTCGGACATCCTAGTCTCTGCATGGGTTATGGACATCGCCTCGTCCATGGCCACACCACTCTCGTCCATGATATCTGCGAAATTTCTGAGTGTGTCGGGTTTTGCGAAGTGGAAATGTCCACTGTCTGTCAGCATGCCTCCCAGAAGTGCAAGCCCGGTATCCCTGTCTATCGACACCTCCGCCTCGCGGATGATCTCTGCCACAACCTCGCAGCAGGAGATGCTCTCGCAGTCGCAGAACATCCTCATGCCCTCCCATTTGCCGGTATGCTGGTGATGGTCTATCACGATGCTACCTTCGGGGACCTCTACACAAATGAGATCAGGCGATGACGTATCGACGACGACTGTAATATCATAATCCTCTGGATCGTAGGTATCCGTCAACGGGATCTCCAGATTCTCAATGAAGGTGTTCGCCACATAATCTGTTCCGCCACATGCACATATCGTACAATCCGGAAAAGACCTGTATAACGCATAAGCGGAACCAATCGCATCCACATCGGCGTTGCCGTGCACAAGTATGGCCTTTCTTCCCTCACGCAGCGCATCCGCCGCTTCTCTGAATCTTCCCATGTGCCCGAATGCTCAATCCGCCTTTTTGTACTTTGCCAACGCCCTGCCCAATTTAGTGCCTCCAAAACCCACTAGGAGGATATCGGAATTGTACAGTCTCACGGTGATAAGCACGGTAGCGATGGCGAAAGCTGCATTGTAGACAAGGCCAGCTATAACCACGAGGTAGTTGCCGAACATCAGGTTCTGCATCACCATCATAGGGTGTGAGAATGGTATTATGAACATGGCCGTCTGCATCCCGATACCTAGAGCGTTCCAATCCGAGAAGACGAATATCAACATCGGTATCATAGCAAGTACGGATATCGGCAAGGTCATGGTTTGAGCGCTCTTGTAGTTCTTGACGAACGCTCCGAGTATCATACATAGGCCGAGAGCACACATTATCGCAAGGAACATCACGAGCATAGTGATGATCCAATCGACAGGCCCCATCACAAGACCGAAGTCCGCAAGGTTCACACCGCCGATACTACTAGTCATACTCCCCATATAAACGTACATTCCAGCCATATAAACGGCTCCGTACACAATGCCCATTATCGCCGATGCGAGGATCTTACTGCCTACTATGGTCCTCCTCTTCACAGGTAGGGTAAGCAGAGTCTCCAAAGTCTTATTCTCCTTCTCATTACCCATTGAAGATATGACGATGCTGCCGACGACCATTATAACGATCATTATAACGATAGGAGTCACCAAAGTCTGGGACATCATGGCGTTGCTTATCTCCATCGGAGTCACCCCTTGAACGAGTTTGCCGTTTATGTAAGTAAAACTGCCATCACCACTCAGCGAAACAGGATTGGACACAAACGCCGGTTCCCCTCCCAGATCATCGATAAGATATGCAGAGATGCCTCGGTTCATCAGACTAGCCATCATGGTCATGACTCCTGAATCCATTCCGCTAAGCATCCCGGCTCCCTTCGTGATGTAATAAGCCCTTAGTTTGCCAGATGACTCTTCGACTATATTCTCACTGAACCGACCGTCTATCACTAAGACACTAGCGAGACCAAGATCTTCCATCTGAGATATCAACCAATCTCCATCCTCAGAGGAGCCTTCTGGCGATATTGTGATGATGTAATTGTCTAGTTCTCCAGGAGCAATGTCATGAACGATCTCGTAATAGGCGTTGATGTTGCTAAGAGCAATATCGGAATAATCGGAAATACCCTCTTCCGTATCGTAGTTCAACAATCCAAATGTAGGGGGCTCGGAGATGGATTCTGTCTGTTGACCTATCATGAATCCCAACCCGACGAACATTATAACGACTATCAACATGGATACGACGGATTCGATACTCATGAGCTCTTTGAGCTCTTTCCTCATGAGATTGGTCAATTTACTCACTTGACTGCGCCCCCTTGATGAAAACCTGTTCAAGATTCTCCGCATCGTACTTCTCTAGGAGCTCCGCCGGAGTTCCCTCCATGATGATGGTTCCCTTGTCTATCATCGCGATACGGTCGCATAAGGTCTCCACTTCGAACATGTTGTGTGATGAAAGCAATACGGTAACCCCCGACTCAGCTATTTCGCGGATAAGCTCTCTGATGTCATGGGCGTTCATGACGTCGAGGCCGGAAGTGACTTCGTCCATTATGGCTAAAGAAGGACGAGTCATTATTGCGCGGGAGATCAGCAACCTCCTCATCATACCCTTGCTGTAGGCGCTGACCTTGCTATCGATCCTCTCGCCAAGATTTGCAATATCAATGCCTCTCTGACACATGATCTCCCTCTCCTTTCCAGAGGCAAAGAAACCGGCGATGAAACGCAGATATGCGCGACCGGTCATGTTCTTGTAGGCGCCTGCATCCTCGGGGAGGTAGCTGATGCATTTGCGCACCTTGTCCCCTTCGGTTGCGACATCGTGACCGCAAACGGCGATAGTGCCCTCCGATATCGTGATGAGGGTTGAGATCATTCTCAAAGTAGTGGTCTTCCCGGCGCCGTTGGGACCTATAAGTCCGTATATCTCTCCCTTCTTAATTGAGAAACTGACGTCTTTCACGGCCTCTATCTCACCGTAGAATTTGTATACGTTCTCTACGCGTAGAGCATCCATGCGATGACCATCACGAATGGGAATTAATACCTTATCGTATAGACTCGTTAAGGTATCGAAAAATGTATGTTCCGGACCCTGAGGTCCGTAAACGGGTTTCAGTTATCTTCGGTCTCGATGTTACCCAAGGCCCTGTTGATCGTCTCTTGAAGGGTCTGGTATTTTTCCTGCAGGCTCTTCACCTGACGGTCCATGCTCTTCACACGGACCTCCAAGGTCTCTATGGAGTCCTCGATCTCGTTCACGAGTTCCTCCTTCGAATCGACTTTGAGCATGAGGGAGCCAATGTTCCTGAAGACGTCGCCGGAGGCTTTTGAAAGCTCTTCCTGGGTACGTTTGAGTTCCCTTAGCTGTGCATCCATCTGAGTCTTCTGAGCGTTCAGGTTCTGAAGTTGCTGCTGTATCTGCTGGAACTGTGTGATCTGGTTCTGGAGCTGGGGGCTGAATTCGTTCATGATTATTACCTAATGATATCCTCTATGTCTTCGGTTATTGATATACTTTCAAGATAGGAGTTTAGCGCGGCCCTCATAGCTGAGACATCCGCGGCCTCTATCTCGACGATGGCCGACCCTCCCTCGGAGCGTATGGATACGCTTGTGCGAGGGAGGTCCTTCATCTCGGGTCTCACCGAAGCCACTATGCTCCCGGCGTTACCTGACCCGATCTTGAGGACTGCGGTCAGCATACGATCAGTCGGACTTGAGGACCTTCTTTATGTTTGGTCTTTCCTTAAAGAAGATCTTGGAGCCGCACTTCTCGCACTGCAGGCCCAACGCGTTAACGTTCCTTAACTGCTCGTCGCATTTGGCACATCTGTAGTCAGCCATTCTTACTGCTCCGACACCCTAGAGATCTCCTTTCTAGTCTTGGGGGAGTAGGCGCCCGCTGCGAACTTTGTATTACAGCGGCTGCACTCCCATATCCCAGAGCTGACCCTCTTCACGGAGTTGTGGTAGCATACGGGACACTCGTGCCTCATCTTCTGATGGGCCTCGATGGTCTTCACCCTATTGCGGACGATAACTCCGTACCTTGCACCGAATCTACCGGCGGTACCTGCCTTTTTGGTTCTTTTTGCCATTGAAATCACCCGATTATCTTTCTGATCTTTTTACCCGTCTCAACTGCCATGTCGAGACACGCACTGAGCTCGTCGAGGGTGATCGAACCCTGACCTCCCTTCTGCATCGCCCTGAAATTACCGTCCTCGTCTGTGGTGACGGTGAGGCGAGCGGCCGAAATGTGCTCTTCGTCGAAATTTGGGTCTACTATTAAGTCCTTTCCTATCTTGGCAGATGTTACCGAAATGGGTGTGCACGTAACGGGCAGAGGCCTGTCCTCTCCCTTTCCGTATCTCACTCCAGGTATGATCGCGTTCTTGATAGCAAGTACGGCTGCAAGGTTACAGGCGTCGAACAGGTTACCGTCGTAGTCGGTGATGTAGATGTCTATGTAGCACATCCAGACTTCCTGTCCAGGCGTGATCACGAGCTGGTCTACGTCGATCATATTGGATTCACGTATACCACGGTCCACAACACGGGCGACCTCTATCGCCTTCTCTCCCGGTGGACCGGATTCGAAGGATGCGTGGGCCAGAGGGATCAGTTCGGCACCTGTTGTGAGCACACCGCTGTTTGGTTTATCCGAGAACGGGGTACCGGGAATGATCTTAACTCCGGCGATGACCGTAGTGTCGCCGAGGGATACCTTTGCGGAACCGTCAGCAGTCTCGATATAGCCTATCTCGCACTTTATCTCCCTTACATCCTTGACGCCGCGACCGTCGGATCTCTTACCTTCCTTTAGCTGGTTGACTATGTAGTCGCGCCTTATCTCTGAAATTATCTTACTGCTCATCGGAATCATCCTCCTCTTCTGCGTCGTAACGTCTTTTTAACGCATCCTTCTGCAGTTCGTAGACATCCCTGCACCCTTTGACGCCCAGTTCAACAGCCTTGTCGAACTCCTCGCGAGTCATGTTCCCATCCATCTGCAGGAGGACTATCTCCCCTGTGCTGGGAACTATGGCCATAGGCACATCTGCCTCACCGAAGTTATCCTCTTCCTTGTTGAGGTCGAGTAGTACGTGTCCGTCCGCCTTTCCAGCCGCTATCGATGCGACTATGTCTTTCATGGGGATCCCCGCGTCGGCAAGGGCCACGGCCGCGGCGGTAAGCCCGGCGCATCTGGTTCCTGCGTTCGCCTGTAGTATCTCAATATACACATCTATGGATGCGCGCGGGTAAAGACCCGTAAGGACCACATTCTCGAGGGCCTCGGCGGTTATCTTGGAGATCTCGATGGACCTTCTGTCGGTTCCCGGCCTTTTCCTGTCATCCACGGAGTAGGCTTGCATGTTGTACTTGCACTGTATGATCGCCTTCGTAGGGTCCTGAAGGTGTCTAGGGTGACATTCCCTCGGGCCGTATACGGCCGCCAGGACCTTGTTTTTCCCAATCTCTACGTATGCGGAACCGTCCGCGTTCTTCAGGACGCCTGCTTCCACCTTTATGGGCCTGTGCTCATCGAAGGTCCTTCCGTCCAATCTTATTCCTTTATCGTTAACTAATATCATATCTTCACTCATGATCACTCATCTCCCTCTTCTTCCTCTTCTTGAGGGATTTCGCCTTCTAAATATTCCTTTACACGTGCGGTGAGGTTCGCTCTCACAGTCTCATCATCGATCATCTTGATCGCGTTGGCCGCTGCATCTGCGTTCTTTCCCTCGCCATCGATCCAGATCACACCATTCTGTCCGACAAATATGCGGCAGTCTGTGATGGTCTTAATCATCTGTATCATCGATCCACTCTTTCCGATGACCCTTGAGATCTTGGTGTGGGAGATGTTTACCAATCTACCACCCTCGAGCTTTCTGAGCCCCGCGTCCTTCATGGTCATCGAGATCTTCAGATCATCGTCCACCATGAGAATTTTGAGCATTACGACATCTCCTACGTTGAGATACTTCGACGTATCTCCGAACGCTACCTTCCAAGGCACCTCACTTACATGCAAAGGTGCAGGATAGGGAGCTCCGATCTCAACCATCCAGTTAGAGGATCTAACGTCCTCTATAACTCCGATGACGGTATCTTTCGTCACGGGCATGTAACGTCCGCCCAAGGGAAGGATGCTAACTGTGTTCTGGCGTACTCTCTTCACTCCCAGTACGCTTGCGCGTATCTCGCCGTTTAGAATGTATGTGTTCTCTCCCGCCTTCAGTTTACCATCGTCCAATATATCTCCAGGGACGATGACCTCGCGGGGTCCTCTAGTTTTTACATTACTCATCATTATCACATCATGAAATTAATTAAGCAGTTTTACGGATGCTGCTCCTTTGGTCTTCTGGTTCAGCGAATTGGTCAGTTCCGAAGTCAATCCTGCAGGAACCTCCAACACGGCCATCCATGAGCCGTCACTACCCCATTCTTCACGCTCCACCGCGCCGTAGTGCCTGATCTCCTCATAACACCGGGCATAGTCGCTACCATCCAGCTTTATCGCGACCTTGACCTTTTCGAACCTTATAGGGAGTAGAGGCCTAAGGACTTTCATCGCTTCTTCTATCTCCTTTTCCATAGGTTTGAAGAGGTCCGGTCGGAACCTGGCCTCATCCAGCGCAATCTCTATCCTCTGTGCTGGATGAGGTAGCTTGGTCTGTGGATTGATGGCGTTGGCGGCTATATGGGCGATGATCCGCCTGCGTTTAGATTCGAGCATATCTCTTCTTTGCTCGGTGGTCACCTGCACCTCGCCCTTCTCGATTACCTTCTTGGCGATCTCGAGGGGATCGTTGGTGCCGAAGACCTCTAGAATCTTTTCTTCAGGGGGGCGCAACCCTTTGTTTGCATCTTTGAAGACATCCTCGACCACGAGATACTCTGAAAGATCTATCTCCTTTCCCTGTTTCATAAGATCCATTGCGACAGGATCTAACAGTATCTCGAATGTTTCACCATGGCTTTCGAGCCTGGCGATTATTGCGTCGTCGAGGTCAACCATCTTCTTTTCACTCTGCAAGAAGTTCCGAGATCTCGTCGACAGACAACCTGCGGAATCTCTTACCAGTCTCTACGATACCTACCTCGATGTTCTCGGCGATAAGTTCGTCATCGACACCGAGAGCAAGCCCTTTAAGGCCCAGCTTCAGTGCATCGGCGAATTCCATGTTGTCCTCGTACTCTTTCTCAAAGATATCCATTACAGCGGCGCGACCGCATCCTATGGCAGTAGCCTTGTATGAAACAAGAGCTCCTGATGGATCCGTCTCATAGAGACCAATGCCGGTCTCATCGATACCTGCTATGAGCATGGCGGTACCGAAGGGTCGTGCTCCTCCGTATTGGGTAAAATTCTGTTTGTAATCGCAAATCTTCTTAACCATCATCTGGACGGAAATGCTCTCGCCGTACGTGATCTTGTGGATCTGTGCGTGCCTCCTAGCTTCGTCGACCAGGATTCTAGCATCAGCGA
Source organism: Candidatus Methanomethylophilaceae archaeon (assembly GCA_035271165.1). Lineage (GTDB taxonomy): Archaea > Thermoplasmatota > Thermoplasmata > Methanomassiliicoccales > Methanomethylophilaceae > VadinCA11. The sequence continues at coordinate 47,913 of DATERX010000026.1, forward strand.
CAAGTCCTGAGGTGGCGCATCCTATGTGCTCGTCCACGTCGTAGATCTTCTCAATCGATGCGGGCTCAACAAGTTTACTGGACACCCTTTTGTCAACGATGAGCGCGACCCCTCCTTTGTACTTAAGTCCAATTGTGGTCGCACCCTTTTTCACTGCTTCGCGGGCGTACTCGACCTGGAAGAGCCTTCCGTCAGGGGAGAAAACTGTGATTCCCCTATCATAAGCCATTTGTCCTGGTTGCATAATATGTTCTCCTTGTATTCGCGTGTATGACGTTGATAAACTATATTATCATTTCATTCCCTCTCGCGTCTTATTACGCGAGGGTTTCGGCCTCTTCCCCAAAGGCCCGTAACGGTCCCTGAGCGACTTCAAAGTACCTGAGGTCCTGAGCGACCTTGAACCAGGGAAATGCAATTCTACAGCGGAGATGACCTCATCCCTACCCTCAGGAGCACATCTCACCACTGCCATACCCTCCCCACAATAGATGACTCTGAGTTGCGGCAGGTCAGGTATCACACGTACAATCGCATGACGATCCACATCTCCCGTCATCTCGAAGACGATGTATCTGCGTCTTCCGCGTTCACACTTGACGGTCATGACGGTCAATCTCCTGCCCGTGTTTTATGTTTGCGTCCCTCGGCGGGATATTTCACAGTCTTCTCGTACAATGTACCGCACCTACCGCACAACGGACGGGAACAATCCACCGTGTTACCGCAACTGCACAATATGGTACCGTCACTTCTCGGTAGCACCATGCCGCAGGAACAAACGCTGTTCTCCAGCGGCAGTCCGCACGTAGGGCATTCTGCCCGAACCGCAGGCCTCACGGTCATCTGTTCATATGGCGACTCACAATATGGACACATCTCCGTAAGTGATGAACACTGATCATGAGATATCTTGCCACATCCGCATACGGCGATTAGACCCGTACCGAGCCTTCCCAAACAGATCGAGCATCTTTTTTCAGATTCAGAACTGTCAAGAAAATAGGTAACCTTTCCGCCTAAATCGCGTTTTGAAGACTTTTTCTTCTTTATGCTGTCCAAAATCGATAAAAAGATGATGGATATAGACATCGCCATCGCAGAGAAGATACCCAGTAAACTTATGTCCGTCATTTGTCTCAACTCTTAGTAGATAAATATTTTCTATTTAAAATATATGTAAATAAACAATAATAATCAATAGAGGGACATACAAAACTTACAATAGTGTTACTTTTTTACAATTTAATTAGTGGCATTAACCATTAATATAATATGAAAAATCAACAAATATAATACAATCTGGCTCATATTAAAAACCCCAATTACTAATATTCTTTAAGGCATTAAGAAATTCAGCATTTTTAAACTTAAAGATATATACTCTCATCATTTAAATGTTTTACGTAGAAGGGTTAATAACAACAATCAGTATATTCGTTCTCGTTAAAAACATCTTAAAACAACGGAGGCAAAGATTTGACTAAATCAGCGTTAGTAATAGGAGGAGGAATCGCAGGGATTCAGGCTTCGTTGGATCTTGCAGACAGAGGTATTCACGTCTATTTGGTGGAAAAGGATCCCACCATAGGCGGAAAGATGTCCCGTCTAGACAAGACCTTCCCAACGAATGACTGTTCCGCGTGTATTCTGTCCCCGAAAATGGCAGACTGTGCAGGTCACCCAAACATCTCGATGCTCACTTACCACGAGGTAATGAACGTCGACGGTGAAGCAGGTGACTTTAAGGTTACAGTTAAGAAGAAGGCCAGGTACGTATCAGAGGAGGATTGTACTGGATGCGGAGACTGTGTTCTCAAATGTCCTGTAAAGAATATTCCCGACGAGTACGAGTTTGGACTTGCAAACAGGAAGGCAATTTACATACCTCATGCTCAGGCAGTTCCGAGGGTCGCACTTATCGATCCCGACAACTGCAGGAAAATCCAGAGCGACAAGTGCGGTATATGCGCCAAGACATGTCAGAAGGGAGCGATCAACTACGATGATAAGGACGAGGAGATCGTCCTTGACGTAGGTTCAATAATCGCTGCCACTGGATTCGATGTATGGGATGCAAACATTGCATCCGAATACGGATATGGAAGGTTCGACAACGTAATCACCTCTATGGAATTCGAAAGATACATGTGCGCGTCTGGTGCAACCGACGGCCACATCATCATGCCGTCCAGCGGCGAGACTCCCAAGAATATCGCCTTCATACAGTGTTGCGGTTCCAGGTCCCAAAAGGAAGGCTGGAAGAAATACTGTTCATCAATCTGCTGTATGCAGGCCACAAAGGAAGCAATTCTCACTAAGGAACACCTCCCGGATGTGGAGCAGGACGTCTACTTCATGGATATCAGATCCTATGGAAAGGAGTTCGAGGACTACATCCACAGGGCAGAAAATCAATACAAGATCGGTATGCACAGGGGAGCTCGCGTTTCCAATATAGAGGAAGACCCTATCACCAAGCAAGCAATAGTAAACTACACAGACAACAACAACGACGGAATATCCAAAGCCTACGACCTTGTAGTGCTTTCGGTCGCACTCGCTCCGCCGGAGGGAGCTCAGGAATTCGCCGACATGCTCGGCTTCGAGCTCAACGAGTACGGATTCTGTAAGACATCAGTATACGCCCCCCTCGAGACAACGAAGAAGGGAATATTTGTCACCGGAGCTTTCGCAGCACCCAAGGACATTCCCACATCGGTCGCCGAGGCAAGCGGAGCATCCGCAAAGGCTGGAAAATATATAGTGGGCGAGAACTTCGTTCCCGCAGCACCCAAGGAATATGTCGCTGAGAAGGACGTTGCTAACCAGGAACCTCGCATAGGAGTATGGACCTGTCACTGCGGATCTAACATCGCCGGAACCGTCGATGTGAAGGCAGTAACGGAATACGCGGCAAACCTACCCGGAGTAGTATATTCCACAGACGTAGTTTATGCGTGCGCACAAGATGCACTTAAGGAAATAACCGACGCGATAACCGAGCAGAACCTCAACAGGGTCGTTGTCGCATCATGCACACCGAGGACCCACGAGCCCCTATTCAGGGAAGCATGCCGCGACGGAGGACTTAACCCGTACCTCTTCAACATGGCAAACATACGTGACCAGTGCTCATGGATCCACATGCAGTCGCCCGTGGCGGCCACCGAGAAGTCCAAGGACCTCGTAAGGATGGCTGTTGCAAAAGCTGCATTGCTCGAGCCCTTGAAGGGAGCCGACGTGCCCGTCATACAGAACGCTACCGTAGTCGGCGGCGGAATCACAGGTATGACTGCAGCACTAGATCTCGCCGGACAGGGATTCGTCACACATCTCGTAGAGAAGGAAGACGAAATCGGCGGATTTGCACGCAAGTTCAATCATAAGGAAGACGGGATAGATGTCGCCGAGTTCCTGAAGAAAACGATCGATGCCGTCAACAGCAACGAACTCATCAAGGTACACACCGGAGTAGCCGTTGTGGACATACCCGGATATATTGGTAACTTCACCGTGAAGCTGTCCGATGGATCCGAGTTCGAGACTGGAGCAGTATTGCTCGCCGTAGGTGCGGACCAGTATGAGCCTACCGAGTTCAACTATGGTAAGGACCCGAAGGTCATGACCATGCTCGAGGCAGAAAATAAGATTGCGGACGGATCCTTCAGCGGAGAGAAGATCGCGTTCATCAGCTGCGTAGGGTCCAGGAACGATGATGTTGCATACTGTTCCCGTGTCTGTTGCTCAGGCTCACTGCGCAACGCAATCAGCATAAAGATGGCCAACCCGATGGCTGACGTGACATACTTCCACAAGGATGTCAGGACATACGGATTCCGCGAGGAAATGTACTACCTGGCCTCACAGCTTGGAATAAGGTTCGTCAGATACCCCCATGAGAACGACCTACCGTCCTACGACGGTAAGGCCGTAAAGGCGTTCGACTGCACTCTCGGTGAAGAGATCGAGATACCCGTCGACACTGTTGTTCTAGCGGCAGGAATTGCACCAAACCTCGAAAACAAGGAAGAGCTTGCTAAGATGGTCAAAGTACCCATAAGCAAGGATGGTTTCTTCTTCGAGGCCCACCAGAAGCTCAGACCTGTGGACTTTGCGACTGAAGGTGTTTTCGTTGCAGGAACGGCACACTGGCCCAAATTCATGGATGAGTGCATGGCTCAGGCATCAGGCGCAGCTTCGAGGATGATAACCATCATATCGAAGGAAAGGCGCATCTCTGAAGGTATCGTAGCCTCCGTCAACATCGACAGGTGTGACGGTTGCGGTGTCTGTGAGGGATGCTGCGACTACAATGCAATCAAGATAGTAGACATCGGAGAAGGAAGGATGAGGAGCGAGGTCAACCCCGCTCTATGTAAGGGATGCGGAAGCTGCGTCGCTTCATGTCCGTCCGGAGCGATGGAACAGGCAGGTTTCAAGACCTCCCAGATCATCGCGGAGATCGATGCATTGCTCGATTACGCTGGAGGAGAGTGAATATAATGGCAGATTTCGAACCAAAAATAGTATCATTCTGCTGCAACTGGTGCTCGTACGCGGGTGCCGATGGAGCAGGAGTAGCAAGGCTTCAGATGCCAACAAACTTCCGCATCATAAGGACCATGTGCTCTGCAAGGATAGACCCCGAGTTTATCCTCAGGACATTCTCCAAAGGTGCGGATGGAGTGATTATCCTCGGATGTCACCCTGCAGACTGCCACTACATAGGCGGTAACTACAGGGCCAGAAGAAGGATTGCGCTCCTCAGGATAGTACTCGAGCAGTATGGATTTGACCCCAAGAGGCTCAAGCTTGAATGGGTTTCCGCATCTGAATCCGCTAAGTTCCAGGGAACAATAACGGAATTCGTGAACACAATAAAGGAGCTCGGACCGACACCTGTTGTCAAGTCAAAGCTCCCCGTAAATAAGGCACAGGAGGCAGAATAAGATGGGCTGGTGGGCAGATAGAAAGAAGAAGAGGGAAGAGAAGAAGATGGCTAAATTGGAGGCCCAGAAGAAAGCTTCCGAAACCGCCACGTCTTCGAAACCCGCTGCAACAGATTCAAAGAGATCCGTTGCAACGAAAGAGAACCCAGTGGGACTCCCAGCTGCAGATCTCGGACCTTTGATGCCTGGGGCACCTAAGAACGGCAAGATCAACTTTGCCGTCTACTGTGCTGCCGGATGCGGAGGATGTGATGTGTCGGTGCTCGACATATCCACTAGGATTCTGACCGTCAAGGACATGGTCGACCTCTCGATGTGGCCCATGGTAATGGACGCGAAAGAGGCGGATGTCGCAGCGATGGATGACGGCGAAATAACCGTTTCTCTAATCAACGGTGCGATTAGGAACTCAGAGAACGAACATATGGCAAGGCTGCTAAGGCAGAAATCCACCATAGTCGTAGCCTACGGCGTATGTGCAACATCCGGGGGAGTACCCGGACTTGCTAACCTTGTACCCGGAGGACTGGATGAAATCATGGAATACGTCCATGAGGAAACTCCAAGCTCGGCAACGTTCCAGCAGGCTTACCACAAGGACAGCCCGGTGCACCCCCAGGCGAGTACTACGGTACCCGAGGGAGAGCTCACCATACCGACGCTATATGAGACTGTATATGCGATGGACCAGGTGATCGATGTAGATTATTACATACCCGGATGTCCCCCGAACCAGGAGTCGATCTCACACCTGCTAAAGGCAGTCATCGATTTCGCATATGAAGGGGCGGCACTCCCGCCGAAGGGAACAATCATCGGAGTAACTTCCAAGACCCTTTGTGAAGAGTGCCCCAGGGAAAAGAAATTCGATAGGATCACCGAAGTCAAGGAACCTTACGAAGTCGACACGGACAACAATAAGTGTCTCGTCGACATGGGAATCCTCTGTCTCGGTGCATCAACAATGGGTGGATGCGGTGCAGCATGTCCGCGCGTAGGTCAGCCCTGCCGCGGATGTTATGGACCATCTCCTGATGTTCAGGAACTAGGATCCAGTGCATTCTCTGCTATTGCATCGCTTTTCCCCATAACGGACGACGAGGCCTACATGAATGAAGACGACATCGACGACATCATGACGCAGATCAAGGACCCTCTCGGGTACTTCTATGCGTTCTCTGTTGCTAAGTCACTGATCAACAAGGCAGTCAAAGAAGGAGGTCAGTAATATGACCGGACCAATAATTTGGGATGAGACTACAAAAACAGACAAGAAGAGGCTCACGATCGACCCCATCACCCGTCTTGAGGGTCATGGAAAGATCGAGATCTTCCTAGATGACAACGGAAATGTGAAGAACGCCTACTACCAGGTTCCCGAGCTGAGAGGTTTCGAGAGATTCTGCATAGGAAGGCGTGTAACCGAGATGAACCAGATCACCGCAAGGCTTTGCGGTGTCTGTCCCGGAGCGCACCACTTGGCGTCCTCTAAGGCGACCGATAGGTGCTTCAGCGCCGAGCCTACCGAGGCCGCATTCACAATAAGGGATGCGTTCTACAATGCTCACTTCGTACACAGCCACATAGCGCACTTCTACGCCCTGGCGTCTGCCGACTTTGTCTGCGGACCTGCAGCACCTGTTGCTGAGAGAAACGTCCTTGGTGTCGTTGACCGCGTAGGGTTGGAACTTGGAGCAGCTGTCCTGGAGACTCGTGCAAAGGCACAGAAGATCCAGGCCATCATCGGAGGTAAGCCTACCCACCCCGTCATGGCAGTACCTGGCGGAGTGACCAAGCCCATCAAACCCGATGAGCAGAAGGAAATGCTCGGATATGCGAACGACATGGTAGAATTTGGTCAGACCACGATGCAGGTTTTCAAGGACGTCGTCCTTGCGAACAAGGATTACGTGGACATCATAACCAACACCGATCTCTACTACAACGAGACCTACCACATGGGAATTGTCAATGACAAGAACCAGATGGAGCTACACCATGGACAGGTAAGGGTTGTGGACCAGAAGGGTAAGGAGTACGCCAAGTTCGATGAAGCAGACTATCTGGACCACATCGCTGAAGCAACCGAAGAATGGAGCTATCAGAAATTCCCCTATCTCAAGAACGTAGGTTACAAGGGAATGACTGTAGGCCCGGAAAGCGGTCTTTACCGCGCAGCGCCTCTGGCTAGGTTCAACACGTCGGAAAGCATACCCACTCCGCTCGCACAGGCCGAGTTCGAATACGCCAAGGGATTCTTCAAGGATCTAGGCATAGAAGGGCCGGTACAGCACTCGCTTGTCACCCACTGGGCTAGAGTTATAGAATTACTCCATGCCGCAGAGAAGTGCCAAATGATGCTGATGGATGACAGGCTGATGGATCCGAACGTCAAACAGCACGACCTCCAGCCAGGAGGACGCGGTGTCGGTATCGTCGAGGCTCCGAGAGGAACCCTCATACACGATTACGAGTGTGACGAAGATGGTCTGGTCACCAAGTGTAACCTGATCGTCGGAGCTACCAACAACAACGGACCTATCAACTGTGACGTTGCCAAGGTGGCCAAGGGCCTGATCAAGAACTTCGAGGTATCACCTGGTCTGCTGAACATGGTGGAGATGGCATTCAGGGCATATGATCCCTGCAACTCCTGTGCCACACACAGTCTGCCCGGTCAGATGCCTATGACGGCAGAAATCAGGCGCGCAGACGGCACGATCTTTGACGTGATCAGTCGCAGCTAAGGTTGAAACAGGAGGGGCAAGCCCCTCCTTCAAACATCTTAATTTTCTTTATCTTCTCTTCTTCCAGCGAGAGCTGGACTGTCCGGATATATGAAGATCCGAACATTTTCCCAGATTCATTCCGTCCAAAAGATATATCTTGGAATTATCGAGATCCATGAGTCCGCTGTTGAGTAACGGGCCTAGAAAGTTCTCTCCGATTACATTAATGGGGGAGCCTCCCAACATACGGTTGAACGCAGGAACCACCACGAACTTATCAGGAAGCTTCTCATATCTCTCCGAAGGTCCCGGCAGGAAATCACCCCGCATCCAACAAGGCTCTGTCGTCACCTTCCCGATGCCATCCCGGAACATAACTGCCGGGTGATTATGAGCCATAATCAGAATGTCGCAATCCATGACATCCTCGGAAGGCCATGTGTGTCCGTGAATGAATCCCACTCTATCTACCTTCAAACCTGTCGCAGGACGTATCCTCACTTCGCCAGGGAGAAACTCCTCGATGAGCGTATCGTGATTCCCTCTGACGAGGTCTATTTCATCGAAATGCTCCAGTAACCTGTCAAAAAACTCGGGAATCTCCCGATATTCCTGTTTCGAAGTACCGGGTACTGAATCTTTAATGTCTCCTAGAATGATCAGTCTGTCGCACTCTTCCGATTCACGGATTATGGTGTCGAACATCTCCCAAGTCTTGGAAACAAGATGAAATCCTTTAGACCCTAGATGTGATTCCAGACCTATGTGAAGGTCACCTATCACAAATATCCTATCATATCTCAGAGCAGGCACGCCTATGACGGGCTGTATGTCGATCATGATCTCCTGAGCCCTGTGCACAAAGTATGTGATATTCCGTCCAAAAGGTCCGTGGCGATCATTCCGTAGGATCTAGTCTCGAACGCATATTCTCCAGCCCTACCGCAGATATACGCTCCGAGACAGGCGGAATCGAAAGGGCTCATGCCCTTGGAAAGTAGGCCAGCAACAATCCCTGCAAGGATATCACCAGTACCCGCACCAGTCATGGCAGGGGTGCCCGTTGTGTTCAACCTGGTCCGTTCGCCGTTCGATATAATATCTGTCTCACCTTTTAGAAGTATGACTGAATTCATCGATGATGCAAGAGAGGATACATCCGATTCTTTACACTCGCCGTTACCTCCAAGCTTCATGAATTCTCCTTTATGGGGAGTGAAGATGATCGGTACGTCTGATTTGAAACCAGTTCCTATAGCTCCAATTCCGTCAGCATCTATGACCATGGGAATTTTGCAACGGGATACGAAACTCATTACTGCCTTCGCCACTGCTTCGTCATCTCCCAGACCAGGACCTATTAGTACGGCATCAAAATCATTTGAAGCCTTCAGAAGCTGAACTACATGTCTACGGTCAAGGAATTCGCAAACATCATCTCCGCGCCCCAGCTGATCTCTCATAATAAAAACAGGCGAGTAAGAGGCCACAATAGACGCGACGTTCTCAGGCACGACTAGGTTCACAATATCCGCACCGATTCGCAAGGCAGAGAGACCAGACATGGCAGGGGCACCGAAATAGGGACCGCCTCCGATGATCATGACCTTTCCGTTAGAGCCTTTATGGCTGTCGTGAACGGGGACGGGATATCTCAGCATATCGCCGGGACCCAAATATCGGGAGGCCTTTTCAGGTATGCATATATCAGCAATGATGATCTCGCCCGAGTTCTCCTCGGTCATGCCCTCCTTTGAATCATGGAAGGTCACAGTTACATCGGGGTTAATCTGTGTATCGCACCCAAGACCAGAGGGGACGTCGGCAGATACTATTACGCCATCGAAGGGCCTTAAAAGGTCAACGAAATCCGAAAAGGGACTTCTAAGTTTCCCGTAGGCTCCTGTTCCCAGAGCACAATCTACAACGACATCATACTCATTCAGATTGATATCCTTTATACCTATTATAGGACAATCCAATTTAGAAAAGAATTTTCTTGAAGCTTCGGAATTAATGGAAGATGCGGGTTTGAGCAAACAAACTGTCACATTCTCGTCCTCGATCATACCCGCGGCGGCAAAACCATCTCCGCCGTTGTTACCAGACCCACATACGAAAAGGAATCTCTTTCCAGTATAACGTCTCAACACCTCGACCAAGGCCGCACCGGCATTACCCATCAATTCGACAGTATCGACTCCCAGTGCTTCTGCGTTGATATCCAAGATTCGGGATTCCGATGCGGGAATCATTTCGATCACTTCTTGTTCTTGACCAGGATCTCGCCGATAAGCGGAAGTATTTCAGTTTTTTTCATCTTACCTTTCTCCACGCGTACGCAGCCTCTCTTGGCAAGAGCATTCCCAGGGTACGCCATACCATCTAGGACCTTGTATTCCAGATCTAAGATCATGGCTCCCTTTGCAATTATATCAAGGTCCGGATTTTTTACACACAGTGCTTTGGGAAGCCTGCGCCCCTCTGAACGGGATCTTTCGATATCGAAATATTCCGGCCATAGCATAATAGCGTTGTCTTCATCATAGGCCATATTGAACACATATCACATGATATGATTAAAACTAATTGGAAAAATAAGGCAGGAAGGGCCGTCGGCACTGACGACCCTTGTATTTGAAAAGGCCTTAAAGAAGTACAGCGTTTATTACGCCATCCTGACCAGGTCTGGATGTAATGACCGCGTCACCGGCTTCGGTGGATATGGTCGCACCCTTGTTCAGGATGTTGCGCTGAACGTAGTTGGGGTCAGCGGGATTGGATGTAACTGTATTGATCTTGACCTTTGTTGTAACGTTAGTCTTTCTATCGATAACGTTAGCATAGTTTGCCATAAGGACTCCCATCTTCACATTACCGCCAAGTCCACGGTATGCCTTTGATGAGTGAGGTCCAATTCTGGTGAACTGTTTCTCTCTACCAATCTCGAATTTTCTTTTTCCAGCGCACAGTACACGCCTGCCGCCAGTAGCCTTTCTTTTGGATTTACCCTGCCAAAGTGCCATTTCAATCAAACCCACTAGAATAATACCCTATAAAAAGGTTTGCGATTAAATCAATCCCTAGGACCTAGTAATATGGCTTCGGCTTTACCGTCCTTAATGTCTATTATGGCCGAATAACCCTCTCTCGCGGGCCCAGGGTTTACGAACAACGTCCCGTCCTTCTCAACTGCGCCTATGGCCTCGTGGACATGTCCAGACAATGCAACGACTGGGCTGAATTCTTCCACGATTCTCCTTACCGACTTACTTCCGACATTCTGCCCGGAAGGGATGGTATCCAGTATACCGTATGATGGTACATGAGTCATTAGAATCATGCCCTTCTTAGATATGGGCTTGAGTCCCTTGTACAGTTCATCCTCCGTAAGTTCGAAAGGAGTGCCGAATATAGTTATGTTAGATCCTCCAAGGCCTGCGAAATACTGGCCATCGATCTCCGCACCTTTACCATGCATGTCTTGGGCGACATTAGAGATCTTCTCAGGCATATCCCTAGGATCGCAGTTTCCAGGTATCACGTAGACCTTGGAATCTATATCCTGTATTATCCCGGCGGCATCCTCTCCTGTGCCCATATCGGTGACATCTCCAAGGAACAGCGTGAAATCCGGTTGGTATTCGCGTATCCTTGAATTTATCAATTCTAATTTAGACCTCTTCTGATGGAAGTCGGTGATGACAAGGAATCTCATAGATGACTATCGATTAAGATGTTTAATACTCCTTTGTTGAGTATTATCCATTGTCAATACTTTATATTACACGCGCACGCGCGAGCGTATGTAAACATAGAACAATAGACAAAGGTAACAAGTCGGAATAACGAACGCACTCGTAAAATGCCATGATTATAAGATAAATGGCGTGGAGGGCGAGATTCGAACTCGCGGGTCCTTGTGGGACAATAGATTAGCAGTCTATCGCCTTACCAGGCTGGGCTACCTCCACAGCTTGGAGGGGGTATGTGGTTTCGCTATTAAAGTTTTGGATACGCCTCGCAAATCAGATCGGCGGTTCTAGAACTCCAAACATCATCCATACGAGGCATCTCGCTGACGCTGCAAGAGTCTAAAGAGTCCAAAATTCTCTACTATCATCCAAATAAACGCATTAGAAGTATCCGTCAAGACATAATCTGGGCTAGTCATAGCATGGCTTTTTATACAAATTGGTTATTGTACGATTCCCCGCAATGCAAAGGGGAGTGACGGAATCAAAACCGTTATATACTCCACCGCATTACGAGGAGATGCGAGCAAATAACTCGGCATGTTTCGGCATGCTGGATACGAGCTCGCCAATATGGAGAGTCAAGATCTCCGCAATGTGCGTGATCTCTTGAACTCTGACGTTCGATGCTACGAATGTTCTGTTAGACGGAACATTCGCACAATGAGTGAGCCGTTTGACAGGACAGCGGTGAAACATGGTAAACTGCCAGTTTCGAAATTTTCATCCATCCAAGACGATACAATATGTCATAGGGATTTGACTCCGGTTGATCCTGCCGGCGGCCACCGCTATAGGAATTCGATTAAGACATGCGAGTCGAGAGTCGTAATGGACTCGGCGGACTGCTCAGTAACACGTGGATAACGTGCCCTTAAGAGG
>DATERX010000027.1:0-6559 GCA_035271165.1 Candidatus Methanomethylophilaceae archaeon
GATAATCCTATTCACGTGCGACCGGGAGACCTATGAGCTTATGAAAGAGGTCGGCGCCGACACCGAGTATATGAAAGTTATATGAGGTCTTAGTGACAAGTCAGATGGAACTACTGGTGAATATCACAAGCAGAATCGCTAAAGTGATTACTCCCAGGAATAAGATCAAAGGGGCTGCTTTACATATCTTAGACGTAGTTCTCATTGTGAATACCTAATATCTATCAATGTGACACTTAAAGCTAATATATAACAGCGTTCATAAGATATTAGATATTATGGACGTCAATTGACGTAATTACACCTAAATAGCAAATACACCTATCAAATAAATATAATTAATATGGATGAAGATGAACTGGTATGGAAAGATTCTGAGAACACCTCCAGACTCTGAAAGTAAGGTTTATTCATTTTACAAACCCTTATAAATATGATGTACTATGGGCATGTCAAGGGAATTGACATACTCCCTGTTCACTGATTCACTATCAATCAGCAACCCCGTCGGTAAGATCGGGTTGCAAGACTACATAACTCCAAGAGCCCGGAGAGCGGGAAAATAGGGGTGAAACGAAATACGGTTCGTTCGGACAGATGGTCCGTGAAAGGAGCTGAGCAGGGCGTATAATTTCCTTACAAAGGAAGAATTAGAAAATGTACGCAGATCCAACAGCTACAAAGTATTTGGTAAAGGCGAAGATGAACGCTGACGGTGTCGTGGAAAAACCCGACGTCGTGGGTGCTATCTTCGGTCAAACGGAAGGTCTCCTAGGCGATGATCTCGACCTCAGAGACCTTCAGAAAACAGGAAGAATAGGACGTATAGAGGTTGAAGTCCACTCCAAAGGCGGAAGGTCCGAAGGGAACGTGACTATGTCCTCGAGCCTCGACCAGGTCGAGACCGTCCTTCTCGCATCCGCCCTCGAGACGGTCGACCGCGTAGGTCCTTGTAAAGCAACTATCAGAGTTACCAGCATCGAAGATGTCAGAATATCCAAAAGGGAGAAGGTCGCAGGACGCGCCAAGGAACTCCTCCAGGAACTTCTCACACAGTCCAAGGGGACCAGTACCGACCTTATCGATAACATAAGGATGACGTTGCAAGTAGAGGAGATTATATCCTACGGAAAGGACAAATGCCCCGCTGGACCTAATGTTAGGGACGCAGAGGCCATCATCGTCGTCGAGGGAAGATCCGATGTCCTTAATTGTCTTAGGGCAGGCATAAAGAACGCCATTGCCGTGGAAGGAACGAATATACCCGAGACGGTGCAGGAACTTTCCAAGGAAAGGGTCGTCACCGCATTCGTCGATGGGGACAGAGGCGGAGAATTGATTCTCAAGGAACTTTTCCAGGTCGCAGAGGTTGATTTCGTTGCTCGTGCACCCCGTTCACAGGAAGTTGAGGAACTTACACAGAAACAGCTTGTTAAGTGCCTTCGCAACAAAATGCCTGCGGACCAATATATGGAAATGAACCACATCACCGTGGAAGACAAGCACGAAGAGGAAACTCCCAGGCCAAGTAAAACTCGCAGCAATCAGCAGGAACGTCGCCAGAACGTAAGGTCCAATGAGGACAGCGGTCGCAGAAACGATAAGTTCAACACCGAGGCAGCCGAGAGGTTCAAGAAGAGAGAACCGAGAGAGGATCCTAAGGTAGTGTCCAAAGAGGAGACTAAGGTCGAAGTCGTTGAGGATAAGGGCAAGATTGTGGAGGAGAAGCCTACAAGGACCCTTCGCGCAAGGAAGACTACCTCGAGACGCCCTGAGAAAAACCTCACGGAGGATCAGACATTCTACAAGGAGATGCTCGCAGAAATGGCATCCACACATAACGCAAAACTTCTGGATGCAGATAAGAACGTCATCAAGGAAGTCGCGGTCAAGAGTCTCGCCGATACCCTGAAGGAGGGTGAGGAGGACGTTACTTCTATCGTATTCGATGGAGTTATCTCCCAGAGGATAGTGGATATATGTGATGAGAGGAAGATCGGCGTCGTCGTGGCCACTCGTAAGGGTAAAATATCCAAGTTGCCCGTGGGTATAGTCATTTGGTCGAAAGACGACTTCTATTGAGGATTATGATGACGGAAAAAAGATCTGTAAAAACCTGGAATGACGTATCGGTGCTGTCCTCTACAGAGGATATACTCCTTCCAGAGGATCCCTTGGATCGGGTGCTTGGGCAGAATGAAGCCATCGAGATGGCAAAGATCGCCGCCAAACAGCGCAGGAACTTGTTGCTGGTCGGACCTCCGGGTACCGGCAAGTCGATGATTGCCCAGGCCCTATCTATGAACCTCCCGAAACCAGAATACGAGATTAGAATCGTAAAGAATCCGGAGAACAGTGAAAGACCTCTCGTCGAGGTCGTAGACAGCACCGGCGTACAGATTGAAAGGGAGCTCGATGCCGAGACTGGAGGTAAGATCCTCGAGCCGGAACATGCACCCCCCAATGTTGCTGAGAGGCTCGGGTTCAGATGTAAAAACTGCGGGACGATCTCCAACCCGGATGAGCTTGTCTGTCCTAACTGTCAGACGAACAAATCCAGTACTGGTATGAACGCCCAGTTCGCTGACCTGTTCGGTAATCTTATGGCTTCATTCGGAGGGGCTGCCACCTTGGCCGGGAAGGAACGTGTGAACACAACACGCACCCTTGCCGATGGTACCGAGGAGACGGTGGTATTCGAAAGGGATGGAGATATGATACGTATGCTGGACCAGAAAACCTTAGAGAAAAGGCAACAGGCTCAGAGTACCAAGAATAGAAAAATCCTGGTGAAACTGAACCGGAATCCATTCGTGATGGCGACGGGTTCGTCCGAGACTGAGCTTCTGGGAGACGTGCTACATGACCCCTACGGCGGACACGAGAAATTAGGTTCACCGTCATATCAAAGGGTCGTCGCAGGAGCGATACATGAGGCTCACGAGGGTGTACTATTCCTCGACGAGATATCCCATCTTGGAAATCTCCAGAGATACATACTGACGGCTATGCAGGACAAGATGTTCCCGATCAGCGGACACAACCCGCAGTCGGCAGGAGCTAGTGTCAAGGTTGATGATGTTCCCTGTGACTTCATATTAGTCGCCGCATGTAACATACAGGATATCGAGAAGATCCTGTCCCCTCTGCGTTCACGTATAATCGGTAACGGTTACGAGGTGTTGGTTGACATTGCTATGCCCGATAACGACGAGAACCGTGCTATGTACGCTCAGTTCGTCGCCCAAGAGATAGATAAGGACGGGCGCATCCCCCACGCAGACATACCTGCTGTGGAGGAGCTCATCAAGGAAGGACGTCGCAGGGCTAGAGTGGACGATCAGAACAACTCCCTAACGCTAAGGCTCAGGGAAATGGGTGGATTGATCCGCGCAGCCGGGGACATTGCAGTCACGGAAGGTGCCGGGCTGATAACCGCAGACCATGTGACTTCCGCATTGAAACGTGCCATGCCCGTCGAGGAACAGATCAAGAGGCGTTACGGTTCGTACACCAAGGGACTTTCAAAGGATGTCACAAGTTCTCAGAAGGAGACTTCACAGTATTACTTCGAGAACGAGCACATACCGGAAGACCAAATGTTCAACTGAACAGCGTAAAGTCTAACGGAAACCATTTACCAAAATTTATAAAATATTAAAAAAGGGGCTTTCGCCCCTAAATGATTTTACTTCTTTTCCTTACGGAAGGTAAGATACCAGTCCAGAGAGTACAGGTCCTTGTTGGCCTTGACCTCATCCGTACGGTCCTTTACGGCACCACAGCTTCCGGGTGCAGGTATGATGACGTCGTCACCAGGCTGCCAGTTGGCAGGAGTGGCGCAATTATCTTTGTCGGCCTTCTGAAGGGCTATTACGATCCTCTTGATCTCCTCCATGTTACGTCCGGTGCTTGCCGGGTAGTAGAGGATGGTCCTGATTATTCCCTTGGGGTCTATGATGAATGTCGCACGTACAGCCGAAGTGGTGTTCGGGTCGTGTACCATTCCATATTTGCTAGCGACATTCATGCTCACGTCTTCAATGACGGGGAAGGGTATCTCCTCTCCCTTCTTGTGGGGCCCCCATTCGATGTTACAGAGGGATCTGAGCCATCCGATGTGGGAGTGGATCGAGTCGATAGACAGGCCGAGGAGTTCCGTGTTGAGCTTCTTGAAGTCATCGGACATGGCCGCAAAGGTCATGAACTCCGTGGAACAGACGGGTGTGAAATCCGCAGGATGTGAGAACAGTATGACCCACTTTCCCTTGTAGTCTGCAGGGAAGTTTACCTTGCCTCCTGTCGTGTTTGCTTCAAATGCGGGTGCATCTTCGCCTATGAGAGGTATCCTCTCCTCTTGGCAACCGCTGTCATAATAATATTCAATATCTTCATCATTGCAACAATTATCGTGCACATGATGCATTTCGTGTTTATCTCCATGGTTCATATATTTTACCTAACCAGGAAATATACTACGGCTTTTTTATAGTTATCGCAATGAACATTACGATGGTTGGAGTAATCTCCTCTGGAGTCTTGAGGTAAGAATTTTTTTGCTTTTGGCTGGATGTTGATGCGTACAACGATGGTAGGGATTATGTGACTCTATTTTTTGATACGGTGTGAAAAAGCTACCTGAATGTCTCGCCTTTTTGTAATCATCATAAGATCGAACTGGATTGGTCAGATATTAAAAGTATAAATCGAGACGGCTTTTTTATTGTTTCTTATTTGAGTCTAATATTTTAATGAGGATTCAGAACCTATCGGGGTGAGGAACACGCTTTAAAGAAACATATTTATAATTGAATTTAAATAATTTGAAGTAAACGCAGTTAATTATATACTTTGAGTTGATGTATAACGTAGTTGGATCTTACAAGACTCGCAATGGATCGGGTCGGCGATGTTAGATAGGAGAAATAAAATGATAGTTTCCAGGAAATCAGGTAGATTCGCTAGTCTTTTCCTAGTGGGAACTATCCTTATGATGTTTCTCACGTTGTCACTGGCTGGAGTCAGTTATTCCATATCACAAAGTTCAGTTTCGATCACGGATAATTCTGTATCCGTCATAATTAGTACTGATACTGAACAGATCATACCTGACGAAAATACTACGGCCGGATGTATCGAGCCTCCGGAACCCGTCTCTATTCCCATCATAATAGACGGTGAGCCGTCCACAGCCACATCCTATGATGTTACCCCCACAGTGAACCTAGAACAATGGCAGGACCTTGAATTTGATCTGAGGGGTGCATTCTGCATATTCTTGGATATAAACTGGAAATGTTACATCAGTATAAATAACGTTGATTATGAGATCAAAGCTCAATCGATTCCCCCGAAGGGTTATTTCACGATAATCGATGGTCAACTCAAAAAGGCTAATGGTTCCACGTACGAAGACCAGATTCAGTATATTGCATCGAATGATCTGTGGATTAGGACTAATGCGGGTGAGATGACTGCCTTCTCCTTCCATCATAAAGATGCGACCGCAGGTTCGACACCCCTTAGGATCGTGTTTGCCCCTGTCGGGACATAATCTGATTATTGAATCGTTGACCTAATTGCCGGATGGATTAGATATAGATTTATTGAAATTTTATGCCTGTATTCATTGGACTTTATGGAGAATATCATCAACGGTCGGATTTTGTCACTTTGAATTATGTACTGATTCACTCTGTTAAGAATTTGTATGTGACAAGGTTATTAATAACAAAAAATTATAATTGAAAAAGATAAACGGCATTAACAGTATTTTAACTGTTGAGAGTTGTTTGAACCAGGACCTAGAAATGTATTGCTTCAGTAGAACAATCACAGCATCTTCAAAGAATAGGGCAGCCGTGCTTGAAGCTCTAATGACCGACGCAGCGAGAGCGGGAATGCCTGCTGTGAGCATATGAACGAGTACGAATCGAAGAGAGGTCGTTTTCTAAGATTACTCGTGATTCCTGCTGCCCTAATATTATTGCTATTTCCTTCGATGGTCGGCGTGGGTTACTCTTCCATTTCGAGCTCGGTCTCTGTCTCAGGTAACGAGGTTTCTTTCATAATATCTAATCCGGATTCCGTCATCAAAGTTGGCGATGGCTCATATTTTGATGCGAATAAATATCTTAATATTGTCAGTAATAACGTTACAGTCACCTTGGGAAACGGAGAATCTACAAGATTTGAAGCCTATGATTTAGTCGGTAGTAAGGGGGCAGGGTTGGTTTTAGTTTCACAGGTTTCAAAATTAAGTATAGATAACGGAGATTTCGCCATATTTGTAGATGGTGAAAAAAATAATACCGAGGTGTCAATACGGACGCCATACGGTGATGGTGCTTTCAAGATGGGGAAAACATCGGGTTATTATGTATTAAAGATTGATTCATATGGTAATCCCATAAAAGATAACAAAGGTAAACTTCAACTTTATAGGCCTAATGGATCGGCTGACCCCCTAGTGCAGCTCGCATATATAGCCGATAATAATCTATGGATAAAGTCACCAGATAGCACACGTATTGATGTCAGTTTACATTATACTGACTTG
>DATERX010000028.1:0-176952 GCA_035271165.1 Candidatus Methanomethylophilaceae archaeon
GCAGGCGAAATAATAGCCTTGGCACCTGGTTATTCATCCACGGGAACTGGCGAAATCATGTTGCCGACCGTCGGAGACACGACATTCACCATCCTAAATGATGACAAGGTCAGAATCTATAATGCAACACTCAGTGCCGAAGAAAGTCTCGTTGAATACAATGCTACGCTAAACTCGAAGTCTGACAAGCCCATCTCCGGAACGGTGACGTTCTTCGGTGCCGACGGTCTGACGTTGACCTATGCGGCCGGTGACGACGGAATATTGTCCGCGAAACTGCCTAAAGGCGAATACACCGCATACGCAGTGGGCGATGACGGATCTTGCGCCATTAAGGAGATAACCGTATCCGATACGCCCGAAGACAACGTGGGTGAGAGTTTCAAGACCGACGACGGTCGCAAGCTGACGGTATCGTTAACGTTCGCATCAGGTGCGGACGGTACGAAGGGACTTCCATTCAGGCAAGTCTCTGTGAAGATCGGAGATGACACGATATTCGGAACCACGGGAACAGACGGTAAATCCATCATCATAATACCTAGCAACAAGGAGGCGACAGTCAGTGTAGCTGACGTCACCGAAGGTCCGGTATCCTGGACGGATTTCGAAGAGAGCGTTACAGCCGGAACATCCAGTGTATCCAAGACATTCAACGTGAGCATCGGAAAGATCGCTGAGTCCGAAATCGCTGAGTCCAAAATAACGGTACCGGATGAAACATGGCTCTGGAATTACGGAACAACCGATCCTCCGAGCTATCACTTCAAGACCGGCGAGACGAAGGTCGTCACGCCCGGCAAGTACAAATGCGTCGTCAAAGTCGATGAGGAGACGTACACTTACAGCGAAGTCAAGGTGTTCATAGGACAAACCAAGCTGATTGTAGATTCAGGTACTGAAGTTGGGAGTCTGATTCTTGTAACAATAGACGAGGGCGAAGCTAAGGTGACTGTCGAAACAGACCCGAATAATGAGGGCGATACCCATTACAAGGTAAAGATGGAATCCGAAAACGATGTAAACTATCTGCTTAAGAGCGGAGCATCATACCAATTCAAAGCTGTAAAAGACGACAAGATCGCGTACGTCACGTTTAACGGCACCGTATTGGATGAAACTACTTTCGATTTCAAAGACAAAGTTACTCTGAAAGGATACGTCGGCGTCGACGGAGACGGTACTGCAAGGGTCACGATAGGCACTAAAATTCTGTTCACCGATGTGAAAGACGGCGAATATGAGATGGACGTGCCTTCGGCTCCAGGCTCGGTTAATATATCGTTTAAAGTCAACGCTAAGCCCTCGGGTGCGATAGGGGAATGTGAATACACCGGAGACTTAATCGCGACGATACCGGCAGAGCCTGTCGATGGCATCGTTGTAACGAACGCTCAACTCACCGGTAATGGGGACCTGATCCAAGTTACCGACAAACCCATCCTGACTGTGAAAAACGTCACATCTGTTGTCAATGGGGAATTCAAGTTTGACCTGGAAGTCGACCCGGTGGTTGATGTTGGTACGAAGACGTACGCGATAAAGGCTATAGGTCCGTGGCAATTGGATAGATATTACACCGTGACCCTTAGCGGAACCGCCATATCCACTCTGTCCGATATATCCGGAACATTCGATCCCGATAAGATCGGCGATGGGGACTCCGAGATGAAAGTCTCCATTGTCGATTTGAAGGGCACTACCGTGGCCACAGGAGAAATAGGCCATGGCTACGTCACTGTCGATAGTTCGAATAACAAGGTGACCGTGATGATCGCCGGCGAAGGGGGAAGGCCCGATGTCAAGACCGATGACGAATACCTTTATGCGATAACGATAAGGAACGATGCAAACTACCTGATGAATGCCAGCATAACATTGGATGGTGCGATGCCAGGGGGTTGGATCCATACGATATCCGATGAGAACGGCCGCGTGATCGGCGCAACGGATTTCGATGTCGCAGGTTATTCGGACACGGTGCTCTATGTTAAGGTGATGAACATCACAGGCCATGCCGCAGAGATACCTGAATTAAGCATCGAAGTTGCCGTATCATCATTATCGGAATCGCCCGAACTTAAGGACGACGAGGGTGGAAACAAGGTCACAATAAATCTCATTCCAAAGGAGTTGACCCTTGACACGTCGTTAAACGTCGGAGGCAGCAACATCTACGGCGAAGGTAATGCGATGCAGCCCGCGTTCTGGGTACTAACCCTGCTGAGCGTGGTATTCATCGTGCTGATTGTTTGGCTAGGTTCCAAGAGGGGGGTGTTCACACGAAGAAAGTAATGTCTGTTCTCAGCGTACTATCGCTGATACTGGTAGGGGGACTCTTCATGATGTCCGCCGTCGAGGAATCCTATGCTGAATACTTCAATGTGGAACCGGAGGACGATTACATCGTCAAGACCGGAGGCAAGATAACCTATGTCGCGCCGTTCTACTACGAAGACGACTTTACGGCAGACGGTAGCGTCAAGTTCCAAGCATATCTCATCAATTCAAACGGTGATAAGTTATCTGGAGCAGTCACACCCTCGTCTTGGACGCTAAGTAAAAACGATTCCAAAACGCTTACGATAACGGCACCAGATTCGGCCGGCACGTACAGGGTGGTCGTCGAATACGAAGGAACGGTCGGCATCGACAAAACCGAACTGAAAGGTTCAAGTCAGGCGGTCTTGAGGGTCGTCGTACCCATCACATTGACCGCAAACGTCACTAACAGCAGCGACGTCGCCGCAACGACCACGATTAGCTTCCTAGTGGACGGCGAACCCGTCGAGGGCAGCGACACGGACGTGAGCAACCTTCAACCTGGTGGATCGAAGAAAGTCAGCTACGAATGGGTAACCTCCCTCAGTGAGGGAAGACACACCTACAAAGCGGTGACCGAGGACGGCGAAGTCATCAAAGAGGGGGAGTTCTACGTAGGACACAACGATTACCAATGGGCGACCATAATCATGGCGCTCCTGTTTGTGATCTTGATGTTGGTGCTGATATACATCATCCGCAAGCCTGTGAAGAACTACGGTAAGCCCAAAGGAAGACGTTAAAATTCTTAACGGGGGGAAACCCCCGTATGATATTATTTTTTAGAGATCACGACAGCCGTGGTTATATCGGATCGGGTACGCTCGATGATCCCTCTTGCGATGTCCTGTTTCCTTCTTATCGGGACCACGGCGTCAGGTACGTCGAACATCAAGATGCCGTCGGCGATGTCCTCCATCATCTCGAATATGGATACGGCGCCATCCAGGTCGCCATCCATCAGGTTCTTCAGCACTATGCGCCTCAGCTCCCCAACGGTATCAGCTAGACCTAGTACCCAGGATCTCTCGTCTATCCCAAGGTCGATGAACGAGGGGACCTTACCCGAAGATAGGACGTCCTTCAGGATTATCGCCTCCGCATATTCAGATAACGCATCGGACGCAGGTCCCGAGCGCAGAAGACCGGCATCCATATCTATCTCGATTGTCAGTTTCTTGACAAGTTCCGATATGTTATCGACCTCGTCCCCGTCCAGTTTACCTTCGTGAATCGAGTGTATGATCTTCTTAGAGCTCCTGATGATCTCACGGGACGAGCGTATCACGTTCTCTCTGCTGTTTTCCGCTGCGGTAAAACGTTTTTCCACAACATCCAGTAATTCCTTGAGTCCTTTCATGATACGGCATATGTCATCGGATGTTTAAAATTGAAGTGAAGAAGGAATCCCTGATCTTGTTGAGGTATAGCTCCTTCCTCATCGCCTTGTTGAAAACAGCCTTAGCCGGGACTATGAACTCCGTATCCTTGTATTCGATATCCCAGAGTGTGAGGCCATCCGCCCTCGCGAGACCGAAACACCTATCTTCGCCTTTTAGGGCCCTTAACACATCCTCGTTCTCAGCCTCACCGCGACCGACGGATATTATCGCTGATGCCATGCGTCGGACCTGATTCCACAGGAACGCCCTCCCGCTACAATCGTACCATAGGTAGTCCCCGTCCTCTGTTATCTCTGATTTTCTAATCAGACCCAAGGTCTCCCTACCATCATATATACAGAAACGGGAGAAGTCGTGTTCCCCGACGAAAAGTGATGCACAGCTACGTGCGCGTTCTATATCGATATCCTCCGCGGGCATCACATATCGGTATGTGCGGGAATGGGCGGTCCTTATTTTGAAATCATTCGGCACCAGGGCGTACGAATGATAGAACACCCCCCATGACACCGCGTTCAGAGCCTTCAACAGAGCCACCGGATCCTTGAAATCTGTATAGAATGCTATGACGTTCCCTGTGGCATTGACGCCCTTATCGGTTCTGCTGGCGAATCTTAAGAACACGTCATCTATCGAATTGTTACAGACATCCTCGATGGCTTTGGTGACCTCGCTCTCAACGGTCCTAAGTCCCGGCTGCCTCTGGGAGCCGTAGAATCCTTTGCCCATGTAGGCTATCTTGATGGCGATTCTTTTCATGCTCCACGGATCTCTTTCATGCGGTCGACCTTTTTCTGAATCAAGTCCCGTCTTCCGATGTCATGCCTTACCCTTATGCCATCGCTCATCACAAATCTAAGAGCCGTCTCACAGTTCCAATCCGCACTTTCAAGTGAATTGTCTATGCCGACGATACCTATGGAACGTGATGTGCCGGTGACGACTATCGCCCTATTTTTGATGTCCACGTTGGCGTAATATATTCTCGAACCCGCCCTATGTATCTCGTCCTCGTCCACCCTGATCTCATGACCGGTCTCGGGCATCGTCCCGTATCCCTTGGGCACCACATATTTGCACACGGTGGCTTTTTTTGCGAACCTCACGTTCTCACCCAACGTACCGTTTGCCATGTCCCAACATATTTTCTCGAAGCTGTCCTCGAGTATCGGCAGGACGTTCATGGCCTCCGGGTCACCAAACCTTGCGTTGATCTCTATGATCTTGGGCCCGTCCTTTGTGAGCATGAACTGACCGTACATGACGCCATGATATGGGCAACCCTCATCCGACATCGCCTTAACAATCTGTTTGAGTATATTCAGCGAGGCGTCCCTCTCCTCCTTCATGACGAATGGGAGGAGGTGATCCGCATCGGAATAGGAGCCCATACCGCCGGTGTTCGGACCAGCATCACCCTCATACGCCCTCTTGTGGTCTTGCACCAAAGGCATCGGTGCGATGGTCTTCCCATCGCAGAACACCATCTGCGTATATTCCTCGCCGACAGCCTTCTCTTCGATGATCACGCCGGCGTTTCCTATGTTCTGATCGAATATCTCGTGGACGTAGCCCATCATCTCATCGATCGTGTGAAGGTGCTCCCCTTCGACCTTCACTCCCTTGCCCCCGGTCAGACCGATGGGTTTGACGACCACCTCATAGTTCACGGATTCCAGGTATTCCCTCACCCCCTCGGGGCTGTTGAAGGACGCATATCCTAGATTACCATCGACATCGTACTTTTCCACAAGCTCCCTCATGAAGGATTTGGACGTCTCAATCCTAGAGGCGGCCTTCGTAGGAGAGGCGCAAGTTATCCCCGCTGCCTCAAGGGCATCCACTATCCCGTTCTCCAGAGGAGCCTCGGGACCCACGAACGCCAATTCGATCGCATTCATTTTAGCATATTCCAAGATCCTAGGAAAGTTGCTCTCATCCGTCAGTAGGAAATCCTCGGACATCTTCATTATGCCAGGATTCCTGTTCTTCATAACCGCATATACCTTGGAGCCTGCCCTGCAGAAAGCCTCCACGGCGGCGCACTCCCTGCCGCCCCCTCCGATCGTAAGGACCCTCATTCAAAAACACCTCATAATTTCAGCTTTACGAGGATTTCGTCCACACCCTCGTCCTTCTTTACGCTGCATTTATAGAGATCCTTCAGACCGCCCATGAGTTTATTGTAATCTTCCGCTATGACGGCCGGATTCACGCCGACGGCATCCGCGATATCCATCTTGTTCAGTATGGCGATGTCCGAATGCAGGAATATGCTGTGATGCTTCCTAACCATGTCGTCCCCTTCCGTGGTGGATATGACGACAACCCTGTAATCCGTTCCCAGTGGGAAGTCCGCAGGACACACCAGATTACCGACGTTCTCTATGAACAACACGTCGTAATCATCGAGATTCACCTTTGCCAGTGATCTGGCTATGAGGTTCGAGTCCAGATGACATTCCGACCCGGTGTTGCAGTTGATGACGTCCATACCGGACGCCTTCATCCTTGCGAAATCATCATCGCCCACGACGTCTCCCGCTATTCCGAGCACCCTTACGCCCTTGTCCCTCAGTTTCTCTGCCAATTTGATTATCAGCGACGTCTTCCCGGATCCTATTGAGCCCATGAAGTCCACCGATCTGATATCGTGCTCCTTCAGGAGACGGTAGTTCTTATGGGCTAATTTGGAATTCTCTTTGAGGACGTCGAATTCCATACCCACTTGTACGAAGTGCATGAAATAACTACATTGTTTACCTTAATAAATACTAACTGCGTGCACCGCGGAAATAATCATAAACGGGTAGCATCATGAGGATGCATTCAAATGAGCTATTCCGAGTCACTATCTAAACTTCTGGCATCTGCAGGTGCGGCCGAAGGCTGTAAACTATCAATCAAAAGCAAAGGACGCGAATATACGGGGATATTGATGCCCCGGCACGACCTTAGCGCACTGGATACGCTGTTGTTGAAACTCGACAGCGGATACAACGTGGGCATCAGGATGCACCAGGATTCTAAAATCGAGGTATTAGGGGAACCAACCAGAGTCAAACTGGAACCTGAGGCTGTGAAACCCAAGAAGGGGTTGAGGAACCTGGTGATGATCGGGACCGGCGGGACGATATCCTGTGTTGTGGATTTCAAGACCGGTAAGATTCAGCCCGCGCTTACTGCCGCAGAGATGATCGATGCCGTGCCCGAGATAACCGAGATAGCGAACTTCGATACACGCGTACTCTTCTCGATGTACTCGGAAGGTATGGGCGTCGAGCACTGGCAGAAGATCGCATCCGCCGTTGAGGAAGAGATTAACAACGGTGCCGATGGGGTCATAATCCCACACGGCACCGATACGATGGGCTACACCGCCGCCGCCTTATCATTCATGCTCAATGATGTAACAAAACCCGTTGTATTGGTCGGGGCCCAGAGATCCTCTGACAGGCCGTCCACCGATGCTATTGGGAACCTAAAGGCCAGTGCCAGGTTCTGTGTTGATGGGGATAGGGCTGGGGTTTTCGTTGTGATGCAGGAAGGATTGGGAGACGACCGTTTCGCTGTACATTGCGGTACACGCGTAAGGAAAATGCACACATCACGTCGCGACGCCTTCCGCAGTATCAACGCATCACCCGTCGCCATCGTAGACATAGAAGGGAAGATCGAACATCTCACCGAAGGGCGGAAGGTCTCCAAAGGAAAGATCGATTCCAAGACGGACATGGAGGAGAAATGCATACTCCTCCAATATTTCCCCGGGATGGATCCTGCGATGTTCAGGGATGCGATACTTGGGAGCAAAGGCGTCGTGATAGCAGGCACCGGACTCGGTCACGTCAACCGTGACTTGGTCCCTCTCCTTGAGGAGGCGACGAATTCTGGGACGATAGTGGTAATGACATCCCAGTGTCTGGGGGGCGCGACCAACCATAACATTTACGGCACCGGTCACGAACTATCTGATGCAGGAGTCATCACAGTGGGTGACATGCTGCCCGAGACCGCCTATGTCAAGCTCATGTGGACGCTGGCAAATTCCAACAGTAGAGATCAAGCGATAGAGCTGATGAAGGCCCCGCTTGCAGGCGAGACCAGTGACAGGAGGACGAGATGATGGAAGAGTTCGAGATGAAATGCGGGATCGAGATCCACCAACAGCTGAACACCAAGAAGCTGTATTGCTCCTGTGACACCGAACTTTGCGATGATGGATCAGGCAACTATCGCCGCACACTCAGACCCACCGTCAGCGAGATGGGTGTCATAGACCGTGCGGCTCTGGCACAATACAAGAGACAGATGATCTTCAGATACCAATGCTGTGAATCATCATGTCTTGTCGAACTGGACGAGGAAGCCCCCCACGAAGTCGACAAGGACGCGATGGACACCGCGCTCACATTCTCAACCATGCTGAACGCGGATATAATCGACGAGATACACACGATGAGGAAAATCGTCGTGGACGGATCCAATACCGGCGGGTTTCAGAGGACCTCGCTAATATCCACGGGAGGGGAGGTGGAGGTCAACGGAAGGAAGATCTCCATACTATCCGTATGTCTCGAGGAGGACGCCGCCCGTAAGATAGAGACCAAGGGGAACGAGGTCACATACAGGACCGACCGTTTAGGGTTCCCGCTCATAGAGGTGGCCACCGGTCCCGATATGAGGACTCCCGAGGAAGTGATGGAGGTCGCAATGCGTCTCGGCTCGTTGATGCGTGCGACGAAGATGGTCAAACGCGGATTGGGAACGATACGTGAGGACATCAACATATCCATACCCGGCGGGGCACGCACCGAGATAAAAGGGGCACAGGACCTGAAGCTCATACCGGACTACGTTCGCAATGAGGTGAACAGGCAGAGGATGCTCCTCAAGATCAGAGACATTCTGAACGAAAGATGTGTGAAGGCCGTTCCAGTCAAGACTGTCAACGTCACCGAGATATTCAAGGACTGCCCGTCAAAGATAATCTCCGGCGCACTGAAGGGCAAAGGCGCCGTGTTGGCAGTCAAACTACCCGGCTTCGCCGGAGTGCTGAACGGTGAATCCGGAACATTGAGGCTGGGATCGGAGATGGCCCAGCGTGCAATAACCCGAGGAGTAAAGGGCATATTCCATTCCGACGAACTACCCAATTACGGTATCGAGCAGGAGTACGTGGACGCCCTGAAGGAACATCTCGGATTCTCCGATGAGTTTGATGCGTTCGCGATATGCGCCGCGCCTGAGAATATCGCAGGCTCCGCACTCACCGCCGCCGCCGAACGTGCCAACGAAGCTTTGATAGGAGTCCCTGAAGAGACCAGGGACCCTCTGCCCGATGGCACCTCAAGATATTCCAGGCCTCTGCCGGGAGCGGCCAGGATGTATCCTGAGACCGATGTGCCGCCGACAATTATCACCGAGGATAAGCTTGCTCAGGTGATTGAGAACATGCCGGAGTTCCCCGAGGAGATTGAAAAGAGGCTTGTGAAACAGTACGGTATCAACGCCCAGCAGGCACATCAGATGCTCAGGGAGAACAATGACGAGCTCTTCGAGAAGCTCGTGGTGAGATACTCTGACCTAACATCCGTTGTGGCAAGCACATTGACCAACACATGGGTCGAACTCGAGCGCGAAGGAGTACAGATGGACGATGTATCTGAAGACTCATTCGTGGAGATCTTCGATATGCTGTCACAGAACAAATTTGCCAAAGAAGCCGTACCCGAGGTACTGCGTGAGGTATCAAAGGGTACCGAACCCTCCAAGGCACCCTCGAAGCTTGGACTTGAGGCCATCGACAGTTCCGAGGCCTCAGGGATAATAGCCTCGATCGTCAAGGAACGCGAGGAGTTCGTGCGCAGCAAGGGAATGGATGCGATAGGCCCGCTGATGGGCCCGGTCATGGGTGCACTCAGAGGAAAGGTCGACGGGAAAGAGGCCAACCGCCTTCTCGCCGAGGAGATCTCAAAGATCATCGGCTGATATCTGAAGCACCCTCAATCTTTCAAAGAACAACGAAAGATCCCCTAGGACTTCGACACGATATGGTTCGAGTAGAGCATTCAATCCCCCTTGGTCCATCAGGGATGAAACGACAACGACGACTCTCCAGCCCTCCTTCCCATGTTCGGAAGCCCCCTCTAGAAGTCTCGGTAGGGGACCGAGGCCATCCTCGCCGCCAGACCATGCCTCGGCAAGAGGGACATCATCGTCCACGGGGAGGTATGGAAGATTGAAGATCAAGGTGTCAAACCGACCATTTACGGAATTATAGACGTCAGTAAGTAAAACTTCGACATCTAGATTATTTTTCAAAGCGTTCCTTCTCGTCAGTTCCACGGCCGCGGGGTTGATATCTCCCGCAGTTACGGTGGCTCCCGCTTTGGCACAATGTAACGAAACAATCCCGGAACCACACCCTATCTCAAAAATCGACTCACCTGGTTGGACATCTAGACTTCTAATGAGGAGTAGACTGTCCTCGGACGGGGGATAGACGTTAGGATCCTCCTCCATCATTATCTCGGGGTCGTAATCCATAGAGTACATACTCCCAAAGCCCATGATAAATCCGACGGAAGAAGTATATCTTTCCGTGACCGATAAGGACGCATGATCAAGTTGGACATATTAGCCGTGGGCCGTCTGGAAAAAGATGAACAGGGTATGGTGGTGGTTGCCGATTCCACATGCACCCTCATAAACACCAATGACGGAATAATCGTGGTGGATCCCAGCACGGATTACATGAGGCCGATGATCAGGAAATCCTTCAGACAGATCGGCGTATACCCGAAGGACGTGAAACACATCGTACTCACACATTCCCACAGCGACCACGTCGGGAACCTTGACCTGTTCCAGAAGGCCAAGGTCTATATCCACAGTGGCGAGGAGAAGGAGATTCCAGGCGCCAAGGTGATAGAGGAGGATGAGTTCCAGCTAGTCCCAGGTGTACGTCTGATTCACACACCAGGACACACAAAAGGTTCGATGAGCGTATTCGTGGAAGCTGAAAAAAGGTACGTGATAGCAGGCGATGCCATACCCACAGAGAACAATTTCAGGAAGATGACCCCGCCTGCTTCTAATTACGATCCGGAAACCGCCTTACAAAGTATTAAAATGATAAAGAGATACGCGGACGTGGTCATACCGGGACATGGACGCCCATTCATGACTAACATGTGAAGAACCATGAACGAAGAAGAACTCCCCGAGATAATCATTTACGAATGCGCCATATGCGATGATTATACAGAGCATGAGATACTGAAAGGAAGATTCGGAAAGGCATCCGTCTCTGGGACATTCAAATGTATAGATTGCGGTACCGTAGAAGCCACGACCATCAGACTTCCTGAAGAACTACCGGTAAAGGTACTTTATAGCGATGGCGATGAGACCATCGTTACTCAGACGATACTGATGAGCAACGAAGTGATCGAGATTGGTGACGAATTCTTCCTCGACACTGGTGAACGCGTCCGCGTAACCAAGATAGAGGTAACGTCGGGCAGGACCACGAAGAGGATCCCTGCACCTAGGATAAAATCTCTCTGGGTGAAGCAGTTCGGAGTCATCAACGTCAAGTTCTCTATCAACGACAACCACCGCACGATCGCCAAGATGATAGAGGCGGAACCCGAAGACACGTTCACCGTCGGAATGATGGTTCCCTTCGAGGACTTCGATTGTTACGTTCATGCGATAAAGACCAAGGCACGTCTGATCCGCCACGGCTCCGCCGAGGCAAAGGAGATCACCCGCATCTATGGAAAGATCCGTAAAAAGCAGTATGCCGTCATGGACTTCGACGACGACGAGTGATTCACTCGAAGATAATATCCAGGACATCGGCCATATTATTCGAACGGACCACGGCATCCGCCGCTTCGACGACCTCGTCATCGATGGGGTTGAACGCAATGGACAATGCACTGTTATCGAACATCGAGACGTCAATGAATGAATTACCGATCGAGACCGTGTGCTCCTTGTCCGTCTTGTATTTCCTCTGAAACTCTCGGACACTAATCCCCTTGTCACGAAGATCCACGTTCATTATCCCCTCGCCGGTAAGCTTCCCGGCCTCACAGGTCTCGAGGGAATCCGCGATATAATCATCGAAGCCGAACTCATCGGCTATCATCTTCGCGGCGAAGTCAATACCTCCGCTGACTATCACGCTCCTCGCACCCTCGAAACGGAGGGCGGCCACAGTCTCCTGTATTCCTCCAGTTAGAGGCATGGAGGTGAACGTCTTGGCAACATCGGTGGCAGTTATCCCGGGATGTTTCTCTATCCACATGCAGATGTCCCTGCGCATGAACTCCGGTTCGTCTATCTTCCCGGCACAGAAAAGATCGTAGGAATCCGTGTTGTCGACCTCATAGTAATCGTGCACCCATCCCCAGGAGCTCCTGTGCTGTGTCAACGTACCGTCCATATCAAAGCAAACAAGTTCGTATTTCACGCATCATTAATGCAAAGGGATGGTTAAAACGATATTCATCCCCTTTTGCGCATTATCAATACCGTGAGCACGAAGAACAACACCCCCGACAGGATCAGATAAAATACGCCGAACTCCGGTGTAGCCATCCAGTCCCCTATGTATATGTCGAAACCGAGCAATTCCCTGTATTCCTGAATATCTCCTGTAGCCGCGAAGGTGTTGTTCAGCACAGGAGCCCCTAAGATATCCCTGTACATCGCGGCGGAATGGTTCATCGGAAAAAGGTTAAAGGAAGATTGTACCCCACTCGAGAAATGACCGATGGGAATGAACGTACCGGTCATGAATCCTATCAACACGTTCACCAGCATAGCGAATCCGTTGAAGGACGCCCTCGTCCTAAGAAGTGATGTGAAGAAGAAGATAATGGTACATGACGAGAAGACAGAGGGAACCATCAGGGCCATGGCCTGACCCATAGCGACGGCGGAGAACCCGAAACCAGTCGCGAACATGTAGGACGCGGTTATCAACAGGAACACGAAAGATAGGAGGATCCCGATCACGAAGGCGGAAACCACATATCCGGCGGTTATGGACATCGAGCTCACAGGGGACGACTTAAAATCGTCCAGGACGCCCGTGGACCTATCCCTTACCACCAGCCCCATTGCCGCGATAGAGGAGGATATAGGTATCATGCTCATAAGCCCGCCTATCAACCAGGAATCGACCAGCACGGATGCGCCGGATTCGGAATCGAACCCAGATATGATGGAGCTTCTCAGTATTGTAACGTAAAGAACCAGGACGATCAGGACACTGAGCAGGGAGGCAATCACGGAACCCCTGTCCCTGAAGAACATCCTCATCGCCCTAATGGTCAGGATACCCGAGTTCCTACCCTCTTCCTTGAAATTCACACCCTGGACCTCCTATTCATAACTGCGACGGCCAGTAAGAAGAATATCGCCGCGCTGGCCACGATAATCACGACACTCGACCATTCGGGGAACATCCAATCTCCGAGATACAGGTCGTATCCGAGGTCGGCACGGAACGTCTCAAGGCTTCCCTGAGGTGAACCTAAGAACATATCCTCCGCCGATGGTCCTGCCATTATATCCCTGAACAATGAGGCGGAATGGGTCATCGGTAACAATGAACAGAAGGACGCCACCGACGTGGGGAGAAGGCCTAATGGCACGTACACTCCCGTGATGAAGCCCGCCATTATGCCGACGGTGAGGGACAACCCGGTAAAACCGCCCTCGCTCCAGATCAGCGAGGTCAAAAAGAACATTATGGAGGTCGATGAAAGTATGGAAATCAGGAGAAGGCCCAATACCTTGGCCATCTGCATCAGGGACAGCATCTCCTCGCCGATGGCGACGATGTATACCATGCCCAATAGTAAGGTCAAAATGCTCAACAGCGACCCAACGATCAAAGTGGAAAGCATATAACCTCCAGTAAGGGAGTAGGACGAAGCGGGTGAGGAATTAAAATCCCTGATTCTACCCGAATATCTATCGGATACCAATATCCCCAAGGCACCGCCAGTCGTTGTGACCGGTACTATGGCCATAAGACCTGCGACCAACCAGAGATCCGTGGTACGGGCCGCAATTCCTGAGTTTATCTCAGGAAGCCCGCTGATAAACGAGGCCCGGAGCATGAACACATACAACCCTATCACCACCAAAGCCCCGAGCAATGAGAATAGAACGGACATCCTGTCCCTGAAGAACATCAGCATGTTCCGTTTTGTCATCGCGGATAGCGAGGCAGGTATCTGGAGGCCGGGCATCAGACGATCGTTCCTCCGGTGACGTTTATGAAAGCATCATCCATTGTGCCCATCCTTACCTCCAGGGAATCAATCAGGTCCCTGTGGCGAGAGATGATATCTATGGAATCCTTCGTGTTTCCAAGTTTAATGACAATCCTATCACTGCCGTTCTGTTCGTATGCGATGCCATCGGCGTCCAGGGCGTTCTTCAAATTCTCTATTTCACGGGATGACATGAACAGAAAGTCCGAGGTATAATTCTCCTTGAGCTCAGAGGGAGTGCCCTCAGCGGCTATCCTGCCCTCATTGATAATAATCACATGGTCGGCACCCTCAGCCTCCTCCATGTAATGGGTGGTGAGGAACACGGTAATCCCATCATCCTCCCTCAGTCGGAGGATGGTGTCCCATACGTTATTCCTAGTCTGCGGATCCAATCCGGTAGTAGGCTCGTCCAACATAAGTATGCGGGGTTTGTTGATCAGGGCACGGGCGATATCCGACCTTCTCCTCTGACCTCCGGACAACCTACCGTAGTGACGGTCGAGGATTTCATCGATACCTGTGGCCTTGGACGCCCATACCATCCTCTCCTCAAGCTCCTTGCCACGGAGTCCGTAGAGCGCGCCTCTTGTACTGAGGTTCTCACGCACGGTCAGCAAAGGGTCCAACGTACCGGTCTGGAACACGATACCGAGCCTATTCCTGATCTCACTATCATCCATACCAACGATGAATCCATCCACGGTTATCTCGCCCATATCAGGTTTCAGCAGAGTACATATCATGTTGATGGTCGTGCTTTTCCCTGCGCCGTTGGGACCTAAGAACGCGAACAGCTGCCCCCTCCCGACAGTGAACGAGATATCGTCAACAGCGCGTATCTCTCCGAAGCTCTTACTCAGATTGGCGACCTTAATCATCTCATTCATCATAGGAATATCTACAGGACTAGATAAGATTGTTATCAAAGCAATATATCTATAAACCATCACTATCAGGATATGATGCTCCTCATAATCGGCACTGGTCACGTCTTCAGGATAGAAGATCAGATACGCTTCATAATCAGACATTCCTGGCCTGATGCTGTCCTAGTGGAACTCGATGTGAAAAGGTATCAGGTCATGGACGGCACCTATGAACATCCAAAGGATGAGAAGCCGATCAAGATACCCAGGATGATAAAAAATATAGGAAAGAACCAGGACCGTACGTCGAAACAGTTCGGTACCGGTACGGGCTTCGAACTTCTAGAAGCATGCAAGTCGGCGGAGACCGCAGGTGCCGACGTCATACTAATGGATGGCGATGCAATCGAATATCTCGTGAGGATGTGGAACGAATCCTCCTTCATGGAGAAGATGCGCTGGCGCCTCTCAAGTATCAAGAATAGGTTCACCTCGAAAAAGCGCACGGAAGAGGTTCAAAAGGGTTATTCGGACCACGAGGCGGAGAATAGAGAGGACCTCAGACGCCGTTATCCAACCATGATGCGCATACTGCACGATGAAAGGAACGAACTGATGGCTGACCATATAATCAGAGCATCAGAAAAATACGACAAGATGATAGCCGTTGTAGGAGATGCCCATGTACAAGGACTGATCGAACTTCTTCCAGAGGATGTGGAGGTAAAGACAATCCGTCTCGCTGAAATCATGGACCAGAAGAAGATAAGTAAAATTATGTCCGACATATGGTATCAACGGAGTGAGTGAAATGAAGGTGGTCTTACTTTCCTATACAAAGAACGCCGACGAGATATGTGCGGCCGCGGGCAGGTCGTGTTATTCGGGAAAGCCCGCGGATGAGATAATCGGTAAAGGGGACGCAAGGAGTACGTTGAGTTCCATAGTGGGGATGGGCCATCATTCTGTCATAGAACATGCGACGTTCACATTCTCAGTGTCCGGGGTATCACGAACCCTCACCCATCAACTGGTGAGGCACCGAATAGCCTCCTTCTCCCAGCAATCGCAAAGATACGTCTCCCTCGACCAGCCTACCTATGTGGTTCCACACACCATAGCAGAGGACCCAGAGGCTTTGGACATATACAAAAAAATGATGGAGCAGATCTGGAACACGTATTCCGAATTAAGCGAGAAAGTCCCCATCGAGGATGCAAGGTACATACTGCCCAACGGATGCACCACGAATATCACCATAACCATGAACGCACGTGAACTCCTACACTTCTTTTCGTTGAGGTGCTGCGAGCGGGCACAATGGGAGATACGGGAGATGGCCGAGGAGATGCTACGTCTTTGCAGGGAGGTTTCTCCGACGATATTCAAGGTTGCGGGCCCTCCATGTGTCACAGGACCCTGTCCTGAGGGTGAAAAATCGTGCGGTCAACCGAAAACAATCAAAAAGCATTAAATAGGGAATCTACTTAATCGGACTATTCGGTGAACTTATGGGAAGAATCAGACCCACATATATCAAGAGGGTGTCCATTGAACTCGTTGAAAAGTATCCTCAGGCCTTCAGCAAGGACTTCGAGAGCAACAAGGAGATGGTCAGCACCCTAACAGACGTAACCTCAATTCCAATGAGGAACAGGATCGCGGGATACATAGTCCGCTATATGTCGCGCCCTGAGATCTAAACATCTTAGTCGCAAGACTTTTTCCGCAC
The DNA here is from genome assembly GCA_035271165.1 of Candidatus Methanomethylophilaceae archaeon. GTDB lineage: Archaea > Thermoplasmatota > Thermoplasmata > Methanomassiliicoccales > Methanomethylophilaceae > VadinCA11. The sequence continues at coordinate 16,628 of DATERX010000028.1, forward strand.
TTTTAGCTCGCGTAGGGTAGCCTGGATATCCTGAGAGATTGCGGATCTCTTGACCCGGATTCGAATTCCGGCGCGAGCGCCAATTTCGATTCACTCTTCGGTATCTTCCGGCCAGACCTTCTTTGTTATCTCTGAATCCCCGGGTGGCAAGATCCTTGATATCTCTTCCTCTGGAACGTCAAATGCTTTCGCAATCGTGTTCGGAGTGCCCTTATTCTTACCCCTACCGGGAATTATCAGGAAATATTTCTCCGAGGCCTTTTTTATAACACTGACCGGGGCGCACATTATCTTACGACTGCCGAGATACTCGATCTCACCGACCGCCATCTCCGCTTGGATATGGAATTCGTAATTCCTCTTGCCTCTGATTATAAACGCACCGCGGGGAACGAATTCACCGGGGTTCGGGGTCTTGCTGACCTGGTCGGGATAAACCCAATACGCACTTCCCTCGGATAACGCGGATACCCACGCCTTGGAATGACAATATGCGAAGGCGCAGACATCCGCTATCTCCGTCTTATCAGATCCTAGCCCTTCCTTGAATATTACCGATGGAGCGCCGTGTATGTCGGCGTGGATGTACAGGTCGTTGTCCTTCATGTGTTTCTTGACGACCCTGTCGTTTGTATGGGCGTTCTTACCTGCTATAACGAGCTTACCAGAATCAGTTATGAACCATTTGTAGCGTTCGAACCAGAACTGCTTTGTAGGCTCTGCACGAGTAAGCGCCAGATGTCTCTCCTTCTGGAATCCCTTCTCCCTTTGCTGGAGTTCGGCAAGACTGGTCTTCAAGGCATCCTCGGCCCTCTTACCCTTGCTGCCTATATCCTTACCCTTTTGATATATTATCGAGGCGTTGGTATCAAGGCCCTTGGTGTAATCAAGGACGATCTTGCGCTCTCCGAGCACGATGGTGACATTGTTCTTCGCTGGGTCCATGGATGAGACGTAAGGGACCTTCATCGCACCCTCCTTGAGTTTCTCCCATGTCAGTTTCCCCGACTGTTCCTTGAGGACCTTCAGAAGTGTTTCGACCTTTGGATATTCGGTATAAAGCGAGTCAGCCTGCAGACGGTATTCCTCTGCATCGGTCTCGTATTCGGATATGGTGTCCTGCTGCTTCTCAATCCTTCGTTTTAATTTGACGATTACGGGATCGACATATTCCTCTATCTCGGTCTTATCCTCCTGCTTGAGCAGGGCATCGATCGCCAGAGATATGGATTCGTACTGTTCGGATTCAGCATCGCCGTATGAAAATAACGGGACGGGAGCGAGGTCTACGATCTTCCCATCCTCTAAGTATGCTGTAGGTTCCGATTTCGCCTCTGCGGCCAAAACGAGTTCTTCGACCTTCTCGAATATCTTCTTGAGATCATCCTCGGTAACGGCGACCGCAGGTGTCTCTTTGTCAATACCTGCACGGACGCAGACCTCCTCCGCGTATTGTCCGCCTAGGTTCACGGATGTTGCTAACGTCCTGACGGTATCCGATTTGGATGAACGGAAAAGCGCGGTGAAATCCTCGTATGAGGATTCGCCCGGGTCGAACCTGGGCTGCGGCATGATGTATTCCTCTCCCGGTCTTGTCGCCCTGTTCCTGTATGTTTTATGTATGAGGCAGTTGACGATCTTCCCTTCGGATATTAGGAGCACGTTGCCTCCGCCGAATATCTCGAATATCAATTGATATTCTATGTCGCCCTTCCTGAGCTCGGTGATGACGACACGGTCGAAACCCGCCTGTCTCGTCTTGCCTATCCTGGCATTGTCTAAACGTTTGCGCATGAAAGAAGCAAACGACGTCGGCAACGCAGGCGTCTCTGGTTTAACGGGAGGTAAGAACAACCATCTCTTGTCCTTGAAGAACAGTTCCTTTTTACCGCCTGGGACTGTTACTCTAAAAAGTACGTTCCCTGCTCCCCATTGGAAGATCTTGTCCATGTGACCGTCCTCCAGGACAGCCATCTCCGATACAATGGAACGGACGTCCAGGGAGCTCATTTCTTTCTTCATATGATTATGATAAACATACACGTATGATTTAGTTTAATCGCTTGCCCGATAACGTGAGATGTAAAACATCAAAGCCAGAAACCTTTATCAATGACATGACGATTAGCCCACCCTACAGGCCGCTGTGGCTAAGGGGTATAGCGGCGCCTTGGTAAGGCGCAGGTCGAGGGTTCAATTCCCCCCAGCGGCTCCATTCACTCTTCTTCACCGTATACCTCATCATGATTTTTTGCGTTCGCAATGGAGATTCACAACGATTATTTATCCAAATCATCATCCAAACCCATGGAATTGACGGTTGGAAAGATTACCATTGTACTACTGATTGTATTCGCGGCCATGCTCACAATCTCCGTAGGGATAAGGATGCGACGTGAGAAAGTTCACATCCGTCCGAAAGATGGAGGTTCCGAAGCCGATGTGGATCCAGCGTTCAGAGCTTATTTCGAACATAAGCGTGAAATGAACTCATTGGAACTTTTTGCTGTTGGTATAGGGTTTATGGCATCGGCTATCCTAATACTGATGAATCATGTGTGGATTGGGGTGACCGTTGCGATTCTGATACCAGCGGTCACCCTGTTATACACTCGAACCCGTAGGTGATGTTCAGACCATTCTGTATATCACAAAACCGGACCAGATTTTCGGGAAGAAGAACGTAGACTTCTTGGGCATAAGCTTTCCATCCGCAGATAGACCCCACACATCGCGGAGCCTCGGATCGTTTAGCAGGATTGCAAGATCATATTGCCCGTCGTCCATCTTGCTGATGGATGAGAGAATACTGGAATCGTAATCCACGACGGCCTTGTCCTCATCCCACTTGTACACACCCTTCAGGATTTTCTCCTGTACCACGTAGGTATCCAGCGCCATAAGTCCCTCTCCTCCCTCGTATTTTCCAAGGTAGGTCTTACCGGAGCGGAATCTGAGGCCCATCATCCAGTTGCCGAGACCGTTGAGCATCTCCTTCTCCGTACATTCCTGGACCTTAATGGCCTGGTAGATCTTACTGATCGCACTCTTCTCAGAGATGTTAGTGGTCTTGACCAAACGATGTGTCGGTAGTATGACCAATCCCGGATCCTCCGTTGCAACGAGTGTGGCTAGCACGTAACCTTTCTTCTCGTCGTCCGGGTTCTCCTGAGAGTATGCCAACGCGGTCTCGTATCTGTGGTGACCGTCGGCGATCAGGACCCTCTGCTCCTCCATCGAGCTTGTGATCTCGTTACAGACCTTCTCATCGTCCAACACGGAGTATTTGTGTTCCACGCCTTCGTCGTCGATGTATTCGTAGACCAACTTCGAATGGTCGTTGATCTTGCGGTAAAGTTCATTATCGAAGGAATCATGGATGCCCATTATGGATTCAAGATGTGCCTCCATATCCCTAAGGAGGTTGAGTCTGTCCGCCTTGACCTTCGAGAATGTCTCCTCATGAGGGATGACCGTTCCATTCTCATAAGGTTCTGTCTTAAGCAGTCCGACGACACCGGTACGTGTCTTTTTCACACCGCCGTCATCGAATGTCTGTTGGTAGACGTAGAATGATTTACTATCCTGCACCAAGGAACCATCCTTGATCCAGTTATCGAGTTCCCTCCTCGATCCACGATATCTCCTATCATCATCAGGTTTCAAAGTAAGCCTTGTGATGTTATGATAATTACTTTGAAGCTCCTCCAAGTACTCCGCGCCTATCACGTCGTAGGGGGGACTGATGCGATTTTCTACTGTTTCTCCAGCCTTTAGGGCTGGCCTGAATCCCGGAAAGGGTACGAAAGTAACCATAGCGCTCGTGGAGAAGACCGAATTACGCATATATCAAATGAACGAGCCTATCAGCATATCCTGGGTACAGGGTCTCCGATCGGCGGTTCCAATATCCTTTTTCCTCCGACCTCGGTCCTGAGGATAACTCTCTTTGGTCCATCGTTCGCATACCCTATCAACGCGGCATCCTTTCCTTCCGGCGTCGATCTCAAAACCTTCAATATCTCGTCAGCCATCTCAGGGACGCATGCGATGACGCACTTACCCTCGTTACCTATACTCAAAGGATCGAGACCCAATAGATCGCAGGCGTTGACCACACCGTCCCTCAGAGGTATAGAAGCATACTCTATCTCCATGCCAACATGTGATTTCGAAGCAAGTTCGTTCAAGGTGTTGGCCAACCCTCCGCGGGTGGAGTCTTTCATCGAAGCGATACCGCCGACCTTCAATGCCTTCTCGATCATCATGTTCAGCGGAGCGACGTCACTCTGTATCTCGCTTTCAAATCCGTAACCTTCACGGAAGGACATCAGCGCTATGCCGTGATCTCCAAAGTATCCAGAGGCGATTATCGCGTCACCAGGTGCTATGTTGGAATCCGTGCACCAGTTGTGTGTGACCTTCCTGTATTCCTTAGCCTTATCAAAATTTGAATCAAGGTATTTCGACCTGCGGCCGATGGCCGATGTAGACATGAACATCTTGTCCACCGCGCCCGCCTCGACAACTTTCGTATCGCCGGTCTCTATCGGCACACCGCATTCCTTGCTGGTCCTTCCGGCACTGGACATTATCAAGTCCACGATATCAGTATCGAGTCCCTCCTCGATTATCGCGGAACATCCCAATGCCAGGGGTTCAGCGCCCATGACGGCGATATCGTTCACGGTACCTGCGACCGAGATCCTCCCAAGGTCTCCGCCTGGGAATATAATCGGCTTCACCGTATGTCCGTCTATAGTGAACACAATCCCGTCTACCACGGCGGAATCATCCATCGAATCCAGTGATACCTCGGATTTAGCCTTGGGGAAGTGGCACACGATGTGCTTCGACAGGAACTCCTGCATGGCCTCCCCGCCGGCCCCGTCACTCATTACGACCTTTGCCATTTTTGGTTGATGAGTGAACACGGATAAAGACTTGTCTTAATTTTCAAAGTCGGCAGATATTTAAAATAAACCCTCGTGTGTAACAGCGACGTTGGGCCCTTGGGGTAGCGGATATCCTGTCGGCCTTCGAAGCCGAGGACTCGGGTTCGAATCCCGGAGGGCCCACCACTTCCTTTTTCATGGAATTGAGAAAGCCTCGCCTTTTCATATCTTGCTCCAAAAGCTACCTTTGACCGTCTTCAGATATCGACTCTTGCAAACCATCTAGCTCGTAATGTGACACAAATTCAACAAACAACCGCGTTTGTCCTCATCGATAAGGTTCTTGCATTCGCCAGTACAACATTTGTTACAGAACGCAAAGGAGATTACCGAACACATCATTTCCTCAATCTGATTACCAGATTGAGCTTGAATATCAAATCACCATCGATGGTCTTCTCGATCTTCGCGTATTCCGATCTGGTCGTACTATAGGTATCCAGATAGGATCTGTTGAAGAGGTACTTCTCGAACTCGTTCCTGTTATTGAGGTGAAGGCGCCAGGGAGACCTGACATATGCTACCCCGGGAGAGGGATAGCGACATTCGTCAATGGTTGTTTCTGGTACCGGTGCCCAAAATGTGACCTCCCATTATAAGGGTCAATATTGATTTTTGGACGGCCAAATTCCAGGGTAACGTGGAACGTGACATCAGGAACACCATGGAGCTCGAATCCTCTGGATGGGCCGTCATCACAATCTGGGAATGTGAGATAAAGGAAGATAATGATGCGGTTTTGGACAGATTACTGTCTGTCCTTGTGTTTTGACTCCTTGTTCAGTTCCCAGGATAGGTCACCAGGGATTCCACGTCATATCCCTTCAATTTGTCGCGCCCATTCAGCCCGGCGAGCTCTATGACGAAGCATATCTTCACAATCTTTCCGCCGAGCCTCTCGATCATCTTGATCATGGCTTCAGTCGTACCGCCGGTGGCGATGAGATCGTCAACGATCACCACCCTCTGTCCGGGTTTGATACAATCTACATGAAGTTCCAATTCCGCTGTGCCGTATTCCAGGTCGTACTCCTGGGAGATGGTCTCACGCGGAAGCTTTCCCTTCTTCCTTACGATGATGAAACCCTTGTTCATGGCGTATGCAACGGGAGCTCCGAAGATGAATCCCCTGGATTCGGATCCGGCCACAAGGTCGTAATCTATCCCGTCGAGCATCTCTACTATGCCGTCTATGGATTTTGCAAAACCATCCTTATCCTGTAAAACGGTTGTAATGTCTCTGAACATTATCCCTTTGGAAGGGAAATCCGGTATGGTCTCGATATAGTCTTCAACGGTCTTCATGTGGTAACCATCACACAGGACTACCTGAACAGTATAAAAAGACAATTATGTTAGAAGTTGCCCCCCTTGAAAAGGGGGTAAGGGGCTGGCAAACGCCAGTGTTATTGCGGTCATCATTAGCGTCTTGCAGACCGTTCAGGTATGGTCAATCAGAGTAAAGCGCCATCAGGCCCGTCTTATGCTCTTTGTTACCGTAGTACCTTGTTGAACTTTCTTCGCCGCAGATCTTTGTGTATTTTCGTTTACCGATAGCCACTTACCTCCAGAATATACACGGAATTACTACTATTTATAGCAATCGTTCAACGAATTACGTTGATTATCGAATATTACCTACGAATATCGTAATTAATTAGTTGAAAAGTATAGAAAACAGGGTTTTGAACAAAAACCCCTCGGTAGTGCATCATTGATGATAGTATAAGGAAAAGAAAAAGAAAGAAGCCGGCCGTGGCCGGCGTGATGGTTTCAGCCCAACTGTTCGGAGCAGTACGGACAGAACTTTGGCGTCTTCTTCAGACCCTTTAAGCTCTCCCCGCAGTAAGGGCACACGTTGAACACCTTGATGTCACCGGATCCCGAGGCCCCCTTCTGCATCGCAGGCGGCGGTAGCGGGTCTCTAAACTCCTCGAGCGCCTGTTGCTGAGGTGAGGGTTTTCCGCAGTCGTTGCAGTATTTGTACGGATAATCGTTAGGTGATCCGCAGTACGGACACAGGACCTTGGGAGCCTGCCCTTTATGACTCTGTTCCGTGGCCTGCTGCTGTTGCAGCTGTTGATACATCTGCGGGAAAAGCAACATACCGGTACCGATCGCGGCACCTCCCTCGGAGTTACCTATCGCATCTGCCATGCGGTCCATGACTGAGTATCTCTTGAACGCCTCTCCCCTCTGGGAGCTGAACTGAAGATATTCGAAGATCTTCTCCTGGTCCTCGTCGGTGGTCCTGAGCTCTGAAATCTTGAATGCCAATAGCTCGATACCCCTCTGGCGGAAGTACGGGTCGATCAACGCCCTCGTCGCGGACGATGCAAGCTCAAGACTCGAATAGACCTCCATGAAGTACTGTTTCGTGAGCTGCTGGGTGATCTGTTCGTTTATGAAGCTCTTCATGAAGGCATTGACGTCACCGGTGCTGTAGGCGCTCATACCCCCAAGTATCTGAGTGTAGAATATCGCCACGTCGTTGATGCGGAACTGATAATCGCCGTTCGCCATCAAAGTGATCGGAACATCGTAATCGGGTGCGGCCTTGATCATACCCCTTATGCCCCACTTCCCGTTGAACATCTTAAGCGAGACGAATATGACCTGGACCTTGAACGGGGTCTCCTTATATCCCAGGGCAAGGTTGTAGAGTCTTGTCAGCCAGGGTATGTTGGACGTCGTCAACGTATGCCTTCCAGGCTCCAAAACACCGGTCAGCTGACCATCCCTCACGAACAACGCCACCGCATGTTCAGGTACTGTAACAGAGGTGACGGTCCTGAGGTCGTCCCTCTCGTACACATAAACCATGTCGTCCTGGCCTTGGTTCTTCCATGATATGACATTGGTCTTTTCAACGACCATTCAAATCACTCCTTCGCCAGGAATCCCTTCATGACGGTTTCCCTTTCGTTATAGTCCTCGATCAATCTGTCGATGGTCCTCTCGACATCTCTGAGAGGAGTCTTGATGGCGTATTCACCCTGGTCAATCTTCTGTATCAGGTTGCCGATCTCCTTCCTCAGTAGGACGGTGCCGCCTATCAACTTGGCATCCCATGATATCAGGTCGTCCAGCTCCTCTTCCAGTATCTTGACCGAGGCATGCCATCCGCTATAACCGTTCACGGCCTTCTTCACAGATATGTAATACTTGTCCACCTTCGAGGCTATCCTCTCGACATCCCTCATGAGGTCCAGGTTCTCTATGGCGACCCTGTGTACGGTTGCGAGATCGTTCTTTGCCCCCTCAAGGGTACGGGCGACCTCCTGTCTTATGGCACGGTCCTCGTCCCTACGGAGGTTTTTCTCTTTGTATCCCCTGTAGATGGGGATGTAAAGACCTACGCGTTCGATGAGTGACGTTGTGCCCTCCATCTTTTCGCTAACTGTCTCTTCCAACGGCATTTTCAATCACTCCTTATATCACGATTTTTAACAGCCAATACTATCACGAGTATGGCGATGATCAGGACTATCATTGCCACGGGGGCAATCCAGTCAAGGTCGGTGAACATGTACATGTAACCGGCCAGTCCGATAACCAGCATAAGCACGCCCATCACAAGGCTGTAGTCCGCCTCACTAGGTCCGAAGTTTGTACTCCGCCCCTTCTGCAACGGTGCCAACACTGCTACGGTCACCCCCATCATAATTAGTATCACCCAGAGGATGATGCTAGCTCCCATATCGGTTGCGTAGTATAACACCAGGCCCACCACCAGCGATATAAGGAACATCGCCCCCGATATGGCTGAAAGGGTCCTGTTAGCCCTTCTGTCTCTGCTTTTCATCTTTTCGCCTCCCTATATATCATATCATTATGAGTTGATCCGTGTTTACTCTTTTCATCCTCTCGGGCAAGAGCTTGCCGAAGCCGTCGATCACTACCATACCGTTCGAGATCCTGCAAGGAATATAGAGCAGGCCTTTGACATAAGGCTTGCTAAGTTTCAACTTGTTATCGTTCTTAGTGCTTTGCACGAGATAGTTATTGGTAAGGTGTTCGGCCTCCTTCTTTGTGCTCAGGGGAATCATTATCCTGCGTGCACCGGGACTGCCCGGTCTCGCCGCCTCTGAAATCATCCCTATACCCTCTCCGCCACTGATGCTCTTTTCCATTCCGCGCAGTCCTGCGAGGATGCTCTTCGGCGGTGAGAGGGAGAATATGTCTGTAAGTCCCGATGAAGGGTTGGTGAGACATCCACGGTCTATGGTGAAGTCTGCAGGTATCAGCAGATCCTCAAGTACCTCAACGCTCTTCTTAGACCACAAGGCACCGGTGACGAAGCTGTATCTCAGATTCACATACCAGAAGGGGAACAGATGGTCCCCACCTCCAGGTGCGATCATTATCGTATCGTTACCGCTCCTGGAGCTGAGCGCGGCGGAGAGATGGTCGAAGAGTTCCTTGTTACGGTCCTTGTTCCTTAGGATCCCCCAACCGCTCACGTTGGGATACTGTATCGAATATATTCTGGATAAAGTGGAAAGTGTCTTCACGGCATCCCCGCCTGTGGATGCGGCGTTCTTCACAGTCTCGGTGAGCACGGTTATCTTAGAAAGCTCCCTACCCACTCCCTGATACATGACCGCTAGGGAGGGGATCGCCAACAATTCGTTTCTAGCCTCCTCTAGCCCGGCAACGCTCTTCTCAAGATAGGATATGCTTCCCAAGGTGTCCCCGTTCAGCATCTTCTCGCATCCCTCGCACGCCTTTGCGAGGGAATCGAAGCGTTTTGCAACAGGGGCATAGTTAGCCGTACCCCTCAACAGCTCCGCGGCCTGGGAGAAGTTGTTTCCCATAAGGACGTACCTTCCAGGTTTGTCCTCCTGCAGGAGTTTAACATTGTTAAGCATAAGTGCGTAGGAGTTCACGATCCCCTCTGCATCGGAAAGCTCCTTTTTATCATCAATGTCCACCGCCAGGGACGATAGGCTTTTTATCTTGGCGTCGAACTCGAAAGCGGATGCCGGCGAATGTACAGGTCTCACGGTAACGTCGAAGGAGAAGGGCATTACGAAGAGCGAGTTGGTCATAAGGGTGTTCGCCGCGAACCTGTATTCCGTTATCTCGGCGTTCATCCTCGGTTTGACGTTGGTGACGTAGATGTTGTGCCTCGCCACCGAGTCTACATTCTCCGCCTGTGACATGGAGAACCCTCTGGGCATCGCGTTGCTGACCCATGATCGGACCTGACCCATCAATTGGTCGAGGTATGCCTTGGCATCCATCCGCTGCTGTGTGGTACCGCAGCTCTTGCATGAGATGTACGGAGTATCCGCCTCCACGTCCTTCGCGTCGAACGGCGCTCCGCAATATTTACATCGTAAAAGCACAAGGTCGTCCATGGGGTCACCTCCTGAGATAGCTCAGCTGTGAATGTATAGCATACAGTTCCGCCTGCATCCTGGCCTCGGTCGCCCTTATCTCAGACATGGCGTTCTCGTGATAGCGTTGTGCTATCTCGTCCGCCTTCTTGGTGATGCTGGAATGACACGCCCTGCAGGCATAGATTGCCTCGTGGTCCTCCGTCTCGGAGGTAAGGGGCTCCCTGCCCGGCGGCGTACGGAGCGCTGGCGATATGTCGCTGGGGAGTGCGAAGAAATGTATACCAAGGCCGGAGACGACCCTGCCGCAATACCAGCATTTGCATGTCTTCGCATAATCGTTGATCAACCGGAGGTTCTCCTCCCCGGTATCGCCCATCTGTTTCCGGTATCCGTAAGCTATCTGTTGGTACTCGGCGGCCTTTCGCGGATCTTCCCAGACGGTACCAGTGGCATAGGCCTCATATCCCATGGCCATAAGCATGGCACCTTCCTTCATACCGGTCCTTGTCGTATCGTTGTTGTAAATCTCGCTTAATTTCAAAGTCTCTTCGCCGACCTCGGTCTGATACCTCTGCGCTAATTCGACGAGCTTCTGGCCCTTGTCGACGAGATCCCTTCCGGAGCCGCGCATATTGGTGATTCTTATCTCCTCGATGGCAAGCTCCGATTGTTTGATCATGGTCTCGGTATTCACCATCGTCAGGCCGAACTCGAACTCCTTGGCATCGGTATTCTTAAGCGATGTGATGAGATTCCTATATGCTCCGACGTCCCCCATGTTGCCACGTAGATCAATCATGCCGACCACGACGGCCGAAAGGTCGTCTGGACCGCCATCCTTCCTTATCGATAGGAGGAGCCTTTCCCGTGCCTTGGCGAATTCCCCCTGCCGTATCAGGTCCATTCCCTGAATGTGCAGGTCATCTGCTTTCTTGAATCTGGAGAAAACCATCTGCTTCATCCCAATATGGGATTATTAAGTTAAAAACTATCTGACATGGATCGCACATAAAGAAAGAGGACGAAGTGTTAATGATAGGTTCAGAACGGAACCGCCCCCTCACCGTCTGAATATTCCACAGCTGTTAATGATTCAATCTCCATGTGCAATCCAGAGGTATGACGGGTGACCTGCAAACACGTGCCTTACTGTTCTAATCATTACTTTGTCCGCGTAATGGTATAAAATGATAGATTTATATAGAAGAACAAACTTTAACCACTATAATCCACAGAAATGGAATATTGTATTGGAGGATAAAAAACATGGGTATGGGTAACGCACCTATTTTGATTCTTAGAGAAGGAACCAAGAGGAATAAAGGAAAGGACGCTCAATACAACAACATCTCGGCGGCAAGGGCCATCGCAGATTCAGTAAAGAGCAGCCTAGGACCCAGGGGTATGGACAAGATGCTTGTCGACTCACTGGGAGACGTCGTCATTACGAATGACGGAGTTACAATTTTGAAAGAGATGGATGTGCAACATCCCGCGGCAAAGATGCTCGTAGAGGTTGCAAAGGCACAAGATGCAGAGGTAGGGGACGGAACAACATCCTCCGTCATAATAACAGGCGAACTCCTGAAGAAGGCGGTCGACCTGATCGAATCCAACGTTCACCCCACCATCATCACAGCAGGATACAAGCTTGCCAACGATGAGGCACAGAAGGTATTGTTGGACATCGCGAAAAAGGTCACCATCGATGATGAGGAGATCCTAAGGAAGGTCGCCGAGATCGCTATGATAAGCAAACAGGCGAGCGGTGCGAAGGAATACTTTGCCAAACTGACCGTTGATGCCGTCAGGACCGTCGCGGAGAAGGGCGAGGACGGAAAATACACCGTTGACCTTAGCAACATCCAGACAGTCAAGAAGGCTGGTGCAAGGATGGAGGAGACCAAGCTCTACAAGGGATTGGTCATCGACAAGGAACCCGTACAGCCCAGCATGCCTAAGGTCGTAAAGGACGCGAAGATCGCTCTCATCGATGCTGCTTTCGAGGTCAAGAAGACCGAGATGGAGGCAAAGATCCAGATCACAGACCCCTCCCAGATGGCAGGTTTCATCGCAGAGGAAGAGAACATGCTCAGAAGGATGGTCGACTCAGTCAAGGCATCCGGAGCCAACGTGGTGTTCTGCCAGAAAGGTATCGACGACGTAGCACAGCACATGTTCGCCAGCGCGGGGATATTCGCATGCAGGCGTGTCAAGAAGAGTGATATGGACAGGCTAGCTAAGTCCACCGGTGCATCCGTCATCAACAAGGTGAGGGACATAAGCGCCGAGGACCTCGGATTTGCGGGCAAGGTCGAAGTGAAGAAGGTCGAGAACGAAGAGATGACCTTCATCACAGAGGTCAAAGACCCCAAGACTGTCTCCGTGCTCGTAAGGGGCGGAACCCAACATGTCGCAGACGAGATCGAGAGATCCCTTGTGGACGCATGGTCCGCAGTAAAGGCCACAGTAGAGGACGGCCTTATCGAGACCGGCGGTGGATCCAAGGAGATGGAGATCGCAATGCGCCTCAGGGACCACGCATCATCCATCGGTGGAAGGACACAGATCGCTCTCGAAGCGTTTGCATCCGCCATGGAGGTAATCCCGGCGACACTCGCCGAGAACGCAGGTCTAGACCCCATCGACATGCTCATCGAGATGAGGAAACAGCACAAGGAGGGCAAGATAACGGCTGGAATCAACCCCTTCACCGGAAAGGTGGAGGACATGATGAAATCCAATGTCATCGAACCCTATAGAGTCGGTAAACAGGCCATCAACGCCGCTACCGACACCGCTGTGATGATCCTCAGGATCGACGATGTCATAGCATCCTCCAGTAGCGGAGAGATGGACATGGGCGATCTCGACGACTACGACGAGTGAAACGGTAAATCAAACACAGGGGGGGGTTTTACCCCCTCCCGACCTTACAAAAACCTGAGATGATCGCAGATGACTGATAAGTCCAGAAAGGGAAAAGAGCTGAAAAAAAAAGGTCTGGAAGAGGAGGTTGTGTACCACACAGAATCCGTGAAGGACGAGCTCACAGAAGCGATGGCACTGGCCGATCAATATCTCGATGCGGCCAAACGAATACAGGCGGACTTCGACAATTATAGAAAAAGGTCCGTCAAAGAGATGAATGATTTCAAGAGAAAGGCCACGGATGACCTGATCACCGAACTACTGAGCACTGTCGACGACCTAGACAGAGCGCTCGAGAACACGGATGAGGACACAGAGTTCATTCGCGGAATAAAGGGCGTACGGCAAAACCTGATGAAGGCGCTGGCGTCCTACGGGCTCGAAGAGATCCCGACCAATTGCAAATTCAATCCCGAATACCATGAGGCACTGAGTGTCGCGGAAGGGAAAGAGGACGGGGAGATAGCTGAGGTGTACCAGAAAGGGTACGTCTGCGGCGACCGCGTCCTTAGATATTCAAAGGTCAAAGTGAATAAGGCTCTCGAGAAAGAGGGTCAGACAGCCGGAGAGACGGCAGAACAAAACAGAGAGGAATGAGAGATATGTCAAGAATAATAGGAATCGATCTGGGGACCAGCAACTCAGCTGCGGCGGCGATGGAGGGCGGCAGGCCGACCATCATCCCCAGCGCCGAAGGAACAAGCGTGGGCGGAAAATCATTCCCGTCCTACGTGGCATTCACAAAAGAAGGCGAACTGCTGGTTGGAGAACCGGCAAGGAGACAGGCGGTAACAAACCCTGAGGGTACCATAAAGAACGTAAAGAGGAAGATGGGGTCCAATGAGAAGATCACCATATTCGGTAAGGATTACACACCCCAGCAGATTTCCGCATTCATACTTCAGAAGATTAAGAGGGATTCAGAGTCCTTCCTAGGAGAGACGATAAACAAGGCGGTCATCACGGTGCCCGCATACTTCGACGATAACCAGAGGCAGGCCACCAAGGATGCCGGGGCGATTGCCGGACTTGAAGTCGTACGTATGATCAACGAGCCCACATCCGCCGCTTTGGCGTTCGGTCTCGACAAGAGTGACACAGAACAGAAGATAATGGTCTTCGACTTCGGAGGAGGAACCCTCGATGTCACGATCATGGACCTTAGCGACGGGGTCTTTGAGGTCCTTTCGACGAAAGGGGACACCAAGCTCGGCGGATCGGACATGGATGAGAACATCACCAAGTACGTCACCGACGAGTTCAAGAAACAGACCGGTGTCGACCTAACCACGGACAAGATGGCGTTCTGGAGAGTGAGGGAAGCATGTGAGAAGGCGAAGATCGAACTCTCGACAACCATGCAGACCGAGATAAACCTCCCCTTCATATCATCCGACGCCTCGGGACCCAAGCACCTTGTGCAGACGCTAACTCGCTCCAAGCTCGAGGAACTTGTGGAACCCATCATCGTAAGATGCAAGGAAAGCATAACCGGAGCCGTCAAGGATGCTAAGATCAAGATGGACGACATCGACAAGATCATAATGGTGGGAGGTCCGACAAGGATGCCCTCCGTCCAGAACTACGTCGAGAGCGTCGTAGGACCCAAGATTCAGCGCGGAATAGACCCGATGGAATGTGTTTCCATGGGAGCCGCGGTCCAGGGAGCCGTACTTTCAGGGGACGTCAAGGACGTCCTCCTGCTGGACGTAACGCCCCTGACCCTCGGTATCGAGACCCTCGGCGGTGTGGCGACCCCGCTCATCGAGAGGAACACCACCATACCCACCAAGAAATCACAGATATTCTCCACCGCGGCCGATAACCAGCCCTCGGTCGAGATCAACGTGGTTCAGGGTGAGAGAAAGATGGCCGCGGACAACACGTCGCTCGGTCGCTTCATACTAGACGGTATACCTCCAGCACCCCGCGGGATACCTCAGATAGAGGTCACATTTGACATCGATGCCAACGGTATCGTGACGGTGACTGCTAAGGACACGGGAACCGGCAAGGTACAGAAGATAACAATCGCATCATCAAGCAAGCTCAATGACGACGAGATTGAACAGATGATCAAGGACGCGGAGAAGTTCGCGGACGCAGACAAGAAGAAGGTCGAGGTTATCGAAGTCCACAACCAGGCGGAATCCAACATTCATATGGTCCGTAAGTCACTGGACGAGCTCGGGGACAAGGTCTCACAGGAAGAGAGGTCATCCGTGGAAGCGGCGATCACCGACCTTGAGACCGCGAACAAGACCGAGGACATCGACCAGATCAAGGGCAAGATAGATGCACTGATGAAGGCCTTCGAACCCATATCCACAAGGATATACCAGGAGGCCTCACAGGCACAGGCCGAAACCGGAGGACCCAAAGGACAGAAGTCCCACGAGAACCCCGAGGACGACGTCGTCGATGCGGACTTCAAGATAGTCGATGACGACGAAGAAAAGAACTGAGGCGTGACTGTAGATGGGTAAAGACTACTATGAGACGCTCGGAGTCACTAAAGATTCCACACCCGACGAGGTAAAGAAGGCATACCGTAAGCTCGCCAAGAAATATCATCCGGACGTGACCTCGGAGCCCAAAGATGTGGCCGAGGCCAAGTTCAAGGATATATCCGAGGCTTACGAGGTGCTCTCAGACCCCGAGAAGAAGGAGACATACGACAGGTTCGGTAGCGATGCCGTCAACAGTCATTTCTCCGGAGGCGGGTTCTCATGGGAAGATTTCACCCACGCAGACGACATCAACGACATCTTCGGAGACATCTTCGGAGACATCTTCGGAGGTTTCGGAAGAGGCTCCGGGTCCAGGAACAGGGGTCCCCACCAGGGGAGCTCCCTGCGCATGGACGTGGAGATCACCCTCAACGATGTCCTCAAGGGCGTCAAAAAGAACCTTGAGGTCCCCCACACCGCAAAGTGCGGGGACTGTGAGGGTACCGGCGCCAAGGACGGGAAGACCGAGACATGCACACAGTGTAAGGGTAGCGGTCAGACCCGTACCGTACGTCAGACCATGTTCGGCAACATGGTCTCCGTATCCGATTGTCCCAAATGCCGCGGTAAAGGACAGTCCTTCGAGGACAAATGTCCCAAATGCCGCGGTTCGGGATACATTCAGAAGACCACAAAGGTCGAGGTGAACATCCCCAAGGGAGTTCATGACGGCTCCACCGTCAGCCTCAGGGGGATGGGGGACGCCAGTCCCGACGGTGGTCCGTCCGGCGACCTGTTCGTGTTCGTACACGTGAAGAAGCACGACTCCTTCGAACGCGACGGTGCGAACCTATGGACAGGTATAACGACGACATATCCGAGACTGGTTCTCGGAGGGGAAGAGGAGGTCCGTACACTGGAAGGTGAAAGGGTCATGCTCAAGATACCCAAGGGGACACAGGTGGGCTCCGTGCTCAGGATAAACGGAAAGGGTCTGCCCCGTTCGACGAATTCACCCTCGCGTGGCGATATGCTCGTCCGTGTGAAAATCGAAGTCCCGAAGAAGGTGTCCAAGGAGGATACCGAGCTGCTTAAGAAGCTGGACGAAGGGTCCGGCAGGAAGAAGCCTAAGCAGACACTCCGGGACAAGATCGAGGATATTTTTTAAGAATTAGGTGAAAGTGGCGCCGAGAGGGAGATTCGAACTCCCGAGGCCTTGCGGCCAGCGGTTTTCGAGACCGCCACCCTACCGGACTAGATTACCTCGGCTTGGCGATAGAATCCTGTCCGCATATTATTAAATTTCGTATTCATATACGGTTCCACGGCACCCCTATAGGTTGCAATGAGAATAACATGACAGGAAAAATTACGTCAAACGATATCACAAAGCAGATAATCGAAGCAAAATCAGCCGCGGTAAGGCTCTCTGCCTTAGACAACGATACCAAGAACAAGGCATTGAAGGCGATGACCGATGCCCTTGACAAGAACAGGGACAAGATATTGGAAGCGAACGCCAAGGATATGGAAGCGGCGGAATCCCTTGTAAAGGCAGGGAAGCTGACTAGGGCCATGGTGGACAGGCTCTACGTGGATGACAATAAGATCTCAGGCATGATAGCAGGGATCGAGGACGTGGCATCCTTCGAGGATCCCGTCGGAGAGATCATGTCCGCGATCGAGCTGGACGACAACCTCACACTATTCCAAGTCCGTTGTCCTATAGGCCTTCTGGGAGTGATATTCGAATCACGCCCTGATGTCATCCCACAGATAATGTCATTATGTCTCAAGAGCGGCAACGCCGTCACATTCAAAGGAGGGTCCGAGGCAGCCAATTCCAACAGGGCGATTTTCAAGATCCTATCGAAAGCCATCGGCACAACCGATGTGCCCGAGAAGGCCTTTGTCCTCATGGAGACCCGCGAGGATATAGGCATAATACTCGAAATGGACGAGTACATAGATCTTTTGATACCTAGAGGTTCGAACTCCTTCGTGAGATACATAGAGGACAACACAAGGATCCCGGTGTTGGGTCATTCCGAAGGGATATGCAACATTTTTGTCGATAAGACAGCGGACCTCGAGAAGGCATACCGCGTGACCCTGGATTCAAAGATACAGTATCCCGCCGCATGCAATACAGTGGAGAACCTTCTGGTTCACAGCGCCATCGCCGACGCGTTCCTTCCGAACATGTGCAAACTGTTCAAGGATAACGACGTAGAGGTACGTGCGGACGACAGGGCGGCGGCCGTGATGGGATCCGGAGTCCTCCAAGCGACCGAGGAGGATTGGGCAACGGAATACGGCGACCGCGTCATATCGATAAAGACCGTCGATTCCATCGAAGAGGCAGTTGAGTTCATTGAGAAATACGGATCATGTCACACGGACTCCATAGTCACCGAGAGCCAAGGAAACATGTCATACTTCGTCAAGATGGTGGACTCGGCCGACGTGTTCATAAACGCGTCCACTAGATTTGCCGATGGATACAGATTCGGCAAAGGTGCGGAGGTAGGGATAAGCACCGGAAAGGTACACTCCAGAGGCCCTGTCGGGATGGAGGGACTGATGATCTACAAATACGTCCTAATCGGGGACGGACAGGTTGTGAAGGATTACGCTGGTGGCGATAAGAAGTTCAAACACAAACGTGTGAAAGAGGAATACCCTCTTTGAACGTTAAAAGCGAGTCTCTGAATTCCGATATCCAAGGATCAAACCATATATCGGGCCCCGTGCCCACATAATATTTTTCCAATCAACAACCCAATGGATCCCCAGCACAGTTCCAGTAACAAAGGGGAGGAGGCTGTACGCGAAGCGTCTGAATCCATAATATCTTTAAAGACTGCCGATACTACAGAAAACAAGGAAGTTCATTGAAAAATATGACTCGAACCATACGGACTCGACAATCACCGGGAATGAGGACAAAATGATATGTTTCATCAGAACGGAGGATTCAGACGACGTGTTCAACAACACATCCGCTAGATTCGCCAAAGGTGCATAGATCAGGAAAAGTGTAAAACAAACGATGGAAGGCAGATGGGAAGCTGGTGCCTCATGATATGTGAACATGTTCCTTTTGGATGCTCAAATGGCAAAACCGTTGGTAACTGTACTTTTAATCACATTAAAACAGAAAGGACGTGCCTTCTTTGAGTGAAAGAAAAGAATTACTCGGAGAGGTAAAACGCATAGTCGTAAAGGTCGGAACCTCATCCATATCAAGGAATTCCCGTGAGGAATCGATGAAATTCTTAGAGGATGTCGCAAGTCAGATCAAGACCCTTAGGGATTCAGGCATCGAGGTGTTGCTCGTATCCTCTGGTGCGATAGGCATAGGTTTGGACATCATGGGAGTCGAGGCCCACCCGAAGGATATCCCCCTGAGACAGGCTGCCGCTTCTGTAGGACAGTCAGTCCTTATGTACAGGTGGAACGCGGCCTTTGATAAATATTACCTGACGGGAGCGCAGATCCTACTAACTATGGACGCCTACTCCGTGAGGGAGACGGCCAACAATCTGGATAACACCATAGAGACTCTGCTTGAGAACGGCGTCGTCCCAATCTTCAATGAGAACGATGCGATCTGTACGAGGGAGATAGACGCCATGTTTGGCGATAACGATAAACTATCGGCCATCATCGCAAGTAATACAGAATCGGATCTCCTCATCATACTTTCGGATGTCGACGGTCTTTACGATAAGAACCCGAAGTTATACTCGGATGCAAAGATGATCAAGACGGTTAGTTCCATAGATGAGGTGAAACACATGGCCGGTGACCCGACCACCCGTGTGGGCGTCGGAGGCATGAAGGCCAAGCTCAAGGCGGCCCGCATCTGTGCCGATGCCGGATGTAGGATGATAATCGCATCCGGTTTCGAAAGGAACACGATCGTGGATGCGGCCATGGGAGAGGAAATAGGAACGATATTCATCTCCAACTCCGAAATACCCAAGAAGAGACGGTGGCTCAAGTTAGCCCATCCCCAAGGTACGATAACCATCGATGAGGGGGCGGCGAAGGCTTTGAGGAAGCACAGATCGCTTCTACCCGTCGGAGTGACGAGCGTGTCGGGTTTCTTTGAAGAGGGTGACATGGTCGACGTAGTCCATGGAGGCACGGTCGTAGCCCATGGCATGTCCAACTACAATTCCGAAGACATCATAACGATTATCGGCATGAGGTCCAGAGAAGTGGAAAAGATCATGGGCAAGGACCGTCAGACCGACGTCATAAATCGAGAGAACATGGTCATGATGTGATCAGGTCTCTGGTTCCTTCTTAATCTCAACATCGGTACGTTCCCCCCACATGGTTATACCTTCGACGTCCAGTGTGATCCTGCTCTTGTTGAACTCGGGGACCTTGTCTGCAGCCCGTTGGCGGTTGTAGTCCTTCAGGGCCTCTATGACATAGTCCTTCAGCAGTATCACCGCGGTGATGTTCATGATACCCAATGCAGCCATCATGATATCCGAGATGGACCAGATCAGGTTCGAGGGTACGAATCCAAAAAAGAACACGACCGCGACCATGGAGATCTTCAACAATAGCGAATATACGGGCTTTTCAGTGAGATATTTCAGATTGACCTCGCATATGGAGTATGAACTCACTATACTGACTGTTACGAAAAGCAAGATGATGAATGAAAGTAGGGCCGGGGCTAAAGTTCCGAAAGGTCCGGCCGCAAGGGAGGCTGACACCAACTGGACTCCGTCCTCCATGCCTATGAGAGAGGTCGCGATCGGGCTGGCCAGGATTATCAGCGCGGTCCCGGTACATATAAAAATATCCAACACTACCCCGAAGGACTGGGAAAGACCTTGTTCGATGGGATGGCGGACATCCGCCGCCGAGGAGACGTTGGGGATGGCCCCTATTCCCGCAGTGTTTGAGAAGACACTCCTCTTAAGCCCCCAAATCATCGCGGCGGCCATACCCCATAGCATACTTTTCATGTTGAACGCCTCAACGAATATCATCCTGAAGGCATCGCCAACGTAACTCCAGTTGAAGACTACCGTTAGTATGACCATCCCGAACCAGATCACGGATATTATTGGCACGATCTTAGCCAGAGTTTTGGCCACACCCTTGACACCGCGGAACATTACGAAACCGACGATGGACGAAAGCAACATAATGAACAACAGGGCATTCCCCTGGAAATCAAATGCGGTGGTGAAGGCCACCGTGGCGCTGGAGGATTGGATCCCTGTGAAGCCGAAGGCGTATGTCGCGATCAGGAGAATCGCTATGACTGCCCCGAACTTCGGACTCTTAAGTCCATCCCTGATGTAATATGCAGGCCCTCCGTGGAACAGACCATCGGATTTCTTATCCTTGAATATCTGTCCCAGAGTACATTCAGCGAAACAACTGGCACATGATATAAGAGAGAAGATCCATAACCAGAATATGGCTCCTGGGCCTCCGAATATTATGGCGGTGGCCACTCCGGCGATCTTCCCTATGCCGATACGTGCACCGATACCTACCCAGAACGCCTCGCCCGATGAGACCGACTGGTCACTCGTACTCTTCGTACCGGAGAACGAGAGCTTGAAAGAATCGACGATATGCGTGAACTGTACGCCCTTGAACTTATAGGTTAGATAAATCCCACCGCCTAGAAGGAAGATGGATGCGACATACCAGATATACGTATCAGCGAGAGCTATCAATCCGTTCAAAGAAAGGTCCAGCGACATATTATCGGTAATCGTTTATTTTTAACATTTTAGACATGGACCATTTATAACCGTAGGTCACATTTTCTTGGTGACCTCAGCTTATTCGATTCTGCGTGTTTTCAACATCCTCAGAACCACAATCGTAGATTAAGTAACTATTTCTTAAATTCAAGGTCCAAAGACCCCCATTCCTGAAAAGTCAAGGGATTTGAAAGCTGGTGGGCCCGGCCGGATTTGAACCGGCGACCTTCGCAATGTCAATGCGACGTCATAACCCCTAGACCACGAGCCCAGCATAATGTCGATACCATCAAAGTAATTATATCTTTTCATATAGGGATCAATAGCCAGCACATCCATACTTTATTCTGGCACTCTCACACGATAAGCTTTAATCGTGAAAAGTTTTCCCTTGTAACATGACAGGACTCAAACTGTTCACCAAAGACGATTGCACAAAATGCGATTATGTGCAGGAAAGGTTACCCAAGGGCATCGAGATGGAAATACTGAACGTCGACACCGTCGATGGAATGGCCGAGGGGGCGTTCTACGGCATTCTGGACAAGACCTTTCCCGTACTGGTTTTGGATGACGAGTATGTCGCCGACGGTTCGATCAAGGTCTTGGAAAAGCTTATTGAACTCTCCGGTACACAATGATAACTTTAGGCCTCGAAAGCACCGCCCACACGCTGGGGGTCGGGATAACGGATTCCAAGGATGAGCGCATCGTACTGGCCAACATCATAGACATGTACAGGCCCCCATCCGATGGCGGACTCCATCCCAGGGAGGCTGCCAACCATCATGCGGAGAACGTAGCGATGGACATCCAGAAGGCGCTGGACGAGGCCAACATAACCATAGGCGAGGTAGATCTGATATCATTCTCGATGGGTCCGGGACTAGGGCCGTGCCTCAAGACATCGGCCACCGCCGCGCGTGCACTATCCCATCGTTTGAACATACCGATAATCGGAACAAACCATTGCATCGCACACATAGAGATAGGCCGTGTGATGGAAGGCTGCGATGATCCCGTGCTTTTATACGCGTCGGGAGGGAACACGCAGGTCATAGCATTCTCTGAAGGGAGGTACAGGATATTCGGTGAGACGGAGGACATAGGCATAGGGAACATGTTCGACAAGATCGGCAGGGAACTGGGCCTAGGATTTTACGCAGGACCTAAGATTGAAGAGCTCGCCCGCGAGGGCAAAAGGCTCTTGGAACTGCCCTATTCCGTCAAAGGTATGGACGTATCCTTCTCCGGGATCATGACCGCCGCTTTGGCGTTATACAAGAAAGGGTTCAAGCTCGAGGATATAGCAATGTCCATTCAGGAGACGACATTTGCGATGCTCACCGAGGTCACTGAGAGGGCGATGGCCCATACGGGCAAGGACGAGGTCTTGATGGGCGGCGGTGTCGCACAGAATAACCGTCTGAGGGAGATGGTCAAGGATATGGCCGAGGAACGAGGTGCCGAGATGTTCGTGCCCGATAGGAGATTATGTGTTGATAACGGCGCAATGATAGCGTGGCTCGGACACCTCATGTATGAATCCGGCGTCAGGATGGATATATCCGACACCGTTGTAAGACAGAGGTTCAGGACCGACGAGGTCGAGGTCACTTGGCGCTGAACTGGGATCCGACCTTATCATCCAGTCTCTTCAGGAACTCATCCCTCTTCTCGGAGAGGAAGGATCCGCCACTGGCGATCCTGTGGCCTCCGCCAGAACCACCGACGGACGCACAAGTCTCGTTCAACGCGGTGGATAGATTCACACCTTTTGAAAGTAATTTGTTCGTTGCCCTGCCGGAAACCTTGGACATCTCATCCCCGGAGTTGATGCCGAAAGTCGGCTTCGACGGGTCGGAGAAGTAATTCATGGCGATGCCGCACAACACTCCGGTGTAACCCGAACGGCTACTGTCGAACCATTGGATGTTTTCCTCTGCGGTAAGGCCTCTCCCGTCTAGTTCTGTCGCACCAAGCACAACCTCGCGTCTATAGCCCTTCTCGATCTCCTTCGCGGCCTTGATGCTCTCCTCGTCACCACATGCCGCGGCGACCCCGAGCCCTGTCAACATGTTGCGTCCGCAACTGTCCAGGAGGGACGCGAGACCTGAGGAATCCACATCCCAGTCCTTAAGCAGGTATCGTGCGTCGGAAACGTCTTCGATTGTGTTCTTCGACACCCCTTGTTCAATTAGTTGTAATATTATCAATGAGGAAAGCTTCCTCCTCTCCCCATCGGTAAGGTCCTTGCTGTCCGCGCTTCTGGATATCCCTGCATCTGTGAGGAGTTTGGCGACACCCTCCGCATCGCCACTGACCCCTCTTATGTAGGGGCTGGTTGTGAGGAACAACACATCGGTAAGTCTCCCGAAGGGTATTGCCGAACCATCCTCCACCTCGATATATCCCCGTTCGACGCCCCCCCTCAAGAGGTGGCCGTTCAGTCCCTCCATCAATTGCTTGTCCCCAGACATCCCTGCGAAGGCAATCTGCACCAGGTCCCAATTCCCCTCGTTCATCTGGATGGCGAAAAGACAGGCCATCGTCGAACCACAACCGTAGCTCATCCCATCTATCCCATAGAGGTGGGGATTCATGTAGCTTATGCGTTCGGCCTTATCCGTCACGGTGTGATGGTCAAGAACTATGATGTCCGCCTTCAGAGCATCAAGTTCCTTGATGTATGACGCTCCGAGGTCGGTGATGATGATACAGTCAGCATCGCTCCGAGAGATCTCTTGGAACGTATCGTCGTCCAATGTCGTGAGCAATGTCACACAGAACTCCTTTCCTTCACGCAACAAGGTCTTCGCTATTATGGCGGCAGAGGACAGCCCATCGGCATCGTAGTGTGAAAATATGTGAATAAATTCATGGCCGCGGACGAGGTCCGCAGCCGTTGAAAGATTATCAAGAAGTTTGATTGGGACGCTATGGTCCATGGTAGTCTCACTTGAGCATTAGCTCTGCTTTGCTCAGAGAATACTTCCAATCCTTGGGAAGGACGTCGTTCGCCTTGTAATATCTCTCTAGCCTTCTGATTTTGGCCTCGATAAGGTTGAGTCCTCTCCGATTTGCCACGTCACCCTTGTGTCCCTTAAGGTGGGAGTTGAGCGATATGGCGCTTGTCATGAGGTTTGCCATGTCTTCGGGTATGGATGACATTACTCCCTCGTCTTTCATTATCTGAGTGATGGTCCTTCCCGTAGCGAGCTTCACACTAGGTACACCGTACTGGTCCCTGAGTATGAGCCCGATCCTGGCAGAACCGACTCCGTTCTTAGTGTGTTTTACTATAAGGTCCACTATCTCTGCCTCTTCGATGGGGACCCATGAAGGGTTCTCGGTAACCAGCGGACGGCTGGATCCGGATTTTCCTTTTCTCCTGGTATGCATTCTTGCCATGATATTGATACTCCGAATAGGTTTGGCGGCTTTGGTTGCTGTCTTCATTCAACAACCACTATTAAAATGTTGACTAAATCTCGCACCCCTACATAATGCGCGATTAATCTGTATACCTATCAAGCTCCCTCGATGCCCAGGGCACGGTATCCTCGTATTCATCCCTATCAAAAGAAAGGTCAGCGGGTAACGAATCGAATAATTCACACTCCATCTCCCCGTCCTGTAAATCATCACCCAGTTTCGCCGAGCATACCCAACAATGGCCGAGGTCCCGTATGGAGACGATCTCGATATCATATCCCACTTCCTCCAGGTATTCCCTCTTCGCGGCTTCCGAAACTCCCTCGCCCTCCTCTATCTTGCCGCCCGGCATCTCCCAACCTTCCCTGTTTGGGTTAAACGCCATAAGGAATCTTCCGTCGCGGAACGCTATCACGTACACGGTACTCATCGTTCACACCTCGAAGACAATCATTGCATGGTCCTTCTCGTATGGATCCAGCGAGAGGATATCCAGTATCTTGAACCCTCTATCCCTCAACACCCTTTCCGATGATTTGAAAACCTGTCCAGGCGATGCGGTGACATCCTCCGATCTGGACTTAATCGCAATCATGCCGTATTCGGCACCGACAGCCTCCATGTTATCCGCGGCTATAACTGCCTGGTTCTTCTGCGCCACGTCCTGGTATACGACGTTGATATCATCTGAGACGAAGCTGTATTCCTCGGGGCGGGTCGCATCGCCTAGTATGGGCATCATGTTAGCCCTGTTCTCACAAACGGCGACAAGATCCCGGAACATCCTGGGTGAGAATTCGACGCATATGACGGAACCTTCGTGACATACATCTGATAAATGTGATGCGGTCGTTCCGCCTGATGCTCCGAGGTAAAGCACGTTACTGGACTCTTCGAAGGGAAAGCATCTGCCCCCTTTGGTGAGGTAAGCGGACAGCTTACTGCGTCTGGGCGACCACTCCCTGAACTCAATATCATTGGATTTAAAAAGACGTTCGCCGTAGACTCTCTTGCCCGGGCTAAGGGACAAAGTGTATAGCTTGCCCATTTCTGTAAAAACCCCAGTCAGGCCGTCCAACGGATTCATATCTTCCCAATATCCCTCGTTCTAAAAATATGTGTGCAGGATAATTGCAAACCCTAAATAGGGTATCAGACTCATAAGGGTGTATGGATTTGAAGACTCTTCGTGAGATAGCCGACGTTGTGCAGGAGGCGGTATCGCTGATTCCCAAGCCATGCGACCGCGGGAACGAGATATGCATCGGCGACGACGGTACTCCCACATCGGAGATCGACAAGATAGCAGAGAATACGGTTTTGAACTATCTGGAATCTAACAAGATAAAGATAAACGTTCTAAGCGAGGAGATAGGGTTCGTAGATAACGGAGGATCAGAGATCCTAGTACTTGATCCGATAGACGGGACCAGCAACTCGATCGCGGAGATCCCGTTCTTTGCAATATCAATGGCCGTTGGAAAGGATTCCATGAACGGGATGCACACAGCCCTAGTACGCAACCTTGCCACAGGAGACGAGTTCTGGGCCATCAAGGGCGAGGGCGCGTTCTTCAACGGAAGGAAAATACGAGTTAGAGAACCGGATTTCATGGAATTATTCGCACTTATATACATGGGGAATGCGGCCCCCAACGAAGCGTTCATGATGGCCAAGAAGGTAAAGTCATCCCGTTCCTTGGGATGCGCATCATTGGAGATGTCGTTACTGGCCCTTGGAAGCGTTGATCTGTATTACATGAACACGACTCGTTACAACCGCGGAGTGCGCACGGTGGACATCGCAGCAAGTTCACTGATACTCAGAGAGGCGGGAGGGGAGGTTTATGATCTCGGAGGAAACAAACTGGACATGCCCTTGGACAACAGGGCGCATGCGAACTTCGTTGCATGTTCGGGCAAAGAAGTCTACGACCATGTGATGCGGCCTTACATACGGGAGCACGGGTCCGCTCGTTTCGCGATATATGCGAACGAGTACATCGAGAAGGCTGGCGAGTACACGCGCAGAGTATTCGATGCCCTCAAAGGAGAGACTGTCTCCTTGGACACGTCCGCGGCAAAACTACTGAACATGGAAGGAACGGTTCTCGATGATATTGATGCCGACATAGTAATAGTGATAGGGGGCGACGGTACGATACTCAGGGCTTTCCAGCATACTGATGCCGCTGTGATCGGAGTGAACGCTGGAGGTGTCGGGTTCCTGGCGGAGATAGAACCTGACGAGATCGAGGAGAGCATAGCCCGCATATGCCGCGGAGAGTATACGGTGGAAAGAAGGTCGAAGCTCAAGACATGGTACAAGGGGGAATATCTGGTCGACGCGGTGAACGAGGCCGTCGTGCATACCGATTCGGTTGCAAAGATAAGACAGTACAAGATTTATGTCAACGAACATCTAGCCACCGAGGTAAGGGCAGACGGAGTGATTGTATCGACCACAACGGGATCGACCTGTTACGCCATGAGCTTGGGAGCCCCCATAACGGATCCCAATGTAGAGGCGTTCCTGATAGTACCCATGGCTGCGTTCAAGTTCGCATCCAGGCCATTCGTCGTACCTTCTACTGCCAAGATAACCATAGAGGCGGTAATGGACAAGGGATGTCTGATGGTAATTGACGGCCAACACGAATACGATATGGAAGGCGGGTCTATCGTGGAGTTCTCCAAGGCAGAGGATTATGCACGCTTTATCAAACTGGATAAGGACTTCTATTCCCATGTTAGGGAAAAACTGGTGAATGCGATATGAATAGGAAGAAGATTTACGGGATACACATCGAATTGATAGACTCCTTTAACGAAGCCGCCAGATCCACATATCCTGACGAATTCCTCTGCATGCTGAGAGCTGACGAAGGAGTGATATCGGAGATGATATTCATCCCCGGTACCGTATATGGCGATTCGCACAGTTTCATGAACGAATGGATGGCCCCGGTGGATTTCAGCCTGATAGGCTCCATCCATTCACATCCAGGGCATTCGAACGAACCCTCCGATGCGGACCTGAACTATTTCTCAAATTATGGAGGCGTGCATGTCATAACATGCAGGCCTTATGACCGTAACAGCTGGAAGGCCTACAACTCCAGAGGAGAGGTCCTAGATCTAGAGATAATCACTGACTTCTGAGACCCTTGTTCACGATTTCCTTAGCTATCTCCAACAGACCTACGGCATAGGCCTTGTCGCCTGCTTCGATCTTGATGTTGATTACCCCCTCATGATCGGGACGCTCCACCAGGAACCAGCCGCCGTCCATATCCACGCGCCATCCTCCAGCGTGCACAGCATTCTTGTAATCCAGGTCCTCGATCTCATTGGAGATTTTTCTGGACAGGGCCTCGACGCTTCCTTTACTCTGTATCCGAGTTTCATCCGTAACGTAACTGGGCATCTCATCCAGAATACGCCTAAGGCTATCGGTGCCGGCAATCTTGGCAAGCATGCATCCAGCATATATCCCGTCCGGGCATCTCGTCATACCAGGCATTATGACGGTTCCGTTGCTCAAAGCACCGAAATCCGCCTGTTGCTCCTTCATGACCTCCGCCAAGGAGATAGAGTCCGGCTCACATCTTATTATGCTTCTGCCCGCGGTCAAACCATCCTCACCCCAGAAGGCCGCATCCACCGCAGAGGACATATCTATGGGCACGACCAGTTTCTTCGGTTGCATATGTTTCACTAGAAGCGCAAGCATGTCACTTCCCGACACGTATCTGGCCTCCTCGTCGATAAGTGCTACACGAGTCCCGTCCCCGTTGAGGAGTATGCCTATGCTACCTGGCATGGAACTTGTCGCTGCCTGCACATCCTTCGCCTCGGAAGGTCCGATATCAGATGATCTCGGAGAATAATTACGGTCCAAATGAGAGTTCACGCTCATCACGTCCGCGCCCGCGGCAGCCAACGCTTGGGGCGCGGCAAGGGACGCACTTCCGCATCCGCAATCAACCACGACGGGACAGTCTATATCGCCGCACGCGTCCGCCACCCTCTCTATATAGCGTCTAACAACACCATCTACTCGGTGTATTTTATCGATTGATAAGTAGTTGGGAAGGGCCGCATTCTTACTGTATTTTTCCAAAGACCTGATCTGTTCGTGATCGAACAGGGACCCGTCGGGATTACGTAGCAATATATCGCTGAAACTGCCGTAGACATCGGGTTCTCCTGCAATCGCACAACAATCCGACCTATTGGCTACCATTGCAATTGCCGGGGCAGGGGCATAACTCGCGTCGTATACCCTCGCCCCTACTGAGAGGAGGCCAGATACAAAAGCGTCCCGGATCATCCTACCGCTCCGGCTAAGGTCCATCCCTACAGTAACGTTGTTGTATGATGAGCCGACCGCCCTTCCCCTGAACAAAGCCCTCTCGGGAGTCATCATCTGTTCAGCTACGGAATCGTTCGCAATCTTGTTTACAGGCATTGGAAAGTGATGGCGTTTCGTCGTTCATATTCCTTGTCATTGTTTTGTTTTCAAACAAAATAAATGTCCCAGACTGCCATTTCAACCCAAAAAATCAAGAATCTTTAAATACAATCAACGTAGATAATTCCCCAGGCGGGTAAGTCTGGCTTATCTGACGGAAGGGAAAAAAATGGCTATGGAAAAAATTGATTTTGCAAAGGCACAGATGATTGCTAAGTCCAAGGGCCTTCAGCCCGGGCGGGTTAAGGGAACCCAAGGCGTTCAGTTCACAAAGGGCACCAATGACCGTCTATCGGTCATCTCATGGGAAGAGTTCGAGGCGTCACTCAGACAGAGAGGCCTCGCGATCTATGAGTCCGGTGGCTGGATGAAGATAATGAAGGATCAGCCTGTAAGTTGCTGATAAAAACGGCCACATTAAATTGTGGTCGCACTTCTTTTTATACAACTACATGATACTCTCGGGCTGTAGCGCGGGGGTTGCCGAGCCTGGTTAAAGGCGATAGGTTCAGGGCCTATTCGTGTAGGCGTTCGTGGGTTCAAATCCCATCCCCCGCACCACTCTGGATTTTTCTCGATAATTGAGTAATCCAATTATAATTCTATATAAAAAAATCATATCGGGCTCCGATGGAGATTTAAAATGACCCAGCGATGAAACTCGGTATGTTCTCATGTTAATAAAAACAATAGGTTTGAGAGACACTGCCTGATTAAATAGCCTTATTTCCGTACAACTTCGATAAATATGATATGTACAAGATGCGGTTTTTCCAATCCAGACGGCACCAGGTATTGCACGTCATGCGGGAACGAGATGACGGACCGGCAAGGCGGGCCCAGATTCACAGAAGGCTACATTGACAATCAAATCTCACCTCAGAAGAGCATCGGTTTCGGGATTGTCTTTTCAGCATTGATCGTAGGATTGGGACATCTTTACGCTGAAAAGATAGGCAAGGGGATCGCCCTATCCATCATATTCGGTGTCTTGATGATTATCACGATGACCTTCTACATGGAATGGATGTATTACGGTTACCCATCGGGTGCTCTGTTTGCACTGATTTTCGGGATACCAGCGTTACTCCTGTGGATATGGACATTGTACGACGTAAGGGACACCATCAAGGAATACAATCAACATCTACGTACGAGGGGCACACCTCCCTGGTGAGGGAACGCCCTAACAAACCATTTACCTTATTTCTAAAAAGAATGTGCCAGATATCAGATAAATGCTGTAACGACGATGGATATCGCTGATATGGCAATTAGCGATAAAGCTACGCATACCCATTTCATATCCTTCTTTATGATCAATGATATCGTCGTAGTGATAATTCCGAAAGTAGGCGATATTATAAGGATCAGGAGTCCGACCCAAAGCAACATCTCCCCGTAACCGAGGAACGCTACAACGAGGCCCGTGGCAGTTAGCAGTATTCCTACAATCGCCCCGCCCCACAAGGCTTTGGCGGTGGAACTGTACATGTTCATAGGTACCCACCCACCTCTAAGACCATGATGACCGCGATGAAGAATAGCAACACCGAGAAATATCTCTTAAGCGGCCCACCGTCGATATAGGATGCGAGCTTGGTACCTAACACCGAACCTACAAATCCTCCCACTGCTATGGCGCCTGCGAACATGAGGTCGACATCGCCCATCACGAAATACAATATCGCGCCAGTGAATGCCGTAATGCTTATCATGTAATTACTGGTGGCGGTAGCCGCCTTGATGGGCACTCCCATATGCATGTTCATTATGGGGATCTTGATCGTACCGCCGCCCATACCCGTCATCGAGGAGATGGTTCCCGCCAAAGTACTGGCCGCGGCCCCAGTACCGAGGTTCTTGACCTCATATCTCACCGTCTCGTCATTAACTTCGTCATAATATTCAGAAATGCGTCTCCCTTCCTCCTCGACGGGTTCGATAGAACGTTCCGGATTGGCCAACATCCTGTATCCGGAGATCACCAACACTATGGCGAAAACGATAGTCAATGCGAAATTACTGATATGACTCGCAATCAAAACCCCGATGATGGCGCCGATGACCGTCGTGATCTCAAGGAATAATCCCAATCTTATGTTCGCGATACGTTTTCTGATGTATACCGAGGAGGCTCCGACCGAGGTGGCCACTATGCCCACCAGACTGATGGCCGCCGCATCCTTGGTAGTGAGCCCATATATGATAGTCAAGATGGGAACGATGATGATCCCTCCTCCTATACCGAATATGGCGCCCATCACACCTGCCAGTAAGCCCACCAGTATCAATGAAGTCATCAGGACGGGGTCCATGGTGTCCGATTGGCAATATCATATTAAGAATATGGCAAAGGATTATTATCGCGCCGTGTGTAATCCCCACCGTGTCATTGATAATGGTCCGTTACTCTGAGATAGGTCTCAAGAGCACGCCCGTGAGAATGAGGTTCGAAAACCAACTCAGGGATGCAATCCTCTCTATGCTGGCTGCCGATGGCGTCGAAGCCCTCGTCGATAAGGGGGATGCCCGTTTCTACGTCAGGACATCGGACAAGGACAAGGCGATAAGATCGCTCAAGAAGGTCTTCGGCATAGCCTCGCTTTCCGTCGCTAAGGTCACATCCTCCTCGATGGAGGACATATGTGATGCGGCCGCCGAATATTCAAAGGGACGCATATCCAAAGGTGAATCCTTCGCCGTCAAACCCCGGAGGGAAGGTTCCCAGCCGTACAAGAGCACGGACGTCGGAAGGGAGGCGGGTTCCGCGATATTCACTGCAAATGAACATCTGGGTACCTATGTGGACCTGACAAATCCTGACAAGATATTCTTCATCGAGGTCAGGGAGAACAAGGCCTACATCTTCGACGAGTACATACGCTGTCACGGAGGCCTGCCCGTAGGGACGCAAGGCCGTGTCGTAGCAATACTTGGTGATGACAGGTCGTCATTATCCGCTTGGCTGATGATGAAGCGAGGATGCAGGATATCCGCGAAGGGCGAGGACACATCTGGAGTACTGATTTATTACGACCCGGGAATTAGGTTCCTGGAGAAAGGTCAGGAAGACCATCGCGCGTTGGGATACGTTTTAGGGACTCCCTTGAAAGACCTGGATGGTGTGGACGTCTCGAAATACGATCTCCCAGTATATTTCCCGACGATAGGGATGTCCGATTCCAAGGTATCCGAAAAAATAGAGGAATTGAAAAAAGAAAGTAATTTGTTTTAAAGGGTTTGGATAAGGGATAAAATATCCCTTCAGTGTCTCATCGGGTCCTGCAAGCGTTTTCTCTCGCTTCTGCTGGCCCTGTGAGCCCTGACCGACGGCCTCGCGTTCTCGGCACCCTTTCCGGTGTGCCTCATACCGCGGCCCTTCTGTCCCGCGGAAGTCTTTCCACGATACACACGGCCGGTGCTGCTGTTCTTGCAGATCCAGTTGATCTTGTTGTCCGCCATGATCACGGGGTGCGAAGGGTCAACGAGTATTACCTCATACCATTCGTACTGTCCATCGGCACCGACCCAATAAGAGTTCAGTACCTCCATGTTGGGGAACCTCTTTGCGGACCTCTCCTCAGCTATGCGCTGTTGACTCTTTCCGCCAGTGATCTTGTTCATACCCATCCTTTTGGCCCTTCTTCCAGCCTTGATGGCCCTTTTGCCGGCGTTACCCTTCCTGACGCGGCCCCTTACGACAACGTATCCCTGCTTGGCCTTGAATCCTAGAGCTCTTGCCCTGTCAAGACGTGTAGGTCTCTCGATCCTGACGAAGTTCTCTTCCCTTCTCCAGAGGATCTTCCTTTCATAATTCAACTGTTTTACGTAGGATTTCTCGGGCACGTTCCATGCGTCGCCGATGTAGCTGTACATGCTCTTTCCATTGACCGGACGTGCATTTTCCTGAATATTGTCAACCATTTGTATCACCTTTTCGGATTCACCTTGTTACAGGCACATTTCCGCAGAGCAAATAATGCTCTATGTTTTCGTTATTGTCATTTACTATTTAATCATTGATGAAAACGGTTGCCAAAAATACATCACGTAAGATGACCGACAGATGGGATATACCCTACTGTACCAATTGCGGATACGATATACCTAAGGATGTTTCCAACTGTCCTAGTTGCGGAGTTGACGATGAACTCACCCCTCAGGCGTAACAACCGTTCTGTCGGTCATATCAATGATAATTTACGCGATTATCCGTTCTCGACGGCTCCAGCGTGGGAATCATCAGAAGAAATCGTCCAGGACGGTCTTCTTGTTCCTTTTCGGCTGTTCGGAGGTTTTAGTAACATTCCTCTTCTTAGGTGCAGCGTCGGCATCAGGCTCGAAATCCATATCAAAGGTTGCCTGTTGACTGCCCATCATGAGATCCCGCTCGCTCCATCCGAAGACCTCCGTGATCCTTGAGGCGGTTTGTGCCAGACGTTCAGCATAATAGCGATAATCGGGGCGATACTCGAACTTCTTCCCGCTTATGAAGGGCTCCACCTGCTGAGGTACTATCGACCCATCGGTGACAATCCATGACACCTTCATACCAGGTATGAACTCGTACCCTAGGGCCATCATCTTCCGTGCCGCCTGCACGTTGGCCATCCTATCAGGGTTCGCATAGGCGTCGACCCCCTTACAGGTTCTCGATATCACAAGTTCCCTGGGATCCACATTACCGCTCTGCGCGTTCTCCACGACCCCTCTGACATACGCAACCGCACCCTCGTTATCCTCGTCCAATATCTTCTCGAACAGGTTCTCGAGGAGCTCGCTCTGTAGGTCGAAGGAATCCGAACGGCGAATCTCATATCCGCGCACAAGAAGGTCGTCCTCCTTGTTCGGCCACACCACGCGACCGACGTATCTCTTTTTCTTACCGTGGGAGAACAGAGGTTCGATCAGTTTCTCGAACTCAAGTATCGCGCCCTCGGTAGTGAACTTCTCCGCCAGGGATTTTCCGAACGTGACGGAACCTTCAAGGTCGTTGGTGGGGGACTGTATGAACAGCGAGTCCGTATCCGAATAGATCACGCCGATGTCGTCAACCTCTAATTCACGGATTATGCCTTTGACGTTACCTCTGGCGAAAGATGTGATGGCGGATCCGATGTTCTTGTCGGTGAATCTGTAGAACGAGGATGCAAAAACCCCGTAGAAGGTGTTCATAATGATCTTCACGGCCTCCTGGAGACCGTCAAGATAGTGGTACTCATGAGCGTCCTTTGTCAATTTCATCGAGGACCTGATCTCGTCCCTATGGGTCATCAGGTCCAAGAGGATGGCTGGAAGTAAGCCTTCGCGATGTTCCTTGGACAAGAATCTGGCTCCCGAAGGGCTTATTATTTCTCCGTCATCGGAAAGGGTGGTGAAACAAATGTTCTTGGAGATTATCAGGGAAGGGTACATGGATTTAAAGTCAAGGACTACAACCCAGTGATAAAGTCCTGGTTTCATCATGTGGACATATCCACCTTCTATCTGGTCCCCCCTTGCACTTCTCCCACCCATCATAGGTATGCCGACCTTATGCCGGTCGGCGGAACGGATCAGCAAGGAATCCACAAGCTGTGAGGATCCCGACGTCAGCACATCCTCCACGGGAAGTCTCGAAACGGCCGCCAGGTCCATGTTCTTCCTTATAGAATCGATCTCATGCAATATCCGGTATGCAAGTTCCGCGTCCTTGGTGCAGTATTCCAGGACCTTCTCTCTGTTGTCCCTCCATTCGGCGTCCATCTCCGAGGGGTTTACATCCATCTTGCCCTCGCCCAACAGTTGCATCGCAACGGCGTTGAGGGTCTCCTGCTTAGGTCGGAGCTCCATCTTGGCAGCCCACCAGGCATCCACCACGAGCCTTCCGTTGACGCGCCAGAACCTGTTGCTTATCAGTTTGGGCTGACTGCCGTCCCTTCCCCAGGGCATGGCATCGATGAAACCAATAGCATCCGCGCGTTCCTTTATCTTCTTTATATCGTAATTATCGATGTTGTATCCAGTCAGCACGTCCGGATCCTCTTTCCTTATGAGGTCCGCAAACTTCTCGATGATCTCATGCTCGGAACCGGTGATGGGTTCGCACTCTCTCAACGGCCCGTCCTCGGATATGACCGCGCAGATACAATATAGATAATCATGTTCGATGCTGTTCTCCAGATCGAAGGACATGACCTTGATTGGAGGGGTGAACGGTTCAAGGTCCTCATGGTGGTCCATCTCCACGATCAGGTCGGTAAAGTATCTGCCTGTGACCTCTTTACCTATGACTTTGAAACATGCCCCTAGGTCAAGATCGTATATGAATCTGAGATGGAACGGTATGTCCGCGGACAATATGGTGAAGCCGTCCTTTCTGGCCTTGTTCCTGTAGTCGGACATTTTGAAAGGATATTTCACCGTGATCTTCAACACGTCCTTCTGTTCGCCGAGGTACAAGAGTGTGTCGCGTTCTGTGGATATGACTTCCCTATCCAGCTTGATCTTGGTTTCAGCGGCAGGCGTGGGATCGATTATGTAGAAATATGGTTTGAAACCTCTTGAAAGGATCGTGATGGATTTCCCTTCACGGGTCCTCCCGTACAGTTCCATGACCGTATCTTCGCCTTCCTGTACGTAGGTGGCGGCCAATAATCTGACATCCCATGTTTTCATATTATCACTTGTTCGCAACAATTTTTATGACGTCCCCGTCCTGCAGTATGTAATCTGCTCCGACGGTACGTTTTGTTTTCGCATTCACCGCTCTTATGAACTTGTCCCCCAAGTCTGAATGCACTTTGTAGGCGAGGTCCTTGGCATTGGAACCCCTAGGCATTAGGAAGGCATCCGGTAGTATCCTTCCGAAATGGTCGGTGTATCTTCCATCGTCCTCTACAGGATAGACGGTGATCTGGTCCAACATCTCGAAGGTCGCATTCTCAAGGCAGTTCTGTATCCCAGTGCCTCCGAACCCTGATAACTTGTCGTTCATGAAATCGAGGGCTTTCCTCTGTGCATCGTTTAGCTTGGCGCCCTCTTTGATGGTGAATTGTTCATCTCCTGGAAGATATTCTATGAGACCGCCCGCGGCCGCCTTCTTCAGGGCCAGTTCCGTCTCCGCCATCGTAGGCGTGGAATTCTTGACGGAATCCCCGACTCTTTTTATGTTATCCTCGGAGGCTATGTCCGCTTTGTTCATGGCAATCATCGTCGGTCTGCTCAACACTCTGAGCTTGGCGCAGAACGGGAGTAGGAGCTCATCGTCCCAAAGCAACGGATCCTCGGGGAGGTTCGAGCTTCTGACGGCATCCTTTATCTGTCCCTCGGTGACCTTGAGACCGGTAAGCCTGTCCGCAAGGATCTCTTCCGGTTTCGTACCCTTCATCTTCGCCTGCCGGGCTATCCTCGAGAGTCCGTTCTTTATGATCTCCAGCATCCATCTATCAATCTCCCTCTGAAGGAACGTCACGTCCTCCATAGGGTCGTGTGAGCCCAGGTCCACTGGATTTCCCTCTATGTCGGTGGAGCCGCTTACGTCTATAACATTGATTAAAGCGTCCGCCTGTCTGAGATCGTCCAAGAATCTGTTGCCTAGACCTTTTCCATCCCATGCATCAGGCACGAGCCCGGCCACATCCAGAAGTTCTACAGGGATGAGACGTACCCCGTCAACACACTCGGAGTTATGGGGGGTACATTTCACGCCAAGTTCCTTGCAAGGGCAGGGAGACCTAACGTAACCCACTCCTTTGTTGGGTTCTATGGTCGTGAACGGATAATTGGCGATCTCCACGGGCGCCATAGTGGCTGCGCTGAAGAAGGTCGACTTGCCCACATTGGGTTTACCTACAATTCCGATTAACATTAAATCGATCCTGTATCCTCTCGCCGACATTTTACATTTGTCGTATATGAGTGCACACAGTTAGAAAGTTCGGCGATCATCTCAGGCGATAAATCCTCTATCCTGTTGTCTAAATATGGGAGTTCGGCGTCCTTTTCTATGATCCTCGCGTTTTTTAGGGAAGTACCGATCTTCTTCCGCCTGTGGGTAAAACATAAGTCTACGATCTTGAAGAACAGCCTCTCGTCCTCGAGGGAATAAGGCGGCGCGCGTGGTGTCAAAGTGACTATCGCGGAATCGACCTTTGGCCTCGGATCGAAACGTGATGCCGAAACGGTCTCTATAATCTCGCAGTCGGCCTTGTGATATATCCCAATCGTGAGTCTGGAGTAATCCTTGGTGTTCGGCACAGCGTCCATGCGGTCCGCGAACTCCTTCTGGACCATAACGACCGCCCTTCTGAAATCATGTTCCAGAAGTTTGAATATTATGGGGGTGGATACGCTGTACGGAAGATTGCTCACGAAGACGTCGAACTCAGGCCATTCGACCTTCAGCGCATCCCCGTGTATGAGCGTAAGCCCATCCTTGAACTCCTTACCGATGTAATCGGCTAGTTTATTGTCAAGCTCGATGCATGTGACACTATCACTGACATCAACGAGTCTCTTTGTTAGGATGCCGAAACCAGGACCTACTTCCAGTACCCTGTCATCCCTTGAGATTCCAGCATATTCGATCTGACGGTCGGCCGTGTCCACGTCCGTAAGGAAATTCTGTCCCTTCTCCTTCTTGGGGATGAGGCGTGTTTCGTTAATCAGACGTCTGGTTTCGCTCATTTTGAAACGAAGATATAGCGCTTCATGTCGCGTTCAGAGATTTCCATGACTATCCGTGCAGCCAGCATTTCAGCTGGGTTCTTAACTAAGGGGACTCTCTTGGCCAGGTCCTCGTAACTTTTGAACTTCTCTATGTTGCGCTCTTTCAATACTGCATCCAGGCTCTTCTTGCCTAGACCGGGTAATTCCTCAAGTGCGTGTTTGCGCATGGATATGGGCCCCGCCTCGTTATAGAAGCGCAGGAACCTATCAGGTGCGGATTTCACGATATCCTCCACAGCATAAACGAGTTCGGTCTGAGCGGTATTGGTCAGCTCCTCGTATCCGATACGCCTTTTGATGTGATCGACTTGCGTACGCTTGGACTTATTCTCTCCGACGTAGACCCGATCACCCATGGTGATGGGTTCTTTAGCCTTAGGCACTATCTCGAAAATCTTGAATTCAGATTCGCCGATACCGAAACATATCGACTCTTTTTTAGAATAACCTCCGCTAGGCATACCCTGCGGTAGATAATCAATTATGCGTACGTATTCTTCCACGGTGATCCCTGACAGAGTACCTGGTTACAGGTATTTAGCGACTATCTCTAAGATCTGGTTGATAGACTCCAGTTCTAGATTGACTCTCTCTTTAGAGAAGATCGCACGAAGGTCCACCGGATATCTGGGAAGCACGTCCGCTATTTTAACGGCTGTATAATCAGTGACCACAGAAATCTCTCTCAATTCCTCGATGAGATTATCCGTATCATCTGCGGTGAGACTGGTAACGGCCTGAGCATGCTCAAGCGCGGCGTTCTGCGTCACAAGGAGTCCTCTAGCCTCTTTATCATTCTCTAAAAGTTCTCCGACCCTTGCTAAACTAACGTAATTTTCAACCATCATTCTCACCTGTTGTCTCATCCGTTTACAAAACGTTCCTTACGAGGTGCTCGGGCCTGGCTACAACCATCTTCATCTTGTTGCCTGACATCACATTCACTTCGTATGCGGCTCCTCTGGAACCGACGACGATTCCTGTAAGGCCGTGGAACCTTGAGTAAGGCATGCCCTTGTGTACACTGGGATCTATCACAATATTGACCCTTTCACCGGACTCGAAGATCTGGAGGCCCTTTGTGATAGGCGAAAGACCGCGGGCTCTACTTTTCTTCTGGAGTTTATGCCGGGTCTTTGTCCTTGTTCCTTTGGATGCTTTCATCTCATTCACACTCTGATTTATTCATATTTGATTGCCAACACGTCCAATTCTTGGACAACGCAAGGGACTCCGAGGGAATCTGAGAAGTTAGGCACACTCCTCCCCCCGTCTCCAGATACAAACTCTTTGACGTATGTTCCGGATTCCGTCTCAAGCGTAAGGTCGAAGGTATATTCATCGACCAGTTCAACCTCGACCCAGCGGATCCCCCTGTTTCTAACCAGGTCGGCACGTCTGTGCGCAACTCGGACGGGAGTCCTCTGATCAACGCGAACATCCTTGAACGTTAATGCTACCTCAATTAGTTTATCCATATTAACTTTACTCTCAGCCCTTACTCGTGCAAGATACACCTTGTCGGGGTCCGAGCCTTTGTAAAGCTTGACCGTATCGCGTTCGGTGAACTGTAATGAGTTATACTGTGCCAGCTCTGATTGGTTAGCCCTGTTCTGTAGCTCTTCAAGATCTATTTTCCTGACCTTGGGGCTGCTGATTTCAAGGACAAAGGGCCTTCCGTCGCCCAACATGAGCGCATCTATGTCCTCGCGACCCATCCCGTGGAAGAAATGTTCCTCCCCGCCAGCCATCTCGAGGGCGATATCCCCTATTATCTCCTGTACGGATGTGTGATACATCTTGCCCACACCATCGCAACGGGGACAACCTTTGCCCCTGCAGGATCTACACGGCCATATGGTCTGAGGTATCTCCCTGCTTAACTTGTTGTAACGTCCTGATATGAATATCGGTTTGATATCGAGTTCCACGTCGGCGAACCTCGTGTCGATACATGCGACGACCTGGGGGTCCGAGAACTCCACCCTGCGCTGCACCAAAGGTCCCGAAAGTTTACCGATCTCCCTGTTCAGCTCGGTTTTGATACTCTCACTCTTCTCCAATCCAAACTCCTCGACAAGTTCCTTCTCCATCGAGATTATGATGGGATCCACCTTGGTCCCGATCAGGAAATCGTCCGATTCCACCGTATGCACGATATCGGATACGGCCTCCGCGAAGCGTGGTAGCAGGTCGAAGATGTTCCCGCACAGCGGACACACCTCCTTAGGTGGCAGGTCCATATCCTTTGATATCAGCGTACCGCGGAGCATGTCGCCGCGTACGTCATTGGTCATGCCGGTCCCTTCCTTCCCGAACATCCGTCCGAGGCAGCGGTTACAGAGACCGCGTTCAGCCAGTCTTTCCGCCTTTTCTATATTGATTTCTATCCAGTCGTCCATTTCAAAGCCTCACAGGTCGAATCCCATCTCCGATATCCTGAGACGGGGCCTCTGACCTTCCAGATAGCTATAGACGCTGGAGTGCTCGCTTCCGTTGACTATCATCTCCACGGCGTGTTTGGCCACAGGTAGACTGATGGAGTTACCGATAAGGCCTACGGTGTTCCCGTAGACTATCATGTCACATAACGTAAGGTCCTCGATGATTTCCTTGGTCTTTCCGCCCCTTCCGATCAACCTTCCCCTTACTCGACTCATCTGTTTGTCGGCGACCGATTCCTTAAGATCTATAATCTCCAGATACTCATCATCATCCAGTAGGCGTAGGGCATCTTCCGGGTTGAACCCTCTGCCTATCGCCCTGACGACCTCTACGAGTTTCAGTGCCATCAGTGGGTCATCCGTCTTCTCATCATCGATTGTGACCGTACCGTCCTTTGAGATTCTCATGGGCAGCCCAGATACTTTCTGGAGCATCTTCTTCGTCTCGCCCGATTTTCCTATGAGCACGCCGATCCTATCGACTGTAATCCTAACAACCCTCATTCCTCTTCCTCCTCTTTTTCTGTGCTCAAGGTCTCTTCCATAATAATTTCCGGTGCGATCAGATCCGCCCCACGGTTGCCGAAGAACCGGTTCACATTTTTAATATCGCGTTCCAGAAGCTCCCTCGCCCCATAGGATTCGACGGTCATCGCCTGTCCACAGTCGATCAGCACGGGACCATCCTCGGGCATAAGTACATTATATTCGCTCAGATCCCCGTGGACCAGACGTGCGTCCCTCCATCCGTCGATTATGAATGATACGATCTCGTCGTAAGTATCGTTCGGATCATCCAGTTCCACATCCTTGAGCTGGGGGGCGGGTCCGTTCTCGTCACCTATGAACTCTTCGACCAGGCAGTTTTTGCTGTAGGCTATAGGTTCCGGTACCGGTATCCCCGCATCATAATATCGGTACAGATTCTTGAACTCCTTCTGGGTCCAGGCGTATATCATCTTGACACGGTTCCTGGAGGTCCCCTTGAACCTGGGATCCCCGTCGATGTACCTGGCCATCCCTTTAAACGTTGCCGTGGCGGTTCTGAAAATTTTAAGTGCGAGAGGTCCGCCATCTGGATCCTCAGCATAGAAGACGTTACCCTCCTTGCCTGTGGATATGGGATATTGTACCGTATCGACTATACCGGAGGTCATGAACTCGTAAAGAGTCATCAGGGTCCTTTTATCGAAGACCTGCTCCTCAGTCTGTCTCTCGTCACCTGTCCTATCAGTCTTTAACGCGTCGACATGTTTCTCCATATAGGAGTAGATCTCATCATAGGAGGACATGTCACATCAGCCTCAGAATATGTCGATGGACTTAGGGACCCTGTTCCTCTTGCTGAGGTTGTTGGCCTGCGTCCTTGTGTATCTGAACTTAATGTCGCACTTATCGGGCTGGAAGTCCCAAATAGATACGATAAGAAGGTCGCCTTCTCTTATCCACATTCGTTTTTTGATCTTGCCCGGAATGCGTCCCAGCCGGGATACGCCGTCCTCGCACATGACCCGGATCTTGGAAGCGCCCAAGAGCTGGTCCGCTATTCCGAACATCTCTCCCTCTTTTATGTTGGGCATGCGTATACGGGATACGTCTTCCTCACCGGTGATCGGTCCTTTCTCTGCCATACCCGTCTTATGTTCACAGACTTATATTAATAATCTCTCATTAGGGGGTATTAAGAGCGCTGAAACAGTCAGTTCATACGCAAACTATTTTAATCATCCTCAAATATGGACGCAGTACGCTCCGGTAGTGTAGCGGCCAATCATTCGGCCCTTTCGAGGCCGACACTCGGGTTCGAATCCCGACCGGAGCACCATTCTTTTATGACCTGTAATCGTTTTGAGAAGCGGACCTGAATCCAAGTATTCGTTTTCTGTAGGCAGAGCTCTTCTCAGCAATCTCGTTCACGTTGTCCCTATCGACTATGAACACTTCCGGGAGCTTGCGCGAGTTCACCTTGAGCATAGCATTCACGAGATGGGGGTCCGAGAAGGTCCGCTCCTTGAGGTATTTCCTGTTCCAGTTCTCCACAAGATCGGTAACGGCCTCTATGCCGCTGTTGTAGAATTCCTGTAGAAGAACACCGGCGACGGTACAATCGTTCGATAGTACGGCGATGGTGCTTCCGCGTACTGCGAAGTCGTCCCCGTTGAACGATATGGACAGACCACCGCTCTCGTTGACCAATTCCATCGCCTGATAGTCCGAGGCATGACTTCCGACGTATGCGGTCCCGTCGAGGTCTATCGAGGTCCTTCTTCTGATTTCCAAAAGGGTGTATGCCTTCTCGTTGGATCCGATCGACGACATGGAACGCATCATGGCCTGTGTCGATTCCAGGGACTTCATGTCCTCGACGACCTTGTCCATGATCTTCAGAACCCTCACGTCCAGAGGGTCCAGTTCCATAGGCACGTTGAGCGGGTATTCTGTCCTCGGTAGCCTGAGGGAGGTGATATCGGAGGCCAGGTCCCTCAGGATACGACCCTCCGGTCTCGTCATGTCCTCGGAATCGAGGCTCAGATCGGTGTATGAGATGTTGCCCATCGGGATCCCGAGGGCGTCGCATATGTTCATGACGTCATGTTCGTAAAGTCCAGTCGTGATGAAGCCAGGCATCACGTTCATCGCATGACGGATCGTGTGCCCCGCCTCCGGCATCAGCTCCAAGGATTCGGCACTGGTGTTATGGACTTGTAAATCGCTGGCACCGAAAGCCTTCAGGAAGGGGGCAATGATCTTTATCAGGTTCCCTGAACGTCCCTCCTCACGGCTGAGGACGTAAGCGCATAACGAATCGTATCGTGAGACTATATCGTAGAAATGTCCGCCGTTGCGTATGAAACGGTCACAGATGTCCCGGGTTCCGTTGTTCCTCGTAAGGAATCCCCAGCAACTACATATGAATTGTTTGTCGCTTACGAAACCTAGCTCGTCCAATGTATCGAATTCCGCCATTGTGTCACCTTAAGGAAGCATCAACCTCTTTAGTGAGGTCGTACGGTCCTTCAAGTCTCTTTGGACCATTGTACAGAGTCTTATCCCTTATGGATACCTTTCCTTGGGCAAACGCCCTTATCGTGGAGACTACCAGCGGCAGCTCCCTCCTTGCACCTTCGGCCCTTATCTTCTTGAACAGGGGTTCCTCGGTGTTCTCTGTCTTCTTGATGTTTTCAAAACCCTTTGCCTTGACCTTGTCGGAGAATTCATGCCATAGTGCATCATATTTCGGCCCTTTGAGTGGGAATTCACAATACGTCACAGGAGATCCCCTATCCCATTCTTCTGTGGTCAGATGCATCATGCATCCCTGTTTGTCCGCACGGTGTTCCAAAAGCTCCCATATGACTTGTTCCCAGGTTCCCTTAGGTCCGTCTGGAAGGGCAGGATGTAGATTCAGTAGATTATAGGCTTCACAAGTCGCGTCGTCCATCCAAAGCATG
This sequence comes from Candidatus Methanomethylophilaceae archaeon, assembly GCA_035271165.1. Taxonomy (GTDB): domain Archaea; phylum Thermoplasmatota; class Thermoplasmata; order Methanomassiliicoccales; family Methanomethylophilaceae; genus VadinCA11. The sequence continues at coordinate 60,575 of DATERX010000028.1, forward strand.
TATCCGGCGAGTATACCGATGTCGAAGTCATAGATGCCCGTCTTCTCCCTGAGGACATTCCCGTATTCGATTCTCCAGCTTGCCTCGTCCTCATTCCTCAGCCCTGGTCTGAACTTCTTCCAAGAGCTGGTAATCAAAGGTATATTGTAACTGTGGACCAGGTCGAAGAACATGCTCCTCTGATCCTTTCTGGGATTGTCTTCTTCGGTATTGTCCCAATTGCAGAACACGAAAACAATCTCGATGTCCAATTCTCCTTTGGCCTTCTCATCCATGACGGCTTTCAAGAGATTTCTGGAGCCGGGGCCCCTGCCTGTCGAGAACCAGCCTATTCGTAGCATCAGGCTTGTACCTCAATCTGTGTATTTTATTATATGTCGAAAAGCACGGTGACACTAGGCTCCTCCTCATCCACCGTTAGCATGTGATATGTCACAGCTTTGACTTCTGTCCGGGCCTTGTGGCGTTCCAGGTCCAATATCTCGCCTTTGGCGTCGCATATGACCTTGTCACCTTCGAATCTCACCTTGAACTCACACAGGATCATGAACTCCGTCTGTTCCAAAAACAACAGTTCAGATAGGAAATTATACAGACGATGTTCCGAGGTATCCCCCTTCGCCTCGACATGCACGTCCTCCTTCGCCGAGACTCCTTTGAGGTCCACGGTCTGGTCGAATAATGCGTACGCGGCGTTGGCGAAACATTCCTCCAGAGTGTCACCTGTACATCTGACAAAGGCGTCCGCGGTGTGTTCAAGTCTCTCGTACGAATGCACAATTGTGCTATATCCGTCAAGGTTAAAGGACTCATCGGAACGTTTTATCAAGGTATTTATTTCGATTTTCGAATTTTTATTGCGAAAGTCGTATTATTTGACGTCAATATTTCGAAACGTGGAATATCGGACGGTCTATGCGTAAGTTCTTAATACCTCTTTATAATTGCCTGATTCATGAGGATCATAGTGATCGGATGCGGGTCGATAGGCACGGCCCTGGCTTTAGCGGCAGACCGTCTGCCCGAGGTAAAGAACGTATATCTTTTTGATACCAAACCAGAAGCATCCAAATTAGTCTCATCAGTGATGGCAAAGGGAACAGTCATAGATTCCGTAGAAGAGGAACTATATCACGCCGACATGGTCATAGAGGCAGCATCCCAGGATGCCGCCAGGGAATATCTGCCCATTGTCATCGAGAGAGGCGTGAGCATGATGGTAATGTCCGTTGGGGCATTGGTGGATGATGAATTCAGGAGAGAGATCTTTGAAAAGGCATCCACAACCGAATCATGCATCTACATACCATCGGGCGCTCTCTGTGGTCTCGATGGACTGAGGGCCGCCACGGAGAGTGGCGTGGATTACGTGGAACTGATCACTATCAAGAACCCGAAGAGCATAGAGGACGTTCAATACGTTCTGGACAAGGGTATAGTCGTCGACGATCTGACCGAGAGGACCGAGGTTTATCGCGGTACGGCCAGGGAAGCAGTCAAACTGTTCCCTAAGAACATCAACGTCGCAGCGACCGTCAGTATATTCGGTATCGGATTCGATAACACCATGGTGACCATCATAGTCGACCCGGGAACCACTAGCAACTCCCACGAGCTAAGGTATGGCGGAGACTTCGGAGAGGCGGTCTGCCATACGTACAACGTACCTTCACCGCTCAATCCCAGGACCTCGCACCTTTCCGCCCTGTCGGCGACCCAGGCCCTTAAGAGCCTCGTCAAGAACATCTGGATTGCGATTTGAGAACCTATTCATAGGTCTGCACACATCAACGAGGCATGAATCCGTCCAGAGCAGAGAGGCTTTTTTCAAACGTGTCCGACATGGATGCGGTGGTGATCTTGAACGGTCAGGCACCATTCCTTGATACCACTTACTGGTATCTCACCGAACAGACGTCCGGGACATTCGAAGGCGGGATCGCCGTCGTAAGGGACGGGAAGCTGGATGTGATAGTCAGCCCCCTGGAGGCCGAGGGAGCCAGGAACGGCGAGGGGACGATCCACGAATATGAGGGTCGTGAACACAGGAATGAACTTCTCAGGAAACTCCTCAACGGATGCAAGCGCGTCGGATTTAACATCGATAATGTCACCTACTCAGGAGTGGAATTTGTACGCAAGATAGCGGATATCGAGGTCGTGGATGCTTCTGGAAGCATAAGCAAAACAATGTCCGTCAAGGATGAGAAGGAGATAGGGGCGATAAGGAAGGCCTGTAAGATATCTTCAAAGGTCGCGGAGGAGATCCCGGGGATGCTGAATGAGGGCATCACCGAGAAGGAGGCTGCCAATCTACTCGATGGAAGAATGAGGGAACTCGGAGGAGAAGGTAACGCGTTCGAAACGATAGCGGCCTTCGGACCGAACGCCTCGATGCCACATCATTCGCCGACTTACAGAAAGCTCGAAAAGGGCGATACCGCACTGTTCGACTTCGGTACCAAGTATTCGATGTACTGCTCCGACACCACACGCACCGTGTTCTTCGGGGAACCCTCGGATGTTCTAAAGAGAGCATACGAGACCGTGAAGGAGGCCCAGGAAGTGGGATTCCAATGCTACAGGGACGGAGCCCCCGCCTCGGAGGCGGATATAGAGGCCCGTAAGATAATAGACGCGGGGGAGTTCAAAGGCAGGATGATACACACATTCGGCCACGGCCTGGGAATGAACATCCACGAAGGGATATCGATCTACAGTAAATCGCAACAGACGCTCCGTGAAGGTAACGTGATCTCCGCCGAACCCGGGATATATCTCCCAGGAGTCGGAGGAATACGCATAGAGGACACATGTCTTGTGAAAAAGAACGGTGCGGAAAGACTGACGTCCTTCGATCGTTCATTGACGATTGTCTGATCAGAACGCCTTATCCATCAGTATGCGCTGTCTGTCGCCGGCATCATCCAGACCTTCACATTCATCCATCCTACCTATTCTGATGACAGGATGGGGTGATATCGGCCTACTGTCATCGCCACTGAGCGGTGTCGGACCATAGAATATACAAAGCGCCCGGGGACCCGGCCACCAACATACGTCACCTTTCTCGACATCGGTGACGCGTTCCATGCCCTCCACATCGGGGTTTATGGGCATTTCGAAATAGATCTCGCCGCCGATCATATTGATCACAGGCTTAAAAGGTAAAGAAAGCCAGATGGCGTTGGAAACGTCAGAATCGTCCAGTTCAGCGAAGAATTCCCCGCTCCTTGTAACGATCTTGAACCTGCTCACAACACCACCCGGCCCGAATAGATTTAGTTCTTCCTTTCGAAGAGTTTTCTGATATCCCTTCCGGTCACTTCGATCTGGAGGGATTTCTCCTTCTCTTCCATGTCCTTCAGATCCTTCAGGTCATTCGCCCACTCGCCGGTCCATTCATCCCTGAACTTACCGGATTCGATATCCTTGAGGATCTTCTTCATACCCTTCTCGGATTCCTTGGTGATTACGAAGTCCCTCTTGGTCAGTCCGCCGAACTCGGCGGTGTTGGAGACCACATGCCACATCTTCTCGAATCCACCCTCGTTAATCAGGTCAACAATGAGCTTCAACTCGTGGCTAACCTCGAAGTAGGCCATCTCAGGAGGATATCCCGCGTCAACAAGGGTCTCGAAACCAGAATTGATGAGGGCGGTCACTCCCCCGCATAGTACCGCCTGTTCCCCGAAGAGGTCGGTGAAGGTCTCATCGTCAAAGGTAGTCTCAAACACACCTGCGCGTGTCGAACCCAGTCCCTTTGCGAGGGCCAATGCGATGTTCTTGGCGTTACCGGTGAAGTCCTGGTACACGCTGACAAGTGCAGGAACTCCGAATCCCTCGAGGTAGACATCCCTTTCCTTGTCGCCGGGCGACTTGGGGGCCATCATGATGACGTCGATGTTCTTCGGGGGGGTGATCGTCTTGTAGGTGATTGCAAAACCGTGTGCGAACTCGAGTGCGGCGCCCTCTTTGATGTTGGGTTCAACGAATTCCTCGTACACCTTGGGTTGGACCTCATCGGGTAGGAGCATCATCACGACATCGGCGCCTTTGACGGCGTCAGCGAACTCAGCTACCTTGAATCCGTCTTCCTTGGCCTTCTCCCAAGACCTTCCGTTCTTCCTTAGGCCGATGATGACATCGAGCCCAGAATCCCTGAAGCAAAGGGCCTGAGCCCTTCCCTGAGATCCGTAGCCCAGTACCGCGACCGTTTTTCCTTTTAGGACATTTATGTCCACGTCTGAATCATGGTAAATCTTCATTTGATTACACCTGTATGAAAAAGTCCAACTGCTTTATAGACTAAAATGTATCGTTCATAGACCCTTGATGAAAGATATTATTTCAGTATGGGCAGCGTCCTTTGATTAGCGCCTGCTCCGGGTTCGCGGGCAGCATCGGAAGTATATCCTCCTCAGGATCGACACGGAAATCGAGCAGATATGTCTCTCCGCTATCTATGGCGGTCTTCAGCGCATCAGCGACATCACCCGATTTCTCCACGAGCATACCCTTAGCCCCCAATCCCTCTGCAACTTTGATGAAATCAGGGTTACTTCTCAGTTCAGTCTCGCTGTACCGCTTGTCCCAGAACAGTTTCTGCCATTGTTTGACCATCCCGAGCCATCCGTTGTTCAGCAGGACGATGACGACCGGCAGATCCTCGGAGACCGAGGTGGACAGTTCTTGCATGACCATCTGTAATCCACCGTCACCGGTTATGGTAACGACGGTGCTGTCGGGTTTAGCGGCCTTAGCTCCGATGGCGGAGGGAAGTCCGAATCCCATGGTACCAAAACTCCCTGATGAGAGGAAGTGCCTCGGCTTGTGGACGTGCAGATAATGCATGGCCCACATCTGATTCTGTCCGACGTCGGTGGTGACGATCATGTCGTGATCCTTATCGATGAACTTGTTCAGTTCGAAGAGGACCTTCTGTGGGACGATAGGCTGCTGGTTTATGTCCATTTCACATTGGCACCGGGTCCTGTACTCCGAGAACAGCTTCTCCCAATTAGCTCTCTGGTTATCGTAACCTGCAAGTCCGTCTAACAGTGCCTGCGTACCCTTCTTAGCGTCGCACAGGAGGTTGATGACCATGTTTCCGTGCTTATCGAACTCAGTCGCATCTATATCGAGCTGGATGACTCTGCAATCCTTTTTAAATCTCGAGTGTGGACTGAAGGTCCTGTCGGAGAACTTCGTACCTATGGCGATGACCAGATCCGCGTTCTGGAATGTCTCCAGCGCACACATCCTTCCGTGCATTCCAAGGGGCCCGAGACTGAGCGGGTGGCTTGTCGGGATGGCACCGACACCCATGAGGGTGGAAACAGCAGGAGCTCCGATAAGCTCGGCAAGCCTGACGACCTCATCGGTCGCGTTCGCGTTGATCGAACCTCCGCCGACCAGCAGGACGGGCCTCTCGGCCTCCTTGATCCATTGGATGGCGGTACCGATTTCGGACATGTCCTCCCTCGGATGTTTGATGCCGTATGTGATTCCCAGCAAGTCCTCGTCTATCTCCGAGATCATCTGATCGGACGGAAGGTCTATGTGAACAGGTCCGGGACGACCGGTCTGACAGATCTGCCATGCCTCGTCCACCGCGTGGGGTAGCCTGTTGACGTCCAGGACTCTGAAATTGTGTTTCGTTATAGGCATAAGGAGACTGTATGCGTCCACCTCTTGGAAAGCTCCAAGACCCAGTGATCCAGTGCCGACCTGTCCGGTCAGAGCCAGCATGGGCGTGGAATCAGCGAATGCCGTACCTATACCTGTGATAAGGTTAGTGGCCCCTGGACCGCTGGTCGCAAGGCAGACACCCGGTGTTCCGCTAGCACGTGCGTATCCGTCGGCCATGTGGGCGGCGCACTGCTCATGGCGTACTAGCACGTGGTTGATCGAGGAGTTCATGATCTCATCGTATAGTGAGATCACACTGCCTCCCGGATATCCAAACATGGTCTCGACACCTCTATCCTCTAGCATTTGGAGCAATGCTCTGTTCCCTTTCATGGTAACCTCTTCCTTGTAATTGCCTTTCTTTTTTATAATGGTATTCGGAGAAATACACCAAAACACAAATCCAGAAGAACTTTATGTATAACTGGGCGCATACCTCAACAATAGGTGTTTCATGACGATAATCAAGGTAGGCGTCAACGGTTTCGGAACGATTGGGAAAAGGGTTGCCTCAGCTGTTGAAGCTCAGGACGATATGGAGATAGTTGGTGTAACCAAGACAAGACCCTCATTCGAGGCCGATATCGCAAGGTACAGAGGTTTCGACCTCTACGTCCCTAAGGAAAGGGCAGAGATGTTCGATAAGGCGGACGTTCCCACCGAGGGTAGCGTCGAGGACCTGTGCAACAAGGTCGACATAATGGTAGACTGTACCCCGGGCAACGTCGGTCAGGAATACAAGGACATGTACTCCGTCGCAGGCATCAAGGCGATATTCCAGGGCGGGGAAGCCCACGGCCTTACGGGGATATCATTCAATTCAGCTGCGAATTATCAGGAATCATGGGGGTCCCAGTTCTCCCGCGTCGTATCATGTAACACGACCGGATTGCTTAGGACGATCCATCCCATAGACAGCAGGTTCGGTGTGGAAAGGGCATACGTCACCCTCGTCAGAAGAGGGGCCGATCCCGGAGACAGTAAGAACGGACCGATCAACGCATTGGAACCCTCCGTCCAGTTGCCCACCCATCACGGCCCAGACGTTCAGAGCATAATGCCGTGGGTGAACATAAACACCATGGCGATAAAAGCATCCACCACCATCATGCACATGCACACGGTGACGCTGGAGCTCAAGAACAAGGCGGAGACCGAGGAGATAATAGAGGTACTCAGGGAATCGTCTCGTGTGAGGCTGGTCAACACCGCCTCCGGTATCAAGTCCACCGCGGAAGTGATGGAGCTTGCCAGAGACCTGGCGAGGGACCGGTCCGACATGTACGAGGTCGCAGTATGGGAGGATGGCGTGAAATGCGCCGGAAACATGCTGTATTACTACCAGGCCGTCCATCAGGAATCCGATGTGGTTCCAGAGAACGTGGACTGCATAAGGTCCATGTGTAAGCTCTGTGACGCTGAGGAGTCCATCAGGAAGACCAACATGACGTTGGGGATACCGTACAAATATTGAGGTGAGACCGTGCGTCAGTTCTACACTCTAAGTGATTTCAACTTCAGGGACAAGAGGGTTTTGCTCAGAGTGGACATAAATTGCCCCCTGACCAAGGACACACTCAGGATATTCAACGATTCGAGGATCCGGAGGATCGTCCCGACGGTAAGGGAACTGATCGGCAAACAGGCGAAACTTGTGATAATCGCCCATCAAGGCAGGAAAGGCGGATGGGATTACACCTCATTGGAGCAACACGCCGAACGTCTTTCCAAGAACCTCAACTATCCAGTGAAGTACGTCGACGATGTACTGGGGGACGCCGCAAGGAAGGAGATAATGGAATTGGAGTCCAGCGAGGTCCTCATGCTTGGTAACGTGAGGGAGATCGATTCCGAATCCATCGAGAAGGGCATGGAGGAACAGGCGGAATCCGAGATAGTCAACGCCCTTGCCCCGATGTTCGATTATTACGTTTGTGACGCCTTCGGCGCCGCACACCGTTCTCAGAGTACATTGGTAGGCTTCGAAGTGAAACTCCCATCCGCGTCCGGAAGGCTGATGATGAAGGAGCTTTTCGCTCTAAGCGCCATATTTGACGAGCCGCGGAGACCCTCCGTGTTCATACTGGGAGGGGCGAAGTTCGGAGATATCTCGTACATGATCGACCATGTTCTCGGAACAATGACTGCAGACACGGTCATCCTCACCGGATTGGCTGGTAATGCGTTCCTCTATGCCAGAGGGGTGAACATAGGTCAGGCCAGTCTCGATGCGCTCAAGTATGAGCTCACAGAAGACAACCTTGCAATGGCGAAATCGGTCTTGGACAAATACGGTCAGCGAATTCTCCTGCCGGTGGATATCGCAGTAGAACGGAACGGGGAAAGAGTCTCGGTAAACATCGGAGACCTGCCCACCGAGGAACCGGCGCTAGACATCGGTGATGTAAGTGCTGATAAGTTCAGGAAGGTCATAGAATCCTCCAAGACCTCCTTCATGTCCGGTCCTGCCGGCATGGTGGAGAAGGAGGATTTCAGTATAGGCACCCATGTTCTCATGAAGGCCATGATCGACAGCAAAGGTCAATCAGTCATAGGTGGAGGGCACACAGGTGCCACCGCCGAGAAGTATAACCTCTCAGACAGCTTCGCCTACACGAGCACTGGGGGCGGTGCGCTGGAATCATTCCTCATGGGGAAGCCCCTACCTGTGGTAGAGGCCCTTAAGTATTCCAAGGCCAAGTTCCCGAAATGATCAGATTACTTTTTCTATCCTCTCAAAGGCCTCTTCGATCCTCTTGATAGGCTGCGTCGTCGCAACTCTGACGTATTGATCGACGGATTCGCCGAACCCTGATCCCGGGGTGAATATCACACCGGTCTCGATCAGTTTCTCGGTGAATTTCATCGAGGTCATACCGCAATCGAACCATACGTAGAACGTACCCTTTGGCATCTTGACATCGAATCCGAGGTCCCTTAGACCTTTTACGATGGCTTTGCGCCTCTCTGCGTAAATGTTCATGTTATCATTCACTATCTGTGGCGCGGAACCATCGTCACCGTACATGCTGAGCGCTTTGATACCACCCTTCTGTACGAAGATGGGCGCACCGGAATCAGTCTGGCCCTTGCACTTCTTGAGGCCGCTGATCAGATCTGGGTTACCCACTGCATATCCGAGTCTGAAACCTGTCATGTTGAAGGTCTTCGAGAACGAACCGAACTCTATCGCATCTTCCGTCGCCTGAAGCACGGAGGGTGCCCTATATCCATCATAGCACATCTCGCAGTATGCATTATCGTATGAGAGGATCGTATCGTTATCCGAGCACCATTGTGCTACACCCTTCAAATAATCCACGTCACAGGTCGCACCGGTTGGGTTGTTGGGATAGTTCAGATACATCATCCTCGCATCGTTGGGACAGTCATTCACGTCCAGAAGCCAGTCATTATCGGCCCTTAGGTCGACACTTTCACAAACCGCCTCGTTGAACAACGTCGAGGCCCCGGAGTACACAGGATATCCCGGGCTGGGCGCGATGATTTTCTCGCCCGGGTTCACAAACGCCTGTGCGATGTTGAAAATAGCCTCCTTGGATCCCAATGTGACACACACTTGGGTGTTGGGGTCGACCTCCACGTCATATCTGCGCTTGTACCATTCGGCTATAGCCGTGCGAAGGTCCTTCTCGCCCTGTGAGGAGGAATATTTCTGGTTCTTGTTAACGGACATCGCGTCCTGAATGGACTTCACAATGGGTTCAGGTGTGGGAAGATCAGGATCGCCGATCCCGAAATCGATGATGTCAACGCCTTGTTCTCTTTTTTTAGCTGTAAGCTCCTCGAGCCTCACGAACAGGTAAGGCGGTAGCTTCTGCAGTCTTTCAGATTGTGTATAATTCTTCATCTTAGATCTCTCCTTTGAACACGAATTCGGCAGGCCCTTCCAATATAACGTAATCGAGGTCCTTACCAACGGTCACCTCGAGCCGTCCACCGGGGAGCCTGACCCCGATGGGCTCATCGAAGGGCACGAGTCCTATCAACGCCGCGGCGACGGCGGAGGCACATGCCCCCGTACCGCAGGCCAGCGTCCATGCGGCCCCCCGTTCATAAACACGTACATGAATCTCATTATCAACCATCTTACAGAATTCGACATTGGTCTTGTTGGGGAAGAACTCATGTTGTTCTATCTCCGGTCCCAATCGTTCGATGGTACCATCGGCTAATTCTGAGAATGTAACGAAATGGGGGTTGCCCATTGATACTGTGGTGCCCCTTAACCTGAGGGAACCTATCACGAAGGGCTGGTCTATGAAGCGCCCCTCGTAGTCTATCGGTATGTTCTTACCGTTCAGTATGGGAGCTCCCATGTCTACGGATACCGTCGATACCTTTCCGTCCGGTCCGAGGGAGACATGCGCCTCCTTGACGCCACCTTGGGTGTTTATGTTGAAAATATCCTTGTCGACCAAACCCTCGTCGTAGGCGTATTTCGCGACACAACGGATCCCGTTGCCGCACATCTCCGCCTCCGTACCGTTGGCGTTCACGATCCTCATGGTGATGTCGGCGTCATCCCCCGGCAATACGTACAATACGCCGTCGGCACCTACGTCGAAGTTTCGGCGGCATACCTTCTTGCACCATTCAGGGTCGATCTCCACATCCCCGGTCATACCGTCGACCAGGACGAAATCATTACCTATGCCATGATATTTCCAGATCTTCATTTCAACAGCCTCTCGGGTACCGTCTGATGTTCCCAAAGGTCCTCCATCGTCTGCGCCTCGCGTATAAGCTCGGCTTTACCGTCGTTGACGAGTACCTCCCTGCAGAGAGGTCTTGAATTGTAGTTGCTGGCCATGGAGAAGCCGTAGGCCCCTGCCGTATAGATCGCCAATATGTCGCCCTCCTCCGGCGTAGGCAGCACGCGTTGGTGTGCGATGTAATCCCCCGTCTCGCATATGGGGCCGACGACATCGTATCTCGCCGTGCAGGCCTTGCCGAACTTATCGGTGATCGCCACGTGATGATATGAATCATATATCGCTGGACGGAGCAAGGTGTTCATGCCCGCGTCCACGCCTATGAACTTCTTTGTCCCCAGGTCCTTGATGTCCACGCATCTCGTCAAGAGCACAGTGGTGTCGGCGACTATGTATCTGCCTGGTTCCACCACTATCTTCTCCACGTCCGTATAGGTCTTGATGATGTCGGTGACCTCTATCGCAAGGTCCTCCAAGCTCACCGGGTCCTCGTTCATCTTGTAAGGTACTCCGATGCCTCCGCCTATGTCTATGAACTCTAGTTCGATATCTATATCCTTGAGGGAGTTCGTTATTTCAGCTAAGACATAGGTAGAGTCCATGAAGGGATTTATGTCGTTACCTCCGGATCCTATGTGCGCGTGTATCCCGCGTATGTCGAATCCCAGCTCCTTAGCCCTGGAATATACTCTGACGGCAGACTCGGCGGGTATACCGAACTTTGTTCCCTTTCTACCGGTTATGACCTTGTCGCTATGACCGCTTCCCACCTCGGGGTTGATCCTTATCGAGATCTTAGATCCCGGTTTGATGACGGCAAGCCTCTCAAGCTCCGATTCGGAATCTATGTTAATCATGACTCCGAAATCGGATACGGCCTTCAGCTCCTCGTTGCTCACGTTCACCCCTGTGTATAGTATGCGGTCGGCCGTGAAACCTACCTTGATACAGGTGAGTACCTCACCCAATGAGACCGCATCTATGTTGGAGCCTTCCTGCTCCAATATCGTCAGGACGGCCAGACTGCTGTTCGCCTTACAGGCGTAGTTGATACTGGTCTCCATCTCCCGGGAGAACACCTCATAGATCCTGCGGTAGTTCTCCCTTATCCTCTGTTCATCAGTGACATAGACCGGAGTTCCGAACTCCTCGGCTATATCACTCGCATATAACCCGGCGAACTTCATGCGTCCGCCGTCCGATTCATAATCTTGCATCTTACTCCCTCACGAACTCTTCGTGTAGCTTCCTCACGGTGCTGACGAGCATCTCCATGGGTACGACGAAGTTCAGGGACGAGTCGGATGCTCCTTCAGAGATCATCTCCACGTTCGTACCCACCTCCTTCACCGCACCGAATATGTCGCCCGACACCCCACACTTATCAAGCAGGTCGTCGCCTACACAGCACACGAGCGCCACATCACTCTTAACATTTATCTTTTCTATATCGGTCTTCTTCAGACTGTCCAACTGGGTCAGGATCAGCTGTACGTCGTTGTTGTGAACAAGGAACGCCACCGTCGACAAGGACGTGGATATGGAGTATATTATCACATTTTTCTCCGCGAACTTATCGATTATCCTCGCGACTATGCCCGGACGGTAGGCGATCTCCGCCGATCCGATGGTTATTATTGAAAGGTCGGTCTTAGCGGCCACGCTCATCAGCAGACCGTTCTGTGGTCCTTTGAGGTGATGGATGACCGTTCCCGGGGATTCAGGGCGGAAGGTGTTCTTCACGCGTACCGGGATGTGCCTCTGTCTGGCAGGTTCTATCGTTCTCGGGTGGAGGACCTTTGCACCGAAATATGCAAGTTCCGCGGCCTCCCCGTAGTTCATCTCATTTATCCTGACGGCGTCGTTGACCATCCTAGGGTCCGCCGACATGAAACCATCCACATCCGTCCATATCTGTAACTCGTCGGCCATCAGGGCGTTCGCAACGACGGCGCTGGAATAATCCGAGCCTCCGCGACCGAAAGTCAAGGGCTTACTCTCATGGTTCATACCATAGAATCCTGTGATGATTGGTATGATGCCCTGATCGATTATCGGCCTGACCTTCATGTTGATGTCCTCACTGGTACGTTTGAGGTCCGCCTGTCCGGAGAAAGGTATCCCTATGGAATGTATGCCTGCGGCAGCGGAGGTCAGAGCGACGGAGTTCTCACCCATGGCCTTGAGCGTATGTGACAGTATCAGCGATGAGAACCTTTCCCCGGAGGAGGAGATTGCGTCCTTGTAGAACGGATCCTTCACATCGCCTCTCAGCGCCTTTTCGAATGACACCATGCGCGCATTGAACTCCAGGAGGAACTCCTCCATGAATTCGCCCTCAAGGAGCTGTTCCGCGATCTCCAGATGAACACTTGAGAACGATTTTAGGACATCTTCGTAATCTATGTTATCTCTCTCGACCGAACCCATTAGGAAGTTCGTGACTCCCGCCACCGCCGAAACGACGACGACCTTGTCGCCCTCGGTGGATATTATTATATCAGCTACCTTTCTGAGCGCATCTGCGGACCCCATACTGGATCCCCCGAACTTCATGACTGTCAGCATATTCCAAACACCTCTTCCATATTGTGAACTCTCCCATCTTTCTTATTTGCGATCCAACGTATCGAACTCAAACACCCGGCAGCCAACACATCCCTCGATGCCGCCCTGTGGGTCAGTTCAATGACCTCTCCGTTCTTTGCAAAGAGCACAGTGTGATCTCCCACGATATCCCCGGCCCTTATCACATGGACCCCGATCTCCTTCCCGCGGGGGCCGGTGATGCCCTCCCTTCCGTATACCGTATCTCTCGCGCCGGTTATCCTCTTCAATCTCCTAACGACCTCTGCCGCGGTTCCCGAGGGCGCGTCCTTCTTTTGACTGTGATGCGATTCTATGACCTCTATGTCGTAATCAGGGAGATATTCCGCAAGGACCTCGCATACCTTCCAGAACACGTTGACCCCGATTGCGAAATTCGAGGATACCAATGAGGATGTACCGAACCTCTCCGTATTAGCGGCCATGAGGTCGAGTTTCTCCTTCGGTATAGATGTGGTGCCGACAATGAGGTTACACCCCGTTCCGGGGATGTCTGCGATGGTATCCGCAGCAGCGCCCGGAGCAGTCACGTCGACGTACACGTCAGCGTTCTCCAGGAGTTTCAGAAGGCCATCGCGCCCCGATGCCCTAACCCCGAAGACGTCCTTACCGATGTTCTCGCTACCCTCTGAAACTACCGCTCCCACTAGGTTGAGGTCTTCAGATTCCGATATCATCCGGCATATTGTGTTGCCAAGCTTACCAGTGGCACCTCCAACAACTACGTCGGTCATGATATCACAGGCCAAGTTCCTCTAAAACAGGGACAAGCGAACTCTGTCCCTCTTTACTGAGGGGGGTAAGAGGCAACCTCGGAGAGCCGTTCCCGAAGCCCAGCCTCTCCATTGCGAATTTGATCGGTATGGGATTGGACTCCATGAACAATGCATTGAACAGCGGCAACAGCTTGTTGCATACTCCAAGCGCTTCGGAGGTCAATCCATTCTGCATGTAATGAACCATCTTGCTCATAAGGTTCGGACAACAGTTGCCGGATACGGAAATGACCCCATCCGCGCCCATGGCCATCAATGGGTATGTGAGGGCATCGTCCCCGCTAAGTACCTCGAAACCCCTGGGCCTTCCCGCAAGTATCCTCTGGACCTGAACTACGTTACCGCTGGCCTCTTTGACGGCATCGATCCCGGGGATCTCCGCCATACGGAGCATTGTAGCCGAGGTTATGTTGGATCCTGTGCGTCCAGGCACATTGTATACGACGATTGGTATCTCCGTAGCCTCGGCCACGGCCTTGTAATGCAGGTATATCCCTTCCTGCGTCGGCTTGTTGTAATAAGGTGAAATGGAAAGTATGCCATCCGCGCCCAGGTCCTCGGCGTGCTTGCTCAGAACTATTGCCTCAGCGGTGGAGTTGCTGCCTGCACCGGCAAGGACCTTAGCCTTCTGTGCCTGGTCCACGGCCATCTCTATCACACGTACGTGCTCCTCTGGACTCAGTGTTGCGGATTCACCAGTGGAACCGCAGGGGACTATCACATCTATCCCATTTTCTTCCTGGAAGTCGATCAATCTCCTGAAAGCATCCTCGTCTATGGTACCGTCATCTTTGAAAGGCGTGATCAGTGCCGTTGCGCAACCTGCGAACATTCAAGCTCCCCCAAAGTGCTCCTTCAATATCAATTTCGTCCTAGTGCTCAGAGTATTGTCGTAACGCCTGACCCGTTCTATTATCTCATTGAGTTTCTGGGAGGATTCCACATCGACTATCGCTATTATGTCCTGATCCCCCGTAACCTCGAAAACCTCTGTGACCCCATCATATTCCGCCATTTCCTTGGCTATTTTCTCGGTGTCGGTGTTAACGTTCACACGTATCTCTACCAGTGCCTTCACGTTTCTTGAGCTTGTCTTCACCGTGAAGCCCCTGATCACTCCTGACTCCGTCATCCTGTGGACCCTGCTTCTGATGGTCCCTTCGGATACCCCCAAATTACTGGCTATCTCAACATAGGGCATCCTCGAATCCCTTTTGAGCATCTCGATTATGCGTTTGTCCAGATTATCTACCATAAAGTTACTCCTTACTGATTTCGTAATGGTACTGCGGTTAACAAAATTTAACTATATAAACCGTGGGAAAACGTCGGAAAAATACGAAAACCACAACTCAAATATCGGTGATTCCAGTTTCCGTTATACGGTACGTCGCATTTCTTCCCTCGGGTAGGCTCCGATGCTTGATTATGACGGCGGATCTGACGCCCTTCCCCCTGAGTTCAAGCCTTATTATCGTCTTGGCATTGTGCCTCAGGACATGCCCACCTAGGAACTCGATGCTTCCGAGATTTATGTTCGAATAGACCTGGGACGTCACGAGCACCGGTATGTTAGCCTTTCTGGCAGTCTCGGTCAGCAACTCTATCTGCCTTATGAAATCGTTCCTGACTAGAGGGTCGTCATGGTTTAGACGATAGAACACCGTCAACGAGTCCACGATTATCAGACCCAGTTCCCCGCGTGTCTCCGCCATACGGGCGACCTTGTTGACGCGGTCGCCCTGTTCCTCGAAACTGTGCACCTGGAAAACAAGGAGGTTCTTCAATAGATCCTCCTCCTCGAAGATCTGTCCGACCCTCTCGTACGAAACACCCTCGCCGTCGATGAGGGCGACCTTCATACCGTTCTTCAGGACATTATAGGCAGTCTGGAGACAGATATTCGTCTTACCCGTCCCAGCCTCTCCGTACAAAAGCGTCAGGCTTCCGGATTCTATGCCCCCTCCTAAGAGGTTATCCACGGCCTTACTACCCAACGGTATGCGCTTCACGCTCGTTCTAATGTCAGGCGGTTATAAAGCGTTTCTGAATCATTTATCCTCAGACTTCTCCCCATAGGGCTTGAGCATCCGGTAGATCTTCTGCATGGACATGGACTGGACGACGATCCTGCCGGGACCCTCGAATTTCGTGACATAGGGGCCGTCCTTACCCAAGAACGTGCCTTTGAGGGCTTTATCCAATTCTATCTTGTATTTTACCGATGATTCCCACGCTACCGCCTTGTCGGTAGCCACCTCGTAGACATCACCCTTCTGAAGGGGGAATATGAGGAAATCCCCCAATGAAAATAAGAAGAGCATGCCTTTACCGCCGAACTTGATCAACGTGAGTCCCTCCTGACCGAACTCATCCCCGAGACGTTTCTGGAATTCCTGATCTATCGTTATACCCGGCTGGGAAGCGACAAAGGAGTCCTTTTGGGCGATCCAGCTCATGCGGTCGATGTTCAGATCCATGATTCTTCCGGGCAGATGCCCTCCGACCCCGATGGTACCGACCCCCTTTTTGGGACTGTAGCTCATAGTCTCTATACATTTTCCAGTGAGGACCTTCCTTATGCCGTCGATTATCCCGCCGCCGCTCTTCCTTACATCGAATGTCCCAAGTGTGTATATCGTCGAACCGATAGCCACGTTTATGGATTCGTCTGCACTCAAGATGATGTTGGCCAATTGCAGGTTGTCCCCGGTTATCTCGTACCTCATTTCAGTGTTACGGATGGTCGTGCGGTATTAATTATATACTCGTTGGCGGACATCAGGTCATCATGGAAGAGCCAATCGCCATGGGAGCGGAGGCCGTAGTGACCGCCTCGGAGTTCCTGGGCAGGAAAGCAGTCAAGAAGACTCGGAATCCTAAGAGTTACAGACATCCCGAATTGGATGATATGCTACGTTCGGTCAGGACCAGGAACGAGGTCCGGATGATCAGGATTGCAAGGTCGGATGTTGTAAGGACTCCAGTAGTTTACGACGTCAACATGTCCGTATGCAGCATAACTATGGAATTCATCGAGGGGACGAAGGTGAAGGACCTACTGGACAGCGACCCATCCTCATGCGAAAAGGTCTGTTCGTTGATGGGGGAGGCTTTGGCGGACATGCATAACCGCGGGATATCCCATGGGGATTACACAACGTCCAACATGATCCTCATGAAGGATGGGACGCTATGCATAATGGACTTCTCACTGGGAGCAGTCAATGCCGGGATGGAGGGGATGGGCGTCGATATAGGCCTTTTGCATCGCGCGTTCTCATCCACCCATTCCGCGGTAGAGGGCGGGTTCGAGAGGGTAATGGAAGCATACGTAGAGAAAATGACCGATGCGGACGCTGTCTTAAAGAAGACCGAAGAGATACGGAGCAGGGCGCGTTACACATGAAGATCAAGATAATCACATCGAATCCAGGGAAGGTCATCGAATTCAGGGAGGAGTTCTCACGTCTAGGCATAGAGATGGAACATTTCCCTTACGAGTACGACGAGATACAATCCTCGGACCTGGAGGAAGTCGTGATAAAAGGCATGGAATCCCTCCGTTCCAAAGGCTTATCCGATTTCATCATCGATGATACGGGACTGTTCATCGACGGACTCAAGGGATTCCCAGGAGTATGGTCCGCCTACGTCCAGAATACCATAGGAAGCCAAGGGATACTCAAGCTCCTTGAAGATTCGGAGTCAAGGGAGGCGGAGTTCCGCACATGTATGGGTTGTGACCTCGGCGGTGAGACGATAATAGTCACCGGGGTATGCCGCGGGCATATCACCAAAGAGGAGACGGGTTCCGAGGGTTTCGGTTACGACTCAATATTCACCCATGATGGGAAAAGGACCTTTGCAGAGCTTCCGGCCGACTTGAAGAATTCGATCTCGCATAGAGGCAAGGCCATACGTTCGCTGGTAGAGGAAGTGGAAAAACACCGTTCCGCCGAAGCGGAACGGTTTTGAAGTTTACTCCTCCTCGTCCTTTTCGGAGTCCTTCTCCTTGATGGATTTGACACCGTCAAGGTCATAGGACGTGTCCTTCTGATACTGTTCACCCTTGTAGGCGTACATCGGGATTGCAATTATCGCCATTACTGCATAGATGATCAAAATGATCGCAACTATCGCGACAACTATCACAATTCCTGCAGTCAAGGCGGCTTCCAGCGCACCAGGCATCAACAGGATGTAGACGGCCAACGCTATGAGCGCGATTATACCTATGGCCAGAAGGACGAGTATCATCGCCGACGGCCATGTTTTCTTTCTTTCCATGTTCGTTGTCATGTCTTTCACCTCACGAATTCGAAGGGAGATACGGTATTAGTGCCGCCGCCAGCTCCCCAAGGGTCATAGACTGGATTATGATCTTCCCCGGTCCGGTCAGTGTCGTTATGAATAGACCCTCCCCGCCGAACATGGCGGTCTTGATCCCTCCTACGGACGAGATGTCGTATTTCACCGACTCCTCCCACCCTACAACGTTACCTGTGGAGACCTTGTACACCTCTCCGGGTTTCAGGTCCACGACGTTGAAGTCACCGCATGCCGAACCCCAGGCGACACCATTACCGCTGATCCTCTGTAGAACCAACCCCTCTCCCCCGAAGAAAATGTTCCCCAACTTCTTCTGGAATGCTAGTTCCACTTCGACAGAGGGCTGGGATGCTATGTACGCGGACCTCTGCATGATCCAGTTCTTTCCTGGCGTCACGTTCAGATCTATGATCTTTCCCGGAACGTTACCTCCGAGGCCTATCACTCCCGAGCCCCCTTCGGTCTTGAAGGTGACCAGGAAGAAGCTCGCGCCGGATATGGATCTCTTAAGACCTTTGAAAAGTCCGCCCTCCATACGCGTGTCCATACGTGCGTTACCGCTCATATATTTCATATTCCCGGGGGTGGCACGAACCTCCTCCCCATCCAGCAGCTGGATGTTGACAAACTGCAAGTTATCTCCCGTTATGGTATATTTCACGGTTTAGCCTCCTATGTACCAATATCTACGTATGAGATTTAAAACACACTCATAGGATATCGAAAAAACCATTTAAAATAGTCCGAAAAAGCGATATGATTATTAACGGAACCGCAATCCTAAACTAGGGACTGTGGGTTAGCTTGGTATACTTGTGGCTTTGGGAGCCATTGACTCCGGTTCAAATCCGGGCAGTCCCACTCAATCTCCCACTCAACATATTATTGCATTTTCTGTTGATTATTTAACTAACTTTCAAGATATACTTCACGGTCTGCGCTTTTTGTGTTATTGGTAAACCTTAATGTGCAGACCACTTTTTAAATCGGGCAGATTTTTGATAGGAACTCTCATCGAAGGATAATAATTATAAACTGATAAACAATGTTAATACTCATGGGAGAATGCAACATAGACGTACATCCTGGAGTTTGTAAACTCAAGACAAGTATCAGAGCGACGATGAATGATAATTGGCAGGTGGTCTTCGATGTGGAGAGCGACTGTCCTAACGTCATGAAGCTGGCAGGCATGTTAGGACCGATGGACCCGATGAAGAACATCTCCGTCAAATTCTCGGAATCCGATGTTTACAGGGGAGCGGACGAAACGATCCAACACACAGCATGTCCCGTACCCTGCGCCATGATAAAAGCCATAGAGGTGGCGTCGGACATGGGGCTGAAGCGAGACGTCCTGATTGAGATCAAGTGAGCTGCAACGTCGAACCCCGCACAGAATCCGAGCATCGGATACGCACCTTCATCGGACAGGGGGATGGCGCAGTGCTGACGGGCGAAAGACGCGCGGGTGTGAAGGCTCATATGAAGTCTATCGTACGTATTCTGAGGGAACACGCACCAGAGATTGTCGTCATAGACACGGAAATGACGTATGACGAAGTCTTCAGCCTTTTTAAAAATAAGATGCGTGACGGGGATATCATTGTGATATGCTCGGTCCTCAGGATTCAGGGGTGGGAGGCTCTCGCATCCCCATTCGTGAAAGGGCGGGTGACGGTATATTGCGGACAGGAGCTCTGTCATCAGGTACCCGTCTGTTTCAAGCGTGTTCTAATCGAAGAGTAACTCTTAATTTTTTCAAAATCATGGGCACTCTACAATCTGTCTCAGGATTCTAAAATAATAACGCCATTATGATTATTATCAATCATGATGTATAATATATACGATGGTATATACCCCTGTTAATGAGTCTGGACACCTCAGATACAGACAGGTTTGACAGGATGAGACGCATCCCCTGGATGGATATGAATCGTATACTCGATTCGAGATGTCTAGTCGTAGGCGCAGGTGCGTTGGGCAACGAAGTTGTCAAATGCATGGTACTTGCGGGTTTTTCAAACGTCACCGTGGTGGACATGGATCAGGTGGCGAATTCCAACCTTAGCAGATGTGTTCTGTTCCGTGAAGGTGATGACGGGTCATACAAGTCCGAGGTCGTCGCCGAACGGGCGATGGAACTCTCGCCGAGGGCGGACGTCAAGGCATCGACATCAATGATACAGGATCTGGATATCTGGGATTATGACGTGGTCTTTGGATGCCTTGACAACATATCGGCAAGGTTGCACACGAACTCCCACTCCGTATACCACAGGATACCGTATGTAGACGGAGCCATGGACGGTATGTAGGGCAAGATTCAGACAGTCCTTCCCAGAGGACCTTGCCTTCAATGCGCCATGAACAGTAGCCATGCCCGGAATGCGGATCTCAGGTTCTCCTGTACAGACGGTTCGCACATCTTCGTGCCGCACCTTGCCGCAGAGATTACGACGACTTCGATGGTCGCCGCGATGCAGGTAAGGGAGGCGGAGAAGATAATCTCCGGAAGAACAGACCTCTGTTCCGGGAACATAACGTTTTATGATGGGATCAAGGGGACCATGGACACGATCTCCTTGGAAGTGGATGGAGAGTGTCCCAATCACACAGAGGATAGGACATGACAATAAAGATCACCATTGTGAACACGGCGGCCGGGTCTTCCATACGGATGGAGCTCGAACCGCATGAAAGGATGTCGGACATTATAGACGCAGCAGCGGATTACTGGGGGGAGGGTGCGGGGGCATTCATCCTGAGGAAGGGTGCAAAGCTCCTGATAGGTTCGCGCACGGTCGAAGAGGCGAACCTCTCCGACGGCGACACCATCGAGATGATACCCGATCCAGAAGGTGGCAGATGAATGGGCCTGGTAAGGCCGATACTGCTCAAGAGGATAAACAACGAGATAGATAACCTGAACGAATATCTGGAACTAACCATAGGGAACATACCGGATAGCGTGGAGTTCCCGATAATCCTGAGCATATACCTGTCGAACGCACCTGCAAGGGCATCAAGGGATGCGGAGATCAGAAGGCATCGGTTCGACCTAGTGATATCGAGTGATTATCCGTTTGAACGCCCGAGGGCGAAATGGAAGACTCGGATATTCCATCCGAACATCATGTCTCCCGGGGACGGTGGGCTTGTATGCGTGAAGTCGTTGGATAATTGGCATTTCGGTTCTGACCTGACGTCCTTCGTGATGAGCATCGAGAGCCTGCTTATGGAACCGAACCCGAACAATCCGTACGGTACGGGCTCCTGTATCGAGGCGGCTAGATGGTATATCTCCAATAAACCTAAATTCTCAGCACAGGTAAGCTATGGGGATAAGTTATGCCTAAGATAATATCTACGGAGGAGGCGGAACGACCATACCGGAAGCGCAGCGTACGGAACGTTCGGCTGTTCATAGGCGAGAGCGTGATCTCGAAGATGGCGTTACACGGAGACCTGGGATTCGCCGACAGCAAGGAAGTCATGGGGTTTATCATGGGCACCGTCTACTCTGACGAGGAGGGCGATTACGCAATAGCTGAAGGTATCGCAACGACGAGGCTATTATCGACGGACATAAGTGTTAGGTTCGACCCCGAGTCATTCGAGGATCTCTTCTTATCGATGGATGAGAGCAAGGGGGATAAGATAGTAGGATGGTATCACACCCATCCCGGGTTCAGCTGTTATCTTTCCGAGACCGATCTGAAAACACACGTCGGGATGTTCGGTGAGGGCTTAGGATTCTCGATAGTCTTAGATCCCTCGGACGAGACGCTGATGGTATTCACCGTAAAAGATGGAAAGCCCGAAAAGGAGCAGATGATAATCTTCGAGGAAGGTTGATCAGACCCATATCGCGTGTCTGCCCTTCATCTCCGCCTCATCGCAATCGAACTTCCTCATGAGGTCCGAGATGAAACTGTCGAAGAACAGCAGGACGGAACCCTCAAACACAGTACCCAACGGGGCATATTCGGGTCTGATGCATTCCGGCTTCATTCTAATGACCATATCGGATGCATGTGCAAGTTTGCTCTTGGCATCTGAGGTGAAACATACGACGTAGGAACCGATCCTCCCAGCTATGTTGGCGGTTTTGACGACGGAAGACGTCTCACCAGTATTGGAGATTAATATCGTAAGGTCGCTTCTACCGATTATCGGCGTAGCCATCTCCCCTATTAGATGTACGTTGATGCCCAACTGTACAAGACGCACTGCAAGGAGTTCACCAACGAGCCCGGATCTACCGGACCCATAGATGAAGACCTTGCGATTGGTGGTTATAAGCTCAGCGAGCTTCTCCCGTTGTTCCTGCGTAACCTGGGATGCGGTCTCGAAGCATTTCTTCGAAAGATATTCCAGGGCAGGATCCACCATATTACTCTCCGGATGCTTCCGCAGTCTGCTTCTTCTTTTCCCTGAGGTTCTTCGCCACCTTCTTGCTTAGAACCCTCTCTGCGATGATCCTCATGTACATGGCGTCATGTTCCAACAAAGGCGAGCAGGAGATTATCTTCATCTCCGAAGATACCTCGGTAAGGGCATCGGAAAGGGTCTCGAATCTGAGGTCGCCCTTCTTGATCGGAGTGATCCTTCTCTCCTCCCCGTCGCTGTGCTCCACACCTGCGAACTGTGAATATATACATCCCTTGCTGTAGGGCTCGACGGCTTCGATGACGTCCAAAAAGTCCTGTGCCTCCATCAACGAACCGCTGGTGCGTGCGTGGTGACGCGGGAAGTTCAGAACTGGAACTATGTTGTCGAACTCTTTGCAAAGGTCGATTATCTGTTCGAGGGATCCGAACGTGTCCTGGTGTCCACTTATCTCGACACCTAGATTGGGCTTGATCCCCTCGTCGTTCCACCACTCCATTATAAGGTCGAGGTTCTCGTAGATGTGTGCATCCACGGATTCCCGGTCATCGGTATCGTAAAGGCCGAGACTGGTGACGACGGTATCCCCATCCAATGCGTTGACCATAAGTGCCGCATGTCTAAGGCTATCCATGCAAACCCCTGCAAGGGGCGTGTCCGTCCCGAGGTCCATGTAGTTGGGGGCGTGCATCGATACGCTGACATCCATCCTCTGTGCAATCTCGCCTATTGTATAGAGCGATCCGAAAGTACTGGATATAGGCGATGATATGAAAAGAAGGTCATCTTCCTCATCGATTTCGACATCAGGGGAATTGACCGGCAGATCATCCCTTATTATCTCGATGACAAAGTCATCTACTATGTCCCTCAGCGTCATCCCTACTTCCTCATCCTCGGGAGGTCTAGGATAGACACTGGGCCTTACCATCTGTATCTCTATTGCGGTGAGGCTCAGGTTGTGAACGTCCTCTATGCCGTCCTTCAGGGTACGGCCTTTGCAAGATAGCGGTATGCCCGCGGGTCCGAATCTTATCATGATATCAGTGGTGCTAATGCGAGGACAGTATTAAAGATAACGCCATTCTACAGACAGTATAGGCTCTATCGCGTGCGCGGGTTATTGGGACGGGTAAGCTTTATAAACAAAACGAGCATACGACAGATTTACCCAATGTCGGGAGAGTCAGAAATATGAAGGCAAGTTTCAAAACCAACCCTTCGCTGATCGCTTTGATCTTTGATCTTAAGGCGACGTCGAGGGAGAACGAATCTGCTATCTGGCGAGACATCGCGGTTCGGCTCGAGAAGCCCCACAGGAACTGGGCCGAAACCAATCTCAGCAAAATCGATAGATACGCTGAGGACGGGGAGACTGTAGTCATCCCCGGCAAAGTTCTCGCAGCAGGCAATATCACAAAGAAAGTAACTATAGCGGCATACTCATTCTCAAAGAATGCGAAGGATGCCATCACGGAATCCGGAGGAAAGGCGATGAGTTTGAGAGAGCTCATGGACGCTAATCCCAAGGGATCCAACATAAGGATAATGAGGTGAAGAAGATGGTCACTGTTATTGACGGAAAGAACCTCATCTACGGCAGACTCGCAAGCGTAGTCGCAGAGAGGATCATGGACGGAGAAGAGATCATAATCATCAACTCGGAATCCCTGGTAATCACCGGAGAGAAGAGCGTTACGTTTGCAAAGTACAAACACCGCATGGACCTCGGAGATGCGACCAAGAGGAAAGGACCGTTCTACCCGCGCAGGGCAGACCTCCTGTTCAAGAGGTCCGTAAGGGGAATGATACCCTGGAAGAAACCCAGCGGAAGGGATGCTTACAGAAGGCTCCACGTATTCGTCGGAACGCCCAAACAGTTCTCCGACGTAACCGCAGAGGTACCTGATGAAGCAAAAAGAAAGATCGCCGGCAAATATACGACCCTGGGAGCCGTCTCCAAATACCTGGGTTCCAAAGTGAGATGATACCCATGGAATTAGTAAATACAAGCGGAAAGAGGAAATCCGCGGTCGCAAGGGCCGTCGTCGAGGAAGGTAATGGAAGGGTGACCATCAACAAGGTCCCCCTCAACATCCACACTCCTGAACTGGCAAGGCTCAAGATCATGGAACCCCTCGGAATGGCAGCCGACAAGGCCGAAAAAGTGAACATCAACGTCACTGTTGACGGCGGCGGTGTCATGGGACAGGCCGCAGCGGCAAGGACAGCAATCGCAAGAGGGCTCGTTGAGTTCTACAAGGACGAGGAGCTCGAGGCTATGTTCAAGAGCTACGACAGGACCCTTATAATCAACGATACGAGGAGAAAACTGCCGAAGAACGAGCTCGGACCCGGTGCACGTGCCAGAAAGCAGAAGTCATACAGGTGATCTAAAATGATAATGCCAGTGAGATGTTTCACATGCGGAAAGGTTGTAGGCAGCGCCTACTCCGTTTACATGGAACGTGTGAGCAAAGGTGGAGAGAATCCAAAGGACGTCCTTGATGACCTCGGATTCGAGAGATACTGCTGTCGCAGGATGATCGTCTCCCATGCAGACCTCATTGGAGAGATCGCCCCCCTCGGCTGAAACCATTTAAAAACCAAATTAGGGCCCGTAGGGTAGCTTGGCATCCTCCATGCTTGGGGTGCATGAAACTCCAGTTCAAATCTGGGCGGGCCCACCAGATTTCCCACTCTTTTGATAACGACAAAATGTTTTTCTATCAAAACCGAGTGAAAATAACACAACAATTCGTCAAAGGTCGTATTTCTATCCAATTTAACAAGGTATATTATATGTATATATCGGTTAAGTTTATAGATGGGTTGCTTGAGCAGTCCATCAGGATGGAAAAAATATGTCGTTTTTAGATAACAAAGTAGGGCCGTTCTCGATGTTCCAATTCATTGGGATCCTCGGAGCGGTGCTCGTTGTAATATCGTTCTTCCTTGCTTGGGGAACGGGGACGGTGCCTCTGTTTGGTGAAACTCAGTACACGGGAATGGATTTCTTTGACAAGGGAGTACCCTTCACAGACAACGACGCCTGGCAGAATACGATTCCAATGGCAGCGTTGATATTGGCCATAGTCGCGTTGGTAATATCCATCGTGCCTGGTGAGTACCTTGGCGGTGCGAAGACTGAGAAGATCATAGGCCTTATCTCCATACTGATTGCAATAGTCATGCTTGTGATTATAGCTCTGTTCATGGTATGGTTCTCTGATTACACCGGAGAGACGATGGGTTTCAGTGTAAAGTTCGGTGTTGGAGCTTACCTTGGCCTTATAGGCAGTATTCTGGTCTTCATTGTCGGAGTATTACCTATGTTCAAGAGCATCGAGTGATTCATTCAAGAACAGTAATATAAAAACCTCTTACATATTTTCAATTTTAACTAAGTTACAAGTTATCTTTATACGATAGATTGTAATGTACTTCCATGGTGCTTCCTGAACATTCCCATTGTAACTTCTGCGGCGATCCGATACTATTCGGTGATGATTATTGTTCAGAGGAATGCAGGACAATGGATGAGATCAAGCAGAATAAAGAATCCAAACGGACTAATATATTCTTCATTCTTGCAATCGCGGCCATCGTGGTACTTACAGCTATAATTTACATAACCAGTTGAAGCGCATCACGAGTCCTTTCCACATTATGGACTCTGATGATATCAGCTCCGCCTTGGAAGGCTATGACCGATGCCTTTGCAGATGCCGCATCGTCTCTCGAATCGAACATCAATTCGAGGAATCTCTTTCTAGAATGACCTATAAGAATTGGATGTTCCCCCCCGAAGTATGATGCGTTCCGGAGGATCTCCTCGTTCTGCGCATTAGTTTTTCCAAATCCAATGCCAGGGTCGAGTATGATTTTATCCATGCTTATACCAGCATCCAATGCCAAATTCACTCTTTCCGTCAGGTAATCCTTAATCTGCGATAGAACATCCCCGGACATAACATGCGAATGCATCGTATCCAACGTCCCGGCGATGTGATTTATGATAACGGGAACGCCTGTGGATGCAATTAGTTCTGTCATCCCCCTCCCTATGAGGCCGGAAACATCGTTTATGATATCCGCTCCAGCATCCAACGCCGCTTCAGCCACTTCGGTCTTCACTGTATCGACAGATATCGGAACATCACACGAAGGTGCGACCTCCTTTATGACAGGAATAAGCCTTCTCATCTCCTCCTCGATCGGTACACGTTTCCACCCGGGACGGGTGGATTCGGCACCTATGTCAATCATCCCTGCCCCATCATCGATAAGACGAAACGCATGTTCCGCCGCGGAAGCAGGTCCCACATGGATGCCTCCGTCTGAGAAGGAGTCGGGCGTAACGTTCACAATGCCCATTATGATAGGTTGATCGTACGTTATCGTTCCCTTTTTCCATCTCGTAGACGGCATAACATCACAGAAGTTTGTCGACCAACTCAATAAGATCCACTACTTCAATACCCCTGCCGTCCCTGCCGGCCTCGAGATTACTGACGCAGAATGGGCACGAGGTGATTATCATGTCCGCATCCCCAGTCTCATCGAGCCTTGTGGATGCGATACCCAGGGACTCCTTGGGGAATGCGCTCCTGACTCCACCGCCGCCTCCGCAGCAGTGGCTCTTTTCACGATTGAACTCCATTTCCTTGAAGTCGAGCCCGGGGATTTTTTTAATAACATCCCTAGGAGCATCATAGACACCTGCGTGCCTTCCAAGGTGACAGGGGTCGTGATATGTAGCCTTTACACCATTCATGGGTTTCAGCTCAAGGTCTTGTTTTGCAAGGAACTCGGTTATGTGGAGAACCTCGAAGGGCACGTCCACATACTTCGGATACTCCTCCTTGAACATTCGGAAACAACCGGCACAAGACAGCACCACAGTCTCCACACCCTGTTCCTTGATCGCATCCACGTTTCTCTGGAACATGGTCGTGATGTACTCCTGGTCGAAACCAACTCTTTGAAGTACGGATCCACAGCAGACCTCGTCAACTATTGTGAAGTCGGCACCGAGCTTGTTCAACACGGAGATGGTGGCCTTCGATATGGAGTCTGCACGGAATGCGGCGGTACATCCTACGTAGTATCCGATCTTCGCCTTTTTCTTTTGTATACCGACGGCCTCTGCCACAGTTCTCTTCTCGCCGTAGGGGTTGCCGTGTTCCACGGTGCTTTCGCACATGGATCGGTGCTTGTCAAGCATATGTTGGTTCTTCACAAGGTCCGAACGGGCAGTCTCAACGATATCTACGACATCGACGTTGGAAGGACATCTCCTGACACAATCCGCACACGTGGTGCAAGTGTAGATCGCCTTCATCACGGAATCATCGACCTCGATATCCCCGTTGAGGATACCGTATATCAGTGAGATGCGTCCTCTGGACGAGTCCGAGTCCCACCCCATCTCCTTGAAGGAGGGGCATACGCTCTTACAGAATCCGCACATCGTGCATACATTCACTGCCTTTCTGACCTTCTCAAGGTTATCTGATTTAAATTCACTCATGTTCACTCAACTCTGGGAACTGTGACGCTTCCTTCCATAAGTACTATGAACTCCGCGTCCGGGTCTTTTTCCAGTGCAGAGTCGATGGCCTCCTGCACAGTCTTAAAAGGAGTGATGTTGGCCTTCGATAGTATCTCCGGATTTAGATCGGTCACTGCGCCCACCTCTGCGTTGACCATGATCTCCGCCATCTTGGCGGTCTTGTGGTATCCGAGCTTGTACTCCCTCTTGATGTTCTCTAGCACTATCTTCGGGTCGTTGGAACTGGATAACTGGGTGAGGAAAGTCTCGCTTCCCAATCCCTCGCGGCATTTGGATACCATGAGTATCTTCCCGCCCTTCTTGAGAGCCCATTTACCGTTGTCCAATGCCTTCTGAGACTGGTATAGATCCACGTCCATAGGGTACGGGGCCACGGATATGACCACATCGGCCAGTCTCGGTATCGCTACGGAGAATACCTCGTCGGCATATTCCACCGCCTTTGCAAACGCCTGGTTCAGGTCACCGCTGACGGCCCTGTAGATGTTCTGATGTCTGTCCAGGACCATCTGTATGGAGAATATTCTTTTTCCCTTGACTGCGTCAAGGGCGTCCATCATGTCCTCGTGTACAGGGTTGCCCTCCAGGGCGAGGGACTTTGCATCATCGGTCATGGCAAGTCCGTGGTTAGTCTCTATGGTCTCGAAGGATGCAACCCCGGGAAGGAATGATTTACGTCCTCCGGTGTATCCCGCGAAATAATGGGGCTCGACGCTGGTGATTATCACAAGGCGGTCGGCTTCGACGGCAATCTTGTTGACCTCCATAGGAGTGCCGTTCTTGGATGTACCAAGGTTGACGAACTCCGATTTCATCGAGTCGTGGACCACTATGCGGTCCTTTAAGTTATCATAATGCGAGCCGAATATGAAATCATACTCCTCCTCGTTCGGAGCGCGGTGATTACCGGTGGCTATCAGATATCTGGCTTCCCGTAAATCCATCTTTTCGGAGAGAGCGTCCAATACCTTTGCGGTCGGCGTGGGCCTCGTCCCGTCGTTCAATATAAACACGATATCCTTACCGCCTTTCAGGAAATCCTGAAGGTTTTCGGAACCGAGAGGCTTTTCGATGGAAGCGTCGATCACTTCGCCCGAAGGCGCGCAATCAACGTCCTTGGGATAGAACGCCCCTATGAAATTCTTATCGGGGATTTCGATAGGCTGGGAATCCTTTCCATACTTCACGTCGATTTTCATCTGTTGACTTATTACGGGTATCTATTAATAAATTTATTCCAAGTACGCGCGTATAAGGTATATACGGAACCAGATGATATGATGATTTATGGCCACTTTTCGTGAGATCGGGGAGAGGGAGCTCATACGTAGGATGATGAAGGCCGTCCGGCCGTCCGGAAGGGACGGCCCCGGGGACGATGCTGCCCTTGTGGATGTAGACGGACGTCTAGCCATCTGTTCCGATATACTAACTTTCAAACGTCATATGCCCGAGAAGATGACCTTCGAGCAGTTTGGATGGATGTCCGCGGCCGTTAACTTCAGCGATATCGCCTCGATGGGCGCCAAGCCTAATGGATTCCTGATCTCTCTGGCGTTACCTCTAGACACCGATGAGGATGATGTATACGAGATAATGAATGGTGCTGACCAATGCGCCGAATTCTGCGGAACGCATATATTAGGTGGCGACACGAAGGAGGGCGAAGGTCTCGCCGTAGGTACCGCGATAGGATGCATGGAGGGACGTGAGCCGATGACCCGTTACGGAGCATCCCCCGGAGACTTGATAGCCGTGACCGGCGACCTAGGTTCCGCGGCGGCGGGATGGTACTCGATAAATAATGAACTTAGTCTGGAAGACTCGGAACTGGCACTGATGATGCCAATACCAAAAATAGAGGAAGGCATAGCAATGTCCAAATCCGGTGCGGTGACATCATGTATAGACCTATCGGACGGACTGGCGGAGGCCGCATGGAGCATATGCGGAGCCAGTCACGTAGGCATGGAGTTCCGCAGAGAGTTCCTCCCCGCGGGAGACGGAGTGTATGAGGTCCGCGATGCCCTCGGGGTATCCTTGGACGACCTCATGCTATATTGGGGCGGTGAGTACGAATTATTGTTCACTTTCAAAAAGGATATGATAATGAAACTGTATGACGATAACATATCGTTCACGATAATAGGCGAGGTCGACAATGGAGACTCGCCTAAGATATCTGACATGGAAGGTATGGAGGAATTGGGACATGGCATTCATTAATCCACAGATCGAGGCAGCATTCTATTCCAGAGAGGACGGATATTATAGATGCGACCTGTGCCCGCACGCCTGCCGGATAAAGTCTGGCGAATACGGAAGATGCGGTTCCAGGTACGGCGAGGACGACAATCTCATAGCCTACACCTACGGTAAACTTTCGTCCATATGCGTGGACCCGATAGAGAAGAAGCCCCTGTATCACTTCCATCCGGGCGAGAAGACGTTCTCAGCAGGCAGCGTCGGATGTAATATGAGGTGTCGCCACTGTCAGAACTTCGCCATATCTCAATACTCCACAGGAAAGAAGCGCACCACATACGTATCGCCGGAGAAGCTGGTGGATATGTGCAGAGGGGAGAAGATGAACATAATCTCCTTCACATACAACGAGCCGACGATGTGGTACGAGTACATACTTGACGTGATGGACATAGATCCAGACTTGTTTTGTGTTCTGGTGTCCAACGGCCTGATCAACGAGAAGCCCCTCAAGGAACTATGTAAGGTGACGTCCGCCATGAACATAGACGTCAAGGCGTTCACTGATGAGTTCTACATGAAGATATGCGGGGCACATCTCGAAGACGTTCTTAAGTCGGTAAAGATCGTTTTCGATCAGAAGGTCCATCTCGAACTCACGTATCTGATGATACCAGGGCTTAACGACAGTCTGGAGGAGATAAGGGAATTCGCTGAATGGGTCAAAAACGAACTTTCAGAGGATGTACCCATCCACTTCTCGAGGTTCCATCCGGACAACGAGATGAACGATATACAGTGGACGTCACCAGAATCCCTGATAGCCGCAAGGGATGCGGCCATGGAAGTGGGTTTGAATTACGTATACGTCGGGAACATAATAGCAGAGGGCACCAGCGATACCTTCTGTCCGGAATGCGGTACGGAAGTAGTGAAGCGTCTGGGATATCTTGTTGAGATAGAGGATCTGGACGGCGGGAGATGCGCTTCCTGCGGACACGACCTGAAGATTATCAGATAAGGAACAGCGGATTTCCGACCAGTCCGGTGAAGATGAAAGCAACGAATATAGGAACTATGAACGGAATCATGGGAGTCACCCATATCTGCTTCTCCCCTTTCCCCATCAGTCTTTCGTAAACCTCGAGTGTAAATTCAGGGATTTGGATCTTCTCAAGATTCCCGTCGATAACGTCATCCATCGGCCATACGTAGGAATCCAAGGCGTCTTCGACGTCCATCACGTATCCCGAGAACATCCGCCTACTCAAGTTCCCTTCCCTGACGTTTCTGTATATGAAATATATCGCCGCTGTCAGACTGAACAAGAGCGCATAGAACAGTACAGCCAAGGAGAACACGAACACCTCGGAAAACAATCCTTCAGGAATCGCGATCAACGGAAAGATCCCGAATCCAGGATACACAGGGAACGCCACTGTAAGCGCTATGACACATTTCGCATCCGCACCTCCCCTCAACAGTCCGATCAGGTACAGCAACTGATATATCACGTAGAATACGAGGATCATCAATCCAGCATGCGCAATGCTTTCCGAACTCGATACGTAGAACGGCAACAGGAACAGTATGAATATAGATCCGTATATCAACGCGGACACCCTCATCGAACGTTCCCCGTTCCATATGATGTCGAAGATAATCATCCCCATCCCTGCGGCGATTGCAACATCTCCCCATTCGAGGCCCCGTTCGATCGAGGAGGCGGTCCATGCGATTATCCCGAAGATGCCTATAGCGGCCCAATGACCGTCATTCACCTCTCGTGTCCTTATATCGCTCAATGCCGCGGATGCCAGCACTGTAAGTACGGCTATGAAAAGTAGAAGATTGACAAGTTCCGGGAGGTCCACAGCCCTCAATATAGGGTGCACATTATAAAATCTGACACTAACGTTAGCTTAGATGCATAGTAATCCAATCTTGAAAATAAATTAAAGGAAAGGGCCGTGTGGCCCGTTTTTATTTAGACGTCCCTGTCTATGGCGTAGCGGGCAAGGTCCATCATGAATTCCTTGTCCTCGCTGTCTGGAAGGGACTGTATCTTGGAGATCGCAGCATCGATTCTTTTCTTAGCCTCGTTCAGCGCATAATCGATACTACCAGCATCCTTGAGTATCTTCAGCACGCTGGAGATCTCCTCTTCTGAGGCGTCCGCCTTACCGAGTATGTTCTTGAACTTCTCGAGTTCCTTGGAATCCTTGATGTTATCCATGGCATGGGTGACCATGACAACGCACTTTCCCTTGCGGATATCGTTACCGACGGACTTACCGGTCTTCGAGGAATCCCCTGCGATACCGAGATAGTCGTCATACATCTGGAAGCCAAGACCGAGGTCCACTGCATATTCGTTGATCGCCTTTACGGTTTTCTCGTCGGCGCCCCCGATGATGGCACCTCCAGCCGCAGCGGCGGCGAACAGGACAGCCGTCTTCAGCCTGATCGTCTCGATGTACGCATCCTCGGAAACTATCCTACCTTCGTTGTTTATGTCCATCTGCTGTCCGCGGGCAAGGTCCCAGACAGCCTTCGTGACGTACTTGAGAACGCTGCGCATCGCCTTGTCCGGGACATCCATGTCGGCAATTATCTGGAACGCCTTTGCGAACAAAGCATCCCCGGCCAGGACTGAGGTGGGCATCCCGTATTTCACGTGAATCGTGGTCATGCCCCTACGAGTCTCATCTCCGTCCATGAGGTCGTCATGGACCAATGTGAAATTGTGAATATATTCAATGGCGACCGCAAAGGGTACTGCCTTGGATTTGTCACCACCTACCGCACCGCAGCATGCGATGGCCATCGCGGGCCTCATCCTCTTACCGCCTGCGTACGGATACTGCCTTGTGGCCTCGATCAGGTCTGCAGGCTCTTCATCTTCGATGTACTCCTTGATGGGAGCATCTATCTCCGCGGAGATTTTCTTAAGGTATTCTTTTGCATTCATTCGAGTCCCTCTAGCCATTGCTTGGTCTCTCCCAGAACAATATATCTTGCCTTGGAAAGCTGTTTTACGTCGGAGCAGCCCGTCAGCAACATGGCGACCTTCAGCTCCTCTCTTATTAGAATCAATTTGTCCTTGACTGCATCGGCGGAGACCATAGCCTCATTCAAAATCGCGTGTGCAACTCCGGCACAACTCGCGCCTAAGGCGATGCTGCTTGCCGCATGCACCCCATTCAGTATACCTCCAGAAGCTATCAGAGGCAGCCCACATCTGGCCTCCAACACCGATACAGGCGAAGGTATGCCCCAGTCGAAGAACGTCTTCCCCATCTCCGCGAGGACCTTGTCGTTAATGCTCTGGGCGCGGTACATCTCCACAGCTGCGAAACTAGTACCGCCCATACCGGCGACATCTATTCCGAGTATGCCTATGCCCTTGATCTTGGACGTGACATCCTTCGAGATGCCAGCGCCCGTTTCTTTGATTATAAGGGGATATTCCCTTGCCAGGTCACGGATTGCATCATAGCATCCCTTGGCGTTGGTGTCCCCCTCTGGCTGTATGGCCTCTTGTAAGTAGTTAAGGTGTATCGCGATAACGTCCGCGTCAACCAGTTCCTTTGCGGTGGCGATACCGTCTGATGAGATGAAATCCTTGCTTTTCTGAGGTACCAATTGAGGTGCACCGACGTTACCTATCATGAGCGGTACGCCGTAATCCTTCACCACAGTGTAGCTGTCCTCCTCTATTCCGTTTATACCTGCCCTTTCGCTTCCGATACCCATCCCTATATTCAGATCAGCACAGGCTTCCGCGATGTTGGCGTTGATCTTCTCGGCCCCTTTGAACCCGCCGGTTATGGCGGTGACTATAAGTGGGAAATCAAGTTTTTTACCGAATAACGTGATGCTCGTATCTATCTCGTCAGCATCCACTTCGGGTAATGCGTTGTGTATCAGTTTGATATCGTTCCAATAGCAGCAGTTCTGAGCAACCTTACCGTTAAGGCTGATGTCTATGTGTTCGGCCTTTCTGTTCCTGATGTTCATTGAATTCCGCCCTTTGCGACCGTGGAGGTCACTGTTTCTCCGCGGAGGAGAGCTCCCAATCTTCCCTCGACCGCACCGTTAACCAGTACGCAGTCGCGGTCGGCGGTGCTCATCCTGAGCATCGCCTCCATCTTAGAGCGTATCCCCCCCGTCACGTCGTCAATGCCACTCTCTGATTTAATATCCTTTAGTGTTTCAGCTTGAACCGAGCCTATCAATCTGGCCTTCTTGTTAGTCTTTGGGTCTGAGGTGTACAGTCCATCCACGTCCGAGACGAACACTACTTTGTTTATCTCGAAGAGTTTGGCGAGCGTCTCCATAAGCTGGTCCCCAGAACAGATTCCGAAACCTTTGCTTCGGTCGGTCACAACGTCTCCAAAGGTCACAGGCATTATCCCGAGGTCGTTTAGCCTCTCAATCGCTTCCGTATCGGTGGTTATGAGTTCTCCATCGTCCATGACGAAACAGGATCCCGGAGGTACAGAGACCGCAGGAATCCCTGCGTCCAGCAACTCCTCGACCACCATCATGTTCAGGTATCGTACGTCATGTTGCACCCTCGCGGCGGCTGGGATCTGGTCCTCTGAGACGTAACCGCTCTGCAAGGAATGTTTTTTAGAAAGGACATGGCCGAAGGAACCAGCACCATGAACAATAAGCACCCTTTGTCCCGAATCCTTGATCTCGGCACAGAGCCTTGCGACCCTCTCCCTTCTGAATGTCCTATACTGGGTCTTGTCCGTTATGACGCTTCCTCCCAGCTTTATAAGTATCATATGTCTACCCGTATCGGTTGTTCGTTTTAAGATTTGTCCTATAATATCATCAATGAGATCATCGGACTGGATAATTTATAACAAATGTAGCCTATGCCCTCCGCATGAAACGTAATGTTCAGATAATGGCGCTGGTTGCGGTGTTGGCGACGATTCTACTCGTCCCCTTCGCAATACCGGAAGCCGAGGCTCAACCAGAGCTCGATATAAAGTTCGAGGGGAGTTTCATTACAGAAAAGACGCCCTCTATCGAAGCAGGTCAAAATGCTGAAATAACAATATTTCTTCGTAATAACTCTGGAGTAGATTGGGAAAGCGTAACTTTGTTTGCGAGAGGCGGAACTAATGTAGAGTATGATAAAGCCGTATTATACGACTCAGAAATCCCTTCCGGGAAGGAGATACATTTAGGAAATGTTATCCACGATTCTGATCCAACCATAGTTAGAATGATATTTACAACGGATAAATACACTAAGGCAGGCTCAGATTCTATCAAAATCGTAATGTCGTACAGTGAGGCTGCAGTCCCCCAACCTGAGTATGAACAATCGATTCCATTCACAATCACATCCGGATTATCAGTCGGGGGCAGCTTCAACAAGGTGATGGGTATCATACCAAACACTCTTCCGGAGCCCCTCAATCAACCTTTGGTATCCGCGGCGATAACCTTGGTGATGTGGTTGTTCATCTCTCTGGCATTTGTGGGAATAATTCATCTTTTGACGTATATCCCTATGAAGAGGAGCGCACTAATTAAGAAGACGAACCTCCGCGATGCTTACAAATTCATTCTACTAGTAGGATTGATTTACGGAATATATGAGAGCCTCAGGGTCTACGGGGCATCGGAATATATCATAGATATGGCGGGGACCGTGACGGCCATACTGTATGTGATCCTTGGAGCGTTGATCGCATGGGAGATCTACGAGACGGTCATTCAATACCTATTCACCAGGAAAGGGTTGGATATAAGCACGGGAGAGGTCGATGAGACGTTGATACCACTTTTCAACATGCTAGGCAAGATCGGGATATCGACGATTGCCGTGGCTGGGATATTCTCCGCACTCGGAGCTGACCTAATGGGCATAATAGCAGGTGCAGGAATTGCAGGTTTGGCGTTGTCTTTGGGTGCTCAGAGCATGCTCAGGCAGTTCTTCAGCGGAATAACTCTGCTGACCACACGCCCCTTCAAAGAGGGAGACCTGGTCAAAATTGACGGGTCCGGTGATCTTCAGGTACACAAGGTGGGAATAATGACCACATGGTTCAACAACCCGTGGAACGCGGAGATAATCGCGATGCCCAATGACAAGGTTTCAGCCAGTAATATAACAAACCTGACCAGGGATAATCTGTTCTACAGGTTCAATCTGTTCCTGGAGATTTCGCGTGATGCGGACATAGACCTCGCCAAGAAGATCCTGGTTGATGCGGCGATGGACCAACCTCAGATAATCACGGACGGTTCGATGATGATGCCCTTCGCACGTGTTACGGACGTAACCGATTCGGGCCTAAAGATCAGATTGGCCGCTTACGTATACGTGTATGAGGAGTACTGGGGCGCCGAGGCTGTCATAAGGGAGCGTGCAATCAGGGAGTTCAAGGAGAACGGTATCCGTATGGCATACAAGAGGCTGGAAGTCAGGACGGAGCCAAGAGGTACCGAAGATTACGATCTCTGATCGTATCGCCAATCTCTTAAACCCCTTAGAAAACCATTTCCATTATTTTTAAAAAAATCCATCTTATGGATAGTTTAAAAAGGACATGACGTCCAATCTGGAGAACGAACAGACTTCGCCTACAGCTCAATCTTTACGAGCAGCCCTAAGTTGGGAAGCCGTCGTCAGAATAGCATACAGAAACAATCTTTCTGCTGACGTATCACTGATAGGTCACTTCATCGTGGGCGAGGACCTCGTTCCAGAGCTTTATCGTCTCTTGGGCCTCCTCCTCGTCCATGATCTCTATGGCGTACCCGGCGTGGATGACGGCCCATTGACCGATCTTCGCCTCTACCATCGCCACATTGGCTTGTCTTATGACTCCGCCGAAATCAATGTTGGCGTTCTCACCCTCGATACTAATGATCTTCCCTGGCATCGCTAAACACATTTTTTTCACTCCGATACTATCTTGATGATCGCTTCGGCGGGCTGACCCTCCTCTGCGATCAGAGCCTCGATTGCCTTCTCCCTGGTGCATCCGGTCTGAGATATCACCAGTTCGATGTCCTCCTCAGGTATCTGTGGTCCTGCTGCCTCTCCCGAGGAAGTAGTCAGAGGCCTTATCTCCTCCATCCCGGATATCTGATATGACTTATTACCGCTCATATCCACGCAGACCACTTGGGCCTTGGTGATAACAATCTCGTTATCCTTTGTTCTTATGATGACCTCAGATACGTCAGGTACTTCGGATTGACTTATGCCCATCTTCTTCATAGCCTGTTTCATCTGACGCGGATTAATTTTTGCCATATATGCACCTCTAATTGACAGTCTATTAATTAATATTGCTCATGAAAGGGCGGCAGTTACGCCCTTCTTGAGATCCCCCATCAGCTCTGAAACCCTAGAAAGGTCCGGTATACCTCCTTGTGCGAAGTCGCTCTTCCCCCCACCGCGGCCTCCGAACCTTGCCAATGAATCGGACAGTATCTTTTTACAATCCACCCTATCGGAACCTGATGCCAGCATCGCCGAGACGGATTCCCCTGCGGATACGAATATCGCCACTCCTCCCGTACCTTTGATCCTTTCCGCGGATTCCGACATGACTCTTCTATCCGCACCGGGAACGGATATCGAGTATACCGGGACTCCGTTCACATCTTCGGGTTCCAACGATGAGAACAACATCTCGGAAAGCTCCTTGAGGGATGTGCGGGAGGATGCCAGTTCAGTCCTCATGTTCGTGACTGTTTTAACGAGATCCTCCGGCTTGCTATCCGTCGCCTCGACGGTACGCAGACACACGTCCGCAAGGTCCATGGCCGCCTCAGCGGCTTCGTCCCCCACTTTGAAATGTATCGCTACGCCCTCCTTCCCGGCCGACACCTTTCGATTTACGAATATCATGCCGAGCTCCAAGGTCTCCATGACATGTATCCCGCTACATGCCGAATAATCAAAATCACCAATCGCGACCACTGAGACGGCTTCATCCTCGGGGACGTTTTCCAATTTGATGCGCACTTTCTCTTCGAGGTCGGGATCGTTCCTGTCCATCATGACCCTGGAAACCGTGAGGTTCTTACGTATCACGTCGTTGGCGGTCCTTAACGCATTACGTATCACGTCCCATTCAACGCCCTCGTTCACGATGACATATTTGCTATCGGGGGAGATGAATATCTTTGAGATCGCGAGATCCGGGACCTCCCTCTTGAGGGAACCGAACAGGATGTGCTCGCCCGTATGTCCCATCATCAGGTCGAAACGTCTCTCCCAATCGACGCTTCCCCAAACGTCCTCGTCGGGTTTCAGGCCGTGTCCCGGGACCCTGTGGGCTACGTCCCCTTCCTTATCGTAAAAGGCCTCTGTGACGGGGATGCCGTTCAACGTACCCACGTCGCAGACCTGACCGCCTCCGCCCGGGTAGAATGCCGTACGGTTCAATATAACAAGCTCACCGTCCACGGATACGACCTTGGCCTCGAACTCGAACTGATAACCGTCATGTCTGAATATTTCCTCTGTCATCTTATCATAGGAAATAGCCACTATCTAATAAATATACGGAATGGATTTTGAAACAGGAAGGGCATGGAATGACGGGGCTGAAGGAAATGGACGAACTGGATAAACGCATAGTAGACCTATTGTGCAGGTCCAGCCAAGGATCATACAGACAGCTTGCCAAGGAACTCGGCATTCATCCGACCACCCTAATCCAGAGGGTGAAGAACCTTGAGGAGAAGGGCATAATAAAAGGATACCGTGCCAAGATCGATTACACGAAGCTCGGCTTCGAATACATGGGGATAGTGCAGGTCAGCGCAGGGGACATCGCGGAGGTCATCAAGGATCTTTCGAAGATACCTCAGGTCGCAGGCATATTCGACGTCACCGGGGAAAGTGATGCCGTAGCATGGATCGTATGTACCGACAGGGATGATTTCTCCGAGACGGTCAAGTTCATCAACACGATTCCAGGAGTCACCAAGACGAACACGTCGGTTGTACTAGGGATACCCAAGGACCCCTTCGAATTCCTACCTTCATTCACGGAAAAGGAAGAAAAACGCTGAACTGACAATAATTATTATATCTTCCTCATGTTAGCAGGTTGCATATCAAATCGGAGATCAACCAAATGAAGAGAACAAACACCTGCGGAGAACTTAGGAAGTCGGACCTTGGAAAGGAGGTCTGTCTTCAGGGCTGGGTCAGATTCTCGAGGGACCACGGCGGAGTCGTTTTCATAGACCTAGCCGACAGATACGGGATCACTCAAGTGGTTTTCGATCCTGCCGATCTTTCCTCTGAGGTAGATGCAGAACGCATATCTGGAATCATGAAGGGATTCACCAGGGAATCCGCAGTCTCAATAAACGGTCTGGTTAGGGATAGGGTGGAAGGTACCGCCGATGGGCGCAACCCCACCGGGGATATCGAGGTCCTCATCTCCAATGCAGAGGTACTTGGAAGGTCTAAGACGCCGCCGATGGAGGTGGGAGATCAGAAGGAAGGGGTGCTTCCCAGCGAGGACATAAGGCTGAAGTACAGATATCTAGACCTTAGACGCACCGAGATGATCGAGGCCCTTACCTTAAGGAGCAAGGTCCTGAGTCTCTCCAGACAATATCTGGAATCACAGAGGTTCCTCGAGGTTGAGACTCCGATACTTGCGCGTTCAACCCCGGAGGGTGCGAGGGATTACATCGTACCATCAAGGGTTCACCCCGGCTCGTTCTATGCCCTACCACAATCGCCCCAACTTTTCAAGCAGATGCTCATGGTCGGCAGTATCGACCGTTATTACCAGTTCGCGAGATGTTTCCGTGACGAGGATTCCAGAAAGGACCGTCAGCCGGAGTTCACACAGCTGGACATGGAGATGTCCTTCATCGAGGAGAAGGACATCCAGGACACGATAGAGGGCCTGTTATCCTACGTTTGGGAAGGCCTTTACGGAAAAAAACTCGAGATGCCGTTCCCACGTATAGGATACGTCGAGGCGATGGAGCGTTTCGGTACCGATAAGCCGGATATTAGATACGGCCTGGAGTTCGTCACGCTCACGGATGTCGTCAAGGACGTACCTTACAAAATATTCCAGAGCATAATGGGTGCTGGCGGAATCGTCGCCGGTCTGAACGTCACAGCCGAGATCTCACAGGGACGCGTAGGCAGGAACGACATTGATCGTTATATCGAATACGCTAAGAGTGCCGGTCTGGGAGGCCTAACATGGATGAAGGTCGAGAACGGAGTCCCTACCAGCAACATTACGAAATACTTCACGCCCGAGATACTCGAGGACATCAAGAACGCCCTTGATGCCGGAGAGGGGGACATACTGTTCCTGATAGCAGGGCCTTGGAAGTCTACATACGAGGGCGGAGGTACAGTCAGGACGAAGATCGCTCAGGATCTCGGCCTCATACCCGAGGGGACGTTCCAGTTCCTCTGGCTTGTCGACTGTCCAATGTTCGAGACTGATCCGGTGTCTGGTAAGAAGGACGTATTCCATCACCCCTTCGTCAAACCACTTGGGGATTTAAACGACGAGGATTGCATGGGAGCGTGTTTCGACATATGTCTGAACGGCAACGAGCTGGGTTCCGGTTCGTTGAGGATAAACGATCCCGAGCTCCAAAGGGATGTTCTGAGGAAGGTCGGAAAGACTGACGAGGAGATCGAGAACGAGTTCGGATTCTTCATAGAGTCCTTAAGTTACGGAGCACCGCCCCATGGAGGGATAGCCCTGGGAGTCGACAGGTTCATGTCCATCCTTCTAGGGAAGGACACCATACGCGAAGTGATCGCCTTCCCTAAGAACAAGAGGGCGATGTCGCTACTGGATAACTCTCCCGCCAAGGTTCCAGATGAGAAGCTCGAGGAGCTTCAGATCATGTCCTTGTCCATTGAGGACCTGGATTTCGATTTCGAAGAGGAATGATCAAAGACGTTCTTCGACAAGTCTCTTCGCGGCCTCGACTATATCCGAGGATGAATGGGCTCCACCTGTCTGCTTCATGACGTGACCTATCACACGGTTGATGGCCTTTTCGTTCTTCTGATAGTCCTCGATCACTGATGGGTTATCGTCAAGATATTCGGAGACCATCGCATCGAGGTCCGTGGACCCGGCAGACACGGCCTCCACATCCTCCCCAGTCAGGAAGGATCTGATCCTCATGTTGCCCTCGATATCCGTGATGGTGCCTGCCTCGAACTCCTTCGCTATGGACAATATCTCCGAGGTATCGCCTATACCGCGAGATTCAAAAACCTTCCATCCCGCGCTTATCGGCCCCGATGTCAGTTTCTTGGCGATATCGATGTCTACGGCCGTCACTAGTTCCTCGAACAATTTCGCAAGTTCCATAGAGGTCGATACGAACTGTTTGGCGGTCTTCTCGTCAAGACTGTACTCCTTGACCATGCGTATGATCATGTTCTGGGGGCTTTCCTTGATCTTCAGTTCATCAATCATCACCCTGAGATCGAACACCCCGAGATCTGGTTCGTCGATGTATCCGTAATCCGCCTCCATCTCCTTCTTCCTGACAGACACGGTGACTCCGCGCTCCTCGTCGAAACGTCTCGTCTCGCGGACTACCTTACCTCCTGCCCTGAGGAGCTTGGTCTGCCTCACCACCTCGAAGGTCAGTGCACGTTCTACGTTTCTCAATCCCGTGACGTTCTTCACCTCGCACCTTTCCTTCCCGACGGATATGTTACAGTCACATCTTATGCTGCGTTCGCCGTCATCGGGAAGGTCCACGATGTAACGGATGTCGCGGATCAACTGTTTTAAGAACTCCCTAGCTTCGGCCGGTGTCGAAAGGTCCGGTTCGGTGACGATCTCCGCCAAAGGTATCCCGGAGCGGTTGTAATCGATAAGGGAGGACATATCCCCGACCCTCTTGGTTTTTCCCGGGTCCTCCTCGATGTGTATGCGCGTGATTCTGATGGGTTTCTTCCCGTTCAGATGATAGACTCCCCCTTCTCCGAGGGGGTGGTCGTGCTGGGTGGTCTGGTAGTTAGTCGAGCTATCCGGATAGAAGTATATCTTCCGGGCGAACCACGTCTTATCCTTGATATCGCATCCGAGCATCTTCGCAAGCAGAACCCCGTATTCCAGAGCCCTCTTGTTCATGATCGGTTTCGATCCCGGGAATCCCATACATACAGGGCAGACGTGGGCGTTTGGCCTGGGCGCCTCTTCCGTGGGACAGGAACAAAACAGTTTTGATTCAGTTGGAAGCTGGACGTGAACCTCCAATCCTATTTTCATATCGACA
Source organism: Candidatus Methanomethylophilaceae archaeon (assembly GCA_035271165.1). GTDB lineage: Archaea > Thermoplasmatota > Thermoplasmata > Methanomassiliicoccales > Methanomethylophilaceae > VadinCA11. The sequence continues at coordinate 103,177 of DATERX010000028.1, forward strand.
CCTCCGGCCTAACGACATCGAAGTAATTCCCCCATTGTTCTCCTATGGAGAACAATAGGGATTCATTCCAATGATCGGCAATGAACTGCAGGCCGATGGGCATGCCCCCGTCATCATAACCACAAGGTACGGACAGATGAGGCATTCCCGCCAGGTCTGGGGATGCAGTGTAAGTCTCCATGTTCAAAGTCTCGAGTGGGGACATGCCCCGAACCTCCGAGAACTTCGGCGCCACAACGGGCATGGTGGGAGTGATTACAGCATCGTACTCCTTGAAAACAGAACGATACTCGTCCATGACCAGCTGACGGACCATGCGCGATTTGTTGTAGTAGCGTTCCCTGGAACCTTCTAGACGCGTATATGTTCCAAATAATATGTTCTTCTTGACCTCCTTTCCGAAATATTTTGTACGGAAGGAAGTGAAATAATCGTCAAAACCGAGTGAAAGGTCGCCCTTCTGCTGGCCGTAGCGCATGCCACAATAACGTGCAAGACCGGTCGAAGCCTCCGAGGCCATTAGTACCTTGTATGCAGGAACGCCGTACTTCAGGGACGGCATCTTCACCGTTCCGACCTCTATGCCCATCGACCTCAGTACCTCGACACTCTTGTCGAAAGCACCCCTCACGTCTTCGGAGGCACAATCCAGGATACCTTCCGGAACGGCGACGGAACCAACCTTCCGATTCTCGCCCAGTTCGGGCTGCATGCAGGATGCAGAATCCTTTGGATCCTTACCCGAGATGGTCCGGACGTACCTTTCAATATCAGTAGCGTTAGATGATATGATCCCGACCTTGTCGATCGAGCTCGCGGAATCCAGGACACCGTGTTTGGACACGCGTCCGTATGTCGGTGCCATGCCGTAAACCCCACAGAAACTGGCTGGACCACATAAAGATCCGCCCGAGGATACCGCCAAGGCGACATGACCATCGATAATAGCCGCTGCGCATGCGGCACCCCCCGCGGCACCCCCGCAGGACCTTTCCGTACTGAAAGGGTTTTTAGGGATCCCGAATGCGGAACTAACCGAGAACGATCCAAAGCCGAACTCGTCCATATTGGTCTTGCCTATCAACCGACCTCCTGCCTCCTTCATTCTTGAGACAGGTTCCGCCTCGAAGGGAGGATGATATCCATCCAGCATATTGGAACCACAGCAAGTATCCATTTCAAGGGACAGGAAGGAGTCCTCGGCCGAGAACAGGAATTTCGCATCCTTCGCGTCATATCCCTGAATCGTGGTCCTAAACATTTGATACTTATCGTTGAGCTTGGAAAGCGATGAGATATCAAAGGAAATCATTGGAGCCTCGGCCCCCTTACATGATCCTCATAAGTATCAGTCCTCTTCAGAAGCACTTCGGGATCTATACGCATCTCAGGCACATCGTCCCTTACGGCATCCGTCACGCCTATGGGGTCAAGTCCGAACCCGTAGTTTTCTGGAACCTCGTCCAATATCGACATATAATCTAAGACCTCAGTAAGTTCATCGCTGAACTCGTTGAGTTCCTCTTCAGTAAGTTCCAGGTGTGCGTTCTGCGCCACCCTTTTCAAGGTCTCCTTGTCCATCATCGCTCGTCAATTCCGTACGTGCAGATATGATATAACCTTTTCAGGGGCGGAGTTCTCCGACAAGCAATATCGAATTGAGCGTGATTGCGTCCTTTTCGAACACGAACTCGAGGTCCACCTGTCTCAGGACCTCTTCGATATCGATACCGTATGCGCTCACCGAATCTATCCTCATCAGAGGTTGCTTACATTCGCCGTTAGGATATGTACACACTCCACAGTAATGGCATCCGCCGTCACCTATCATCTTGACAGAGGCCTCGGCAATCATCATGCCCGCCGCCCGTCTGACGTGGGACGCCATATCGTCAGAGGCCTGTTTGACCTCGCCTCGGTCATTGGGGTTCAACTCATATCTCTTCCGTACAAGGAAAGCCTTTGAGACCAATCCCAGGGCCTTGGTTATTTCCTCCAAGGTACCAACGCCGGGAGGGCATCCCCAGTTAGTACCGTACTCCCCACATTCGTTCTTCTCACAAAGCTTCCTGAACTCCTTAGCTTTCGGGGAAGGTTCCGGGACGGCTATCGGAAAGACTGTGAAACCGTCATTTTTCAGTTGTTCTTCGAATTCGGACATACGACCTCATGTCATCGATGATATTGACTTAATATATCACTTCCCGGTTTCAAAGGGTTAAGCATTTAAGTAATCCGTTTGCTTAACCGAGATGATAACATGGCAGACGAAAACGCTCAAAAGAAAATCCTCGCGGCGATGAACATCATGGACGAGGGGGACTTCAAGAAAGCACACACTCAATTTAAGAAGCTGACAGACGAGTTCCCGAATAATGCCGAGGTCTGGTATGGACGCGCAGAATCCGCGAACTATGCCACAGGGATGTTCGGAGCCAAGATCAAGACGGATGAGATAATAAACTCCTACGAGAAGGCCTGTGAATTGGACCCCACCAACGTTGATTTCTTCCAGTCCTACGGACAGTTCAGCATATCTGTTAACAAGTTCGATCTGGCCGAGAAACTTTACAACGAGGCCGCCGAGCTTGACGAGTCGAGGGCATCGGAACTCTATTCCGAATTCGCCAGGGAATACTACGGCACGGTCATGGCCAACTACGGGGACATCCCCGAGGAAAGCCCGCCCGAGGCGGTCGCGGCGATCGAGAAGGCACTTGCACCTTACAAACAGAAGGCACTCTCGTACATGCTCAAGGCACTCGAAATCACTCCGGAAGAAGCGAAGTCATTACTTTAAACAGGATTTTAAACCCTTTACCTTTTTCAATTCTAATGCAATATATCGAAGAACGACTAAAGCGTCACACATTGGAGATTATTTTGAAATGGCGCGGACCGATGAATAAGGGAATCGGTCATTAATCCAGATAATGAAAAAGATGGTAGCGAGGGGTCGATTTGAACGACCGGTCTCCGGGTTATGAGCCCGACGGGATATCCTGGCTACCCTACCTCGCTATATGTCGCTCTAACAACACGACGTATTTAATCCTTATGAAGGTTTATGTCGCCAAGGGCGTTCACAAGAATTTTTTAAGGAATAGGAGGTCGTTGATCTTGCCCTTGAACTGTACCTTCTTGGTGATGTAAGCCCTCATGGGCCTAAGCTCACCATCTATAAGCGCCTCTATGTGTTCAGGCTTTGATGTGACAATGACGTCAGCATCCTCGGTAAGGACAGGTTCGAAGTCGTAGATCTTGGAATCCTTGATTTTTACGCTATACACTTCCTCCCCCAGATCCAGGGAGAACGTCTTCTCAAGATGAGCGATCTCCTTTTTGAGTTTCGGATCCCCCTCTATTCTCTTATTCGCCTCTTCGACAATACCTTCCATACGTTTTTGTAAACTCATGCGATCACCAATAATCATCTAGTTTCATGTTAACCGCAAGCGACATCATACGTTTGACCGGTTCCCATGAACACCTAGTATCCAACGGTGCACGTCCGTTATGTTTTATCCATTTTTCTATAAAACTCATAGTGACGCGGTCGCTAGGGTACCCGCTCCCTACGTTTTCACCCAACTCTTCAGATATTTTGGACATCCGGCGGTCCCTAGTCACCTTGGCGATCACCGATGCGGCAGAGGTGGCGGGGTAGCGGTCATCCGCCCCGTGCTCCGCTACCACTCGCCCTGCACATCGCTTGGACATGGAAGCGGCGAACCTCTTTTCATTGATATCGGGACAGTCGACGTACGCCACCTCAGCTGGCAACTCGTTAAAGGCTTCGCAGAACATATCCAATTCTATCTCATTCAAGGACTTGATTTTCCTCAGCTCGTCGATCTCGGAAGCCGATACCTCGACGATATGACAATCGAAGCTGGATATTAGCTCATCATAGATGATCTCCCGTCTCTTCGGGGACAGCTTCTTGGAATCCTTTACCCCGAGTGAAAGCAGACCCTCATCCGAGGCGGTCCTCAATATACCGACGACCATCGGCCCCATGACAGACCCTCTCCCCGCTTCGTCGATGCCACAATATATCATCAGTTCACCTCATTACCAGAACTCTGGTAACCGTATATATTTTAAGTTAGGTTATATTTACCGAATAACATATGAGTTTAAAATGCGATGTCCAGTATGGAAAGTCTGAGACGGGCTTCAAATTGACACGTGTCGGCGTCACCGACGTAAAGAAACCCATTCTCGTCAAGAGGAATGGTGCAAAAAACCTGCTCAACAGATCTCTAAACTGTAAGATCGATATCTTCGTGGACCTTCCTGCCGAACAGAAAGGATCGCACATGTCCCGTAATGTTGCCGTAGTGACGGACGTCGCCATGGCCAGCATTGAAGAACCGGCCCCCAGTCTAGAGGCCGCTGCGGTTGACATGGGTAAAAAGCTGTTGGTCGAACACGAGTACGCACAGGTCGCAGGTGTGACCATAACTACCGATTACTTCAAGCCCAGCATGACACCCAACGGAAGGGAGACCTACGAGGTGTACAAGCTAACCGCGAAAGCCTTGGCAGACCGCGAGAAGGGCATAAGGAAGACCATAGGTGCGGAGGCGATTGGAATGACTGCATGCCCCTGCGCCCAACAGACAGTCACGGAGATGTCCGGCTGTTCCACCGAACACCCGGTCATGTCGCACAACCAGAGGAATGTTTGCTCTGTTATGATAACCACCGAGGAAGGTTACGAGGTGGAGGCGGACCTTCTCATCGAATTGATAGAGGACTCATTCTCATCCCCCACGTACGAGCTCCTCAAGAGGGAGGACGAGGGGGCGGTCGTTATCAACGCCCACAACAACCCGAAGTTCGTCGAAGACGTCGTACGCGGGGTGTTGAAGAGACTCGTCGAGACCTTCAAGGAACTTCCAGACGACACAACTGTCGTCGTCAGGAGCGAGTCTGAGGAATCCATCCACAAGCACAATGCCGCCGCCCAGAGGGAGGCGACGTTCGGAGAATTAAGGGAAGAGGCCGAGTGATTCACTCGGCCTTCTCAACTTAAGATTTTTCTTTCTTGTCAAGCGGTTTCAGTTTCTGGTCTAATATCGAGATATCGGAGTAATATACTCCATCAGGGGTCTCTAGGTCGTTGAGGCATCCCACCCAATAGACGACGATACCCGGACCGAACAGCTGAGCATACGGCTCCAGTTGTTTTCGGCAGTTGAACCGGAACTCGATGTTGTCACCGAACGAGGCTTTGCTCTCGATCCAGTAGATCTTGGTGCCGTTCAGCATCATCGGTTCATCCAAAAGGCAGTCAGGGGTCTTCCCATACTCTCCACGGAGCTCGTTCTCGTTACGGTACGAGATCTTCTGCTCGTTCAGCCAGTTTTCTAAAAGTTCCTCCCCCCATTCTCCCCGTTCCTTTTGTCTCTCGTTGCCGTAGGGGGAGTAGATTAGGTCGTTCTCCGTGACCTCTATCAATTCAGCGGCGGCCTCCTCGCTTTCCAACTTATCAGGATCTCGTACGTATTCCCAGAACTGTTTCTTGGAGGCGCCGTCCTCTTGGAAGATCATCATCGCCGTCAGGATAGGGGGGAACCTGCTCCTCTCGGCAAGTTCCATCAAGGTCTTACCCTTCTTCCAATCCTTCAGGAGGAATTTCGCGTCCTTCTTCACCACATAGAAACGTTTCTTGACATCACGCGTGGTCTTCTGGGTGAACAAGGTCTCCAACATCCTTCTGTCGTAACCCTGTTCTTCGAACCTCCTAACGTCCGCTACAGTACTCAAACCATTGTAGATCTGTTTGTATTCAGAGTAATCCATCTTATCAACTGCCGAGATTTCGTACTAGTTCCTCGGCCGCTAAGATCACTACGTCCTTGACCATTGAGGTCGGAGGACAGTATGCGTTCTCGGCCATCGATAGGAACTCCTCCGCGGTAGTACCTGAGACGACCGCCGAAGTAAGCCAGTTTATGCGTCCATTGGCATCCTCACCTGCAAATATTTGGGCGCCAACGATCCTGTGAGAGGACTCCTCGGCGACTATCTTCACCACGAGCTCCCTCCCTCCAGGGGAATATCTTGCCCTTGTGAATCCGGTCGCCTTGCCCTCCACGATTGATATACCGTACCACGGGGCTAGTCCGTGCGACATCCCCGTCCCTGCGATCTGTATGTCACCTATAACGCTGATCCAAGGGCTTGCAGTGGGTCCGAGGACGTCCTTACAGCCTGCGGCGTTCCTTCCTGCTATGTTACCCTGTCTGACCGCCGATGAGCCCAGTTGGCTCATGGTGGGTCCCGTGACCGCGGCTGAATTGGACTGGATCAAGTCGCCTGCCAGGTAGATATCGTTAACCAGACGCCCCTTCTTGTAGGGTTGGAGCGTAGGGGATACCACGACGGCACCGAGTTGTCCAATGTCCAACTCCAGTTCCTTAGGTATATCCAGATTCGCACGTACGCCGGTTGCGAAGATGACCATGTCGCAGGGATACTCCTTGCCGGCGGCAATGATAGCCTCGACCATCTTCCCTCCAACGACCTCCTCGACAGGAGCTTTAAGAACAATCTTGACTCCCATCTCCTCGAGGTGTTCCTGTACAGGTTTCGCCATATCGGCGTCGGCTATACGTGGGATGACTTGGTCCATCATCTCTATGACAGTGACATCCTTACCGATGTTGTTCAAGGCCACGGCCATCTCCAATCCGATGACGCCCGCACCTGCGATGACGACCTTATCCGTGGACTTGAGACGTTCTTCGATATCCTTACCGTCCCTCGCTGTACGTACGGTGAAAACCCCATCGAGATCCTTGCCTTTGATCGGAGGTATGAACACACGTCCTCCCGTTGCAATAACAAGAGAGTCATAATTGTACCTCTTACCGCCGGCGGAGACCTCCTTGACGTCGTGGTTGACGGAATCGGCTCTAGTTCTCGTGATGACTTTTATGTTTTTTTCTTCGGCGTAGTATTCCGGACGGTGCATTATTATGCGGTTCCAACTGTTCTTACCTTCCAGCACCCAGGGGATGGCGCAGGGCGAATATGCGATGTCCTCGTCCTCAGTGATGACGGTGATCTCGGAACCCTTGTCGAATTTCCTGGCTGAGGAAGCGGCGGTCATCCCCGCTGCCCCAGAACCTATGATGATTATTCTTTTAGCCATATGGCTTACCGGACGGATGATTATAATCGGTCTTATTAACGTTTCCCGATTGAGGCATGCTCCGGAAAGGGGATGATATGCTAAATAATATATTCCGAAACAGTAGATGCGCCCCTATGGCCGAGGTCATAAAGCACGACGTCGAGGAGCGTATATTCAGGATATATGTCGACGGAGGAGAGGCAGGATACGTTACCTACCGGACGGATGATGGTGAAATGCAGATCACGCATACCGTGGTCGACCCCAAGATGAGGGGACAAGGTCTGGCTAAGAAACTTGTGGACGCCGCATGCGCTTATGCGGAGGAGGGCGGGATGGAGATAATCTCTCACTGCTCCTATGCCCGGGCGGTAATAGGTAGGTGAACTCCGAACCTTCATGTTTCATACGGAGTAAATTAGGAAAGAATATAACGCAGTCGGGGATAGGCATATCATTATGAGGGAAAGGAGCCCGTTAGACCCGGAGGCCGTCTGGAAGGAGAAGGACCTCTCGTCTGGAAAGGCCGCCGAAACCATGGTGGCGATCATGCGCACGAGCGGATGCCGTTGGTTCAAGACAGGCGGCTGCACCATGTGCGGTTACAACAATGCGTCCATGCAGCAGATAGCCGAAGCCGAGCTCATGGTACAGCTGGACAAGATCATGGGGAGATATGATGGCGAACCCTTCGTAAAGATATACACCTCAGGAAGCTTCCTGGACACGGAAGAGATACCCGTTCCCGTCAGGGAAAGGGTGTTCGACGAGTTCTCGGAATGCGAAAGGATACTTTTCGAAAGCCGCCCTGAGTTCATAACCAAGGAGGTCTTGGAGACAATCCCGAAGAACGTCACGATTGCGTTGGGTCTTGAAAGCTCAAACCCGCAGGTATTGAGCAGGTCAGTCCGCAAAGGATTCACTCCGGAGGACAGCAAAAGAGCAGGCAAGATGATCAAAGACGCAGGTCTCTCTGTACGCACATACCTCCTACTGAAGCCGCTGTACCTCACGGAAAGTCAAGCGATCGAGGACACGGTCGCCTCCGCGATGTTCGCGGACGAGTACTCCGACGAGATATCGATAAACCCGATCAACGTACAGCGCAGGACGCAAGTGGAATCTCTCTGGAAACGGGGAGAGTTCAGACCGCCATGGTTATGGTCACTGATAGAGGTTTTCAAAAGACTGCATGGAAAGGTTGATGCCAGGTTGATGTCATCGCCCTCTGGCGGAGGGTCCAACAGAGGAGTCCACAACTGCGGCGAATGCGACCGCGGGATACTGGATGCAATCGAGAGGTATTCCCTCTCGCAGAATCCGAAGGACCTTGAAGTCAAATGCAAATGCAATGATAATTGGAAAGACTACCTCATGGCCGAGAAGATGCTAGGTACATCGGCCGATATAGAAAGAGGGATAATAAACGACCTGGTAATTGGGAAGTGAACATATGGTATTATACGACATAAAGAGAGGATGGTTCAATAAACTAGAAGGCGACGGACTGAAGAACCTGATGAAGGACATCTTCGGTAACGTTGAGGTGGACGGGGACATCCACACATCGAAATACGGCGTACTGGCCAAGATCGAAGTGGAGATCCTGTCAAAAAGCGAGATGCGCGTCGAGACGTTCAACGTGGATCCGAAGGAGATGACAGATGACAGCATCCTTGATTCGAAGAGGAAGCTGAACGTCTTTGCCGAGGCCGCCACCGGATTCGATGTCAAGGCACGCAAGAAGCGTGCACAGGACAAGATCAAGAAAGGAACCCTTTGAACTTGTAACAAGATCATGCAGGGCCTGGGCAGGGTCCTGCGAAAAACACCCTTCATAATCTTCAGCTAATCGAAAGTCTCCGGTAAACTCCCACAATATACACGACCCGGGACAGCGCCCCCTTAATACTCTTTATAATAAGGAAGGCAGGGTTTAAGTACAACATAAGGATACAACCGCTAGATTGGACAATATGATGTCCGACCAGACGCAACGGGCTATGCACTGCATCCCAAGTTCGCCCCAAAAAACATTGATTCTCGGGTTGAACCGGCGTCACGGTCGGAATATCCAGACGTTCCGTCGATTAAGACCGCGAGGTTAGCGAAGAGACCCTCGCGCATGGAAGTGAGTTAAATGCCACAGAGGAGACGTCCCAGAAGAGGATCCAGGGCCTACGGCCCAAGAAAAAGAGCGCAGTCACAGAGACCTAGGTTGGACTCTTGGCCCGAGATCAGCGGTAGCCCTAAGATACAGGGATTCGCAGGATACAAGGCCGGGATGACACATGCCTTCGTCGTAGATAAGCGCGCAAAGAGCACAACATCGGGAATGGAGGTCCAGACACCTGTCACGGTCGTCGAGGTCCCTCCGATGAAGATCGCAGCCGTAAGGTTTTATGAGAACAGCACCCTCGGCCTCAAGACCGCAGGCGAAGTCTGGGCCAACGACCTTGACCCTCTTCTAGATAAGAAGATGAGGGTTCCAAAGGAACACACCCAGGAAACATTCGCAAGATATGACGGCCTTGATGTGGAGGACATACGCGTTCTCGCTTACACGCAACCCAAGTTAGTCACGGGGATATCCAAGAAGGTACCCGAACTTATGGAACTCAGGATTGGCGGAGGCACCATCGCCGAGCGTCTCGCTTATGCAAAAGAGATACTTGGAACCGAGGTGACCGTCAATGATTTCGCTGACGAAGGTTCGTTCATCGATGTAATCGCAATCACAAAAGGAAAAGGATTCCAGGGCTCGATCAAGCGCTGGGGTGTCAAGCTGCTTTCGCACAGGAACAGCAAACACAGCCGTATGTATGGTAACCTCGGACCCAAGAGGCCCGGATACGTCAGGGGAACACTTCCCTTGGCCGGTCAGATAGGATATCACCAGAGAACGGAACTAAACAAGAAGATAGTCAAAGTAGGAGAAGAGGGAGCGGAGATCAACCCGAAGGGCGGCTTCCTCAACTACGGAGAAGTTAGGAACACGTACGTCCTCGTACACGGGTCCGTCCCTGGTCCCACTAAGAGGATCATAAGATTCAGAGACGCCACAAGAGCGCCCAAGAAGGCGGATATGGGAGCACCTGAGGTAACATACGTGTCCACCGAATCAAAGCAGGGGGCATGATTAATGAAACAGACAAACGTTTACAGAGTAACCGGAGACGTTTCCGGTATGATCGATGTCCCTGAGGCCTTCGAATCGGAATACAGGCCCGACATCATCAAAAAGGCGATCCATGCGGCGGCTGCCAACGGTAGGCAACCCTACGGTCCTGGCAGAGATGCAGGAATGAGGCACTCCGTCAGCACATGGGGTAAGGGACGCGGTGTTTCCCGTGTCCAGAGGCTCAAGGCCGGAAAGAAGGCTGCAGAGTCCCCTAACAACGTATCAGGACGCAGGGCACACCCCCCGCGCCCTGAGAGGATATGGGCCCAAAAGATCAACAAGAAAGAATTGGCGATGGCACGCAAGTCAGCACTTGCAACCACCGCCGATGCGGAATTCGTCAGGTCCCGCGGTCATGATTTCGATGACGCTGTGACCTTCCCGATAGTGGTAGAGGACGCATTCCAGGATATTTCTACAACATCCGAGGTTCTTCAATTCTTCGACAGCATCGGCATCGGTTACGATGTCGACCGCGCCAAGGAAGGCACCAAGATACGTGCCGGAAAGGGAAAGATGAGGAACAGGAGATATCGCACGCCGAAATCGATCCTTGTGGTCGTGTCCGAAAGGGAACTGCCGGTCTTCAAAGGCGCCGCGAACCTGCCCGGAGTGGATATAGAAACTGTAGGTACACTTAACACGAGCAACCTCGCCCCCGGTGGGGCGGCAGGTCGCCTCACGGTGTACTCGCAGTCCGCCATAGCTAAGATAGGAGAGTGGACGCAGTGAAGAGAAGCGACGTTTTGATAAGACCGTTCGTCACTGAGAAGTCGATGAACCATACATCCGGCACATCCTCCCAGGGATTCAGGGACGGTAACAGGATGGAGTTCATTGTTCACAGAAAGGCGGACAAACAGACCATCAAGACCGTCTTCGAAGAGCGCTTCGAAGTGAAGGTCGAGAGAGTATGGACAAGGATAGAGAAGGACGGCAAGCACGCCATCATCAAGCTCGCAGAAGGTTATTCCGCCGAGGATGTTGGTATGAGGGTCGGAGTATTCTGAGGTGAGATGAATGGGAAAGAGATTGAGAACACAGAGAAGGGGGCGCGGATCGCCCTCGTACCGCTCTCCAAGCCACAGGCACGTCGACAATGTGAGACTGCCTTCGTTGGAAAATGAGGCCGGTATTATAATGGACCTGATTCAGGCACCTGGTAGATCAAGCCCTCTCGCTGTTATAGAATTCAACGGCAGGACCGACTACCAGTTGGCCGCTGAAGGAATGAAGGTAGGACAGACGGTCACGGTCGGAGCTGGTGAAATACGCTCAGGCAACATCATGCAGCTGTCACGCATCCCCGAAGGAACTGCAGTCCACAACGTGGAAGGCATGCCCGGAGATGGAGGCAAATACGTGAAGGCCGCGGGAAACTCCGCGTCCATAGTAAGCAGAGGGGAATACGTCGTCCTGGAAATGCCCTCGGGAGCATTCAGGGAGTTCCACCCCACATGCCGTGCGGCGATAGGTGTCGTAGCAGGTAACGGAAGGGTCGACAAACCTCTCGGTAAAGCAGGGGCGAATTTCCACAAACTAAGATCTAAGGCGAAAGCGAACAAGCACGTCTCGGGAATCGCGATGAACGCAGCTGACCACCCCCACGGAGGAGGAAGCCACCCCCACGTCGGTGGACCCAACTGTCAGAGCAGAAACGCATCCCCTGGACAGAAGGTCGGTTTCATTGCTAAGAAGAAAAAGAAAAAGACCGGTAGGAGGTAATTAAATGGCTAAAAAGAAAATAATCCAAGGATCCGCCAAGGCATCCAGACGCAGGGAGAGAAAGAAGGCGTCCGCGATACAGGCGAGAAGGAAGAAGGAGTTCCACTACCGCGGTCTGAAGATAGAGGAGCTAATCGAGCTCCCCTTCGATGAGACGCTCGAACTTCTGCCTTCAAGGGCCAGGCGCACATACCTGCGCGGTCTGAACAGCGAACAGCAGAAGGTCTTCGATGCCCTTTCGACATCGGATGAGACAGTTGTGAGAACCCACCGTAAGGACCTCCCGATTGTCCCCCAGTTCGTGGGCAGGAGCGTAGCAGTGTACAACGGCAAGGAATTCAAGGAGTTCGAGATAAAGCCCGAGATGATCGGCCACTTCCTCGGAGAGTTCGTTGTCAGCAGGAGAATGCCACAACATTCGGGACCCGGTGTCGGTGCGACAAGGTCTTCGAAGTTCATGCCGCTCAAGTGAGGTGATATGTGATGAATTCAGGATACACAATGGAATCTGATCCAGATATCTCCGCCAAAGCGGTCGGCAAAGACATGCCCGTCTCCCCAAAGTTCGCACGCGAGGTCGTAGGAATGATCCGCGGAAAGACGGTCGAGGCGGCGGCGCAGATGCTCGAAGAGGTAATAGAGGTAAAGAGGGCGGTCCCGTTGAAGAGATACAACAAGCGTGTATCTCACAAGGCGGGCATAGGCCCTGGAAGATATCCAGTCAAGGCGGCAAAGGCTGTCCTCTCCGTATTGGAGAGCGCATCCTCCAACGCCGAATACAAAGGGCTGGATGTCACTAACATGTCCATAACGACGATATCCGTCTCCAGGGGAAGGACAATACCTGGACACATAGCGAGAGCCCAGGGAAGGGCCACGCAGTGGAATCAGGAGACCGTCAATATAGAAGTGATAATTGAGGAGGAAGAGTGAAATGGCATCTGAAAGAAAATTCGTTTCCGAGAACATACGCAGGGTGATCCTTAAGGAGTACCTCATGAAGGAGGTAAACCGTGCGGGCTTCGGAGGAATGCAGGTTCAGAGAAGGCCCAACGGCACTCATATCGAACTAATCGTAGAAAGGCCCGGACTTGTTATCGGTCCCCGTGGACAGACGATCAAGGCGATCACCACGGCGATCAAGGATGATTTCAACTTCGAGAACCCTCAGATCGAGGTCGTTGAGGTCGGTAACGCCAACCTGAACGCACAGATAATGGCTGAGAAGCTAGCCTTCTCCCTTGAAAGGGGATGGCACTTCCGCAGGGCGGGACACTCCACAGTCCGCAGGATCATGGAATCCGGCGCACGCGGATGTCACATCATACTTGCAGGAAAACTTACCGGACAAAGGCACAGGACTGAGAAGTTCAAGGATGGACACATCAAGTTCTGCGGAGAGCCCAGCGAGAAGTTCATCACCCGCGGCTTCGCCGTAGCAAAGCTTAAGATGGGAGTTATCGGAGTAACGGTCGAAATCATGGATCGTGACTCACAGCTCCCGACCGACATAAGCGTGGTCGGCAAGACCGAGGCAATGGAATTACTCCCTGACATCTTCTCTAAACCAGAGGAGGAAGACGCGGTATTCGTGGATTCCGTCGAGGCTGATGTACCTGCCGAGGCACCTGTCGAGGAATCGACAGAGGTGACCGAGACTACCGAAGAGGAGGCAAAGTGAGATGGCTTCGCTAAGATCGACCGAGGTAAGGGAAATGACTGCAGAGGAGCGCAACCAGAAGCTCAAGGAGCTTCGCGACGACCTCATGCATGAAAGGGGAGTCACCGCCACAGGCGGAGCCCCCACAAGTCCTGGCGCAATACGCGCCATCAAGAGAAACATCGCTAGAATTCTTACCATCCAGAAGGAGGAGGAAGGGAACTGATGGGCGGAATCTGTCCCGTCTGTGGACTTCCGGAAGAACTCTGCATGTGCGAGGAAATCGCACGTGGACAACAGAGTGTCAGAATATCGGTTGACACCCGTAGATATGGGAAAATGGTCACCGTTATTGACGGAATCGACGAGAATGACATCAACATCGCGGACTTGGCAAAACAACTGAAGAACAAATGCGCAGCCGGTGGAACCCACAAGGAAGGGCGCATAGAACTTCAGGGCGATCACAAGAGAAAAGTGAAAGCCACCCTCGAAGAGATGGGATTCACGACGGAAGTTAGATGAATGAAGAAGGCGGACCTCATGAGAACTGAACTCATTGGATTGGACGTGGTAGTGCTGTCAGCACCATACTCGGGAATTTCCGGTACAGTGGTCGACGAGACCAAAAACACGTTCACCATCGAATCGGCCGGAACTGAGAAAATGGTACCCAAACCAGGCAATGTGTTCAGATTCAAAATGGAAGAAGAGGAGGCGGACCTAAACGGGTCGGAGCTCCTTTTCAGGCCCGAGGACAGAATTAAGAAAATAAGGTGAATATTATGACAGCCAGAAACATTGGAATTAATGTAAAAGCCCCTGAGACGGAGTGCACGGACCCCATGTGCCCGTTCCATGGCACCCTTTCGGTTAGAGGGCAGATAATCGACGGTGTGGTCGCGTCCGTAAAAATGGACAAGACCGCCGTCGTCGAGCGTACATATACAAAATACGACCAGAAATATGAAAGGTATCAGAAGAGGACCGGACGATACTCCGCCCACCTCGCCCCCTGCATTGATGTTAAAGCAGGCGACAAGGTGACGATAATGGAGTGCCGCCCCCTTTCTAAAACCGTATCATATGCGGTCATAGCAAAGAGGGAGTGAGTCGGATGAAGGGAATCGCAGGAAGACAGACCAACGGACTCGTCACGGGATCTCGCCTGAATGTCATCGACAACTCGGGCGCCAAAGTGATCGAGATCATTGCAGTGCCCCGTTACCACGGTGTCGCCAGGAGACTGCCCTCGGCAGGAGTCGGAGACATGGTAATGGCATCCGTAAAGAAAGGCACCCCCCAGATGAGGAGACAGATCGTATACGCAGTGATCGTACGCCAGAGGCGCGCCATGAGGCGCGCCGACGGGACGATGGTATCCTTCGAGGACAACGCAGCGGTCATCACTACTGATACGGGAGAGACCAAAGGTACCGATATAAAGGGCCCAGTGGCCAGGGAGGCCGCTGAGAGATGGCCCCGTGTGTCTGCTACCGCCAAAATAATCGTGTGAGGTATTAAGATGGCAAAAAGCAGCAAAGCAAGAGTACAGAGGAAGGAACAGGCCAACGCGCCTGCACACAAGAAGAGAAAGATGCTCTCGGCCCACCTTAGTGACGACCTCCGTGAGAAGCACGGAGCACGTACCGCAAGGGTCTGCAAGGGCGACACAGTCGTCGTCCTCAGGGGCAACGAGGACATATGTGGCTTCGAAGGCGAAGTTCTGGATGTCTACACCGACACCGGACGCGTAGCCATAGAGGGCATAACGATAGAGCAGGCGGATGGGACCGCCACAATACGTCCCATACACGCATCCAACATGGTGATCGTCAGACTTAACGACGAGGATCCGTGGAGGATGGACGCATTAAACAGAAAAAAGGAGGCTAAACAATGAGCGACCACATGAAAAGATTGGCATCGCCCAGAGCCTGGCCAATAAAGAGAAAGGCCAGCGTATGGACGACAAAGCCATCTCCCGGGGCACATCCCGAGGAGAGCAGTATGCCCGCGGTCATAATCCTAAGGGATTTGATCGGGGTCTGTGACACCGCGAGGGAGGCCAAGAGAATAATCGGGAATCGCGAACTGTTCGTTGACGGAGTACCCGTCAAGGATCCGCGCGAGCCTGTAGGATTCATGGATGTTGTATCGATACCCAAGATGAACGTCCACTACCGCATTCTCCTGACCGATAAAGGAAAACTTACCGCACATGAAATAGATGAGGCACAGTCCAAATGGACCCTTAGCAGGGTCGAAGGAAAGACTCTCCTCAAGGGCGGCAAGTTCCAATTGAACCTTAGCGGCGGTAGGAACATACTGCTGGAGAAGAACGGTTACGCCACAGGCGACACTGTAAAGATCGAATTCGCCGAGAAGAATATCGCGGCACACTACCCTTTGAGCAAAGGAGCCGCGGCGATGATCATAGAGGGACGTCACGCCGGTATGGCGGAGACCGTATCTGAATACATCATCACCAAGAGTAACGGCCCCAACGTAGTGAAGTTCGAGAGCGGTACCGAAACCGTGAGGAAGAACGTGTTCATTATAGGTGATAAGAAATCCGAGATTACCCTGCCGGAGGCGACAGAATGACTGGGATGAGGGATCTATACATTCACAAGATCGTCGTCAACATCGGTGTGGGAGAGGCCGGCGAAAGGCTGGCCAAGGCCCAGAAAGTCATCGAGATGGTGTCTGGACAGAAACCCGTCCAGACAATATCAAGGACAATAAACAGAGATCTTGGAGTACGTATCGGAATGCCCTTGGGATGCAAAGTCACCCTAAGGGGAGAGAGAGCCGATAACTTCCTAAGGAAGGTCCTTACGATCAGGGAGAATCGTATCAACGAATATTCCTTCGACAAGGAGGGCAACATGTCCTTCGGTATATCCGATTACACGGATTTCGAGGGAATGAAATACGACCCCGAGATTGGGGTTTTCGGTATGGACATCAGCGTCGTACTCAGAAGGCCAGGTAGCAGGATCAACACCAGGAGATATCTCACGAGGAAGATACCTGCAAGACACCGCGTCGACCGTGACGAAGCTATTGATTTCATGTCCAAAACATACGATATAATGGTGATAGAATGAAGCCTGATAAACAATATGGAAGGTCCGTCGGATGTACACGCTGCGGACGTAAGAGAGGAATAATCAGAAGGTACGGAATGCACCTTTGCCGTCAGTGTTTCAGGGAAATCGCACCGGAACTGGGGTTCAAGAAGTATTCGTGAGGTGA
Source organism: Candidatus Methanomethylophilaceae archaeon (assembly GCA_035271165.1). Lineage (GTDB taxonomy): Archaea > Thermoplasmatota > Thermoplasmata > Methanomassiliicoccales > Methanomethylophilaceae > VadinCA11. The sequence goes on from DATERX010000028.1 coordinate 120,151, forward strand.
TTAAATGCAAAGCGATCCACTTAATGACGCCATGTGCGTAATGAAAAATGCAGCAACAAACGGAAAGAGCGAATGCACCATCTCGCTGTCCTCCAAACTCATCGGCCGTGTGCTGAAGGTTATGCAGGACCGCGGGTACATCAACCAGTTCGAGTACGTTGAGAACGGAAAGGCCGGAGAGTTCCGCGTGATGCTCAAAGGCGCTATAAACAACTGTGGTGTGATAAAGCCCAGGCATGCGGTCCAGTTGAATGACATCGAGAAGTTCGAAGCGAGGTATCTCCCCGCTCAGGACTTCGGTCTACTCATCATGACCACGACAGCAGGGGTAATCACACAGGACCGGGCAAAGGAGCTCGGAATCGGCGGGAAACTGCTGGCATATGTATATTGAGGAATAAAAAATGGCATTAGCAGGGATAATCGAAAGCACCATCGCCATCCCCGACGGGGTCACCGTTACAATGAACGATGACCACGTCACGGTCAAAGGACCTAAGGGAGAATTGAGCAGAAACTTCGCACACCCTCGCGTAGTCGTAACGGTAGGAGAAGAGAACGTCAAGGTAAGCTGTGAGTACCCTAAAACAAAGGAGAAAGCAATGAACGGTACGTTCGCCGCCCACATCAGGAACATGGTGAAGGGCGTCACCGACGGTTACACATACGGACTTAAGGCGGTTTACTCACACTTCCCGATGAAGGTCACCGTGAAGGGCGATCGTATCGAAGTGACCAACTATCTAGGAGGTCACGCGGCAAGATACGCAGATATAATCGGTGGATGCAAAGTGAAGGTCAACGGCGCGGATATAACAGTTGAAGGCATCGACATAGAGGCCTGCGGACAGACCGCCGCCAACTTGGAGAAGGCGACCAGAAGGTTGGGCTTCGACAAGAGAACGTTCCAGGACGGAATATATATCGTCCAGAAATCACACAAGGTGAGAGAATGACCATAAAGAAATTCAGTGAACTTCCGCGTTTCAAAGAGGAGAACACGGCAGAACTCAAGGCCATGGGAATATCCACGGTCGCAGATCTGGCAGAAGCCCTCAACGATGAAGGAAAGTTCAAGGAAATAATAAAGAACGTCTCTGGAATCGGACCTAAGACGGCCGAGGAATGGAAGGAGCTCATAGGCGCCTCCGAGGAGGCGAGGGAGACCGAGGTGACGGATGTCGTAGAGCCCGTCATCGTAGAGCCCGGGACCGACGTTGGATACAGAGTCAAAGCTAAACCTGAGTTGGACGCTGAGACGGTCAACGCACTCGCTAACAGAGCGATCGTCAGTGGCCGCAGACCTGCCTTCAAGAGGCAGGAATGGTTCAGATACGCCAAGCTCGGCGACGGCTGGAGGAAACCGAAAGGACGCCACTCCAAGATGAGGGAAGGCTTCAAGAGGCGCCCTCCGCTCGTGGACCCGGGATACCGCGGACCTGCATCGGTGAGAGGATTCCACCCCTCGGGATTCGAGGAGGTGCTTGTGCACAACACAGACGGACTTGGTGACATCAATCCCAAGGTCCAGGCAATACGCATCGGCAGCACCGTCGGTACAAAGAAGAGAATGGCCATAGAGGACAGGGCCGAGGAGCTCGGTATCAGGGTTCTCAACAGGATGGTGTGATGATGAGTCTCAACAACCAGAGAAGAATGGCAGCAGACGTCCTCAAATGCGGAGAGAACAGGGTCTGGTTGGACCCCGACAGTAGCGAGGAGATCGCCGAATGCATCACCCGCTCTGACATCCGCTCCGCGGTAAAATCAGGCCTCATCAAGGCCAAGCCCAAGAAGGGGACCTCGAGAGGAAGGATAAGGCACAATGCAGCACAGAAGGCGTCCGGGAAGAGGAAAGGTCCGGGAAGCAGGTCTGGTACCGCGAACGCTCGCGTACGCCGTAAGACCCGCTGGATATCCATGATCAGACCCATCCGCGACGAGCTCAAGACCCTTAGGGAGAGCGGTGACATATCGCCCTCTTCCTACAGGCTTTACTACAGGAGGGCCAAAGGCGGACAATATAGGTCGCGCAGGAACCTCAAGCAGCACATGATAATTGCTGGACACTTAAAGGAGGAGGAGAACTGATGGCAACAGGACCTAGATACAGAGTACCCTTCCGCAGAAGAAGGGAAGGCCGTACGGACTATTACGCACGCCGCAAGCTCCTCGCGAGCCATGAGACAAGGGTCGTGCTCAGGCGTTCCAACAAGAACGTCTCGATACAGTTCGTTGAATTCGGCATGGAAGGAGATAAGGTATTGGCCTCGGCCAGCACCAAAGACCTCCGCAAAATGGGATGGGAGCACACGTGCTCCACCATCCCTGCGGCATACCTTGCAGGCTATCTTGCCGGTAAGAGGGCCATTGCGGCAGACATCGAATACGCCGTGCTAGACATAGGACTGTACAAGCCCAAGAAAGGCGGAGTGCTTTTCGCGGCTCTTGCAGGAATGTGCGACGCAGGCCTCGAGATACCCCACGGAGAAGGTATCCTACCCGCTGAGGAGAGGCTTATGGGCAAGCACATAGATGAAGGAATTGAGGCGTCCGTAACAAGCCTCGTTGAAAAGATGGAGGCTGAATAATTATGGCTGATTGGATCCCGAAGACAAGATTGGGACAGATGGTCCTTAACGGTGAGATCACAACCATGAGCGAGGCCCTTGCAACAAGGCTACCGCTCAGGGAGCCGGAGATCGTGGACATATTGCTCCCCGAACTCAAGGACGAAGTAATAGACCTCAACATGGTCCAGAGGATGACCGACTCCGGAAGGAGGGTCAGATTCGCGGCGACCTGTATCGTCGGTAACGGCGACGGGTTCATCGGAATCGGAAGGGCCAAGGGAAAGGAGGTCGGACCTTCCATAAGAAAGGCGATAGACAATGCAAAGCTGAACATGATCGAGATCAAGAGAGGATGCGGATCATGGGAATGCGGATGCGGTACCCCGCACACGCTGCCCTTCGAGATAACCGGTTCCACCGGTTCCGTCTCGGTATACATCAAGCCGGCACCTAGAGGTATCGGCCTTGCTGTGGGTGACGTCGCGAAGAGCCTTATGATAATGGCCGGCATCAACGATGCATGGGGTTTTGCCAGAGGTAACACCAAGACAAAGGTGAACTACGCCATGGCGACCTTCGAAGCGCTTAGGATGACGTCGTCCATGAGGGTGACCGAACAACAGGCGTCCGAACTGAACATCATCTCAGGACCGGTCAAGATGACCGATCCCGAGGCAGGATTCGCGGGGGATGAGTGATATGGCATACGCCGTAATACGCGTCCGCGGACAGGCTGACGTAAACTACAACATCAGGCACACGATCGAACTGCTGGGTCTCTTCAGAGTGAACCACTGTGTCATCGTGCCTGAGAGTGACTCCATCAAAGGTATGATGCAGAAGATCAAGGATTACTGCACATGGGGCGAGATCGACGAGGAGACGATGGCGGAGTTGATCCGTAGCCGCGGGAAGATAGATGGAGGGGAAGACCTCTCCGACGACTTCCTAAAGGAGAACACAGAATTCGCCGATGCCGATGAGATGGCCAAAGCGATAATTGAGAACGACTACAGAATGAAGGACGTAATGGGCGCAAAGCCCGTATTCCGTCTCCACCCGCCCAGGAAGGGTTATGAGGGCAACAAGAGACCATACAAGTCTGGCGGTGCGCTCGGGTACAGGGGAAAGGACATCAACGTCCTCATCAAGAGAATGTTGTGAGGGATAAAAATGCCAAGCAGAACCAAGAAGATGAGAGGGTCCAGGACACACGGCCGCGGTAACAAAGCAGGTCGTGGTGCCGGACTTATCGGCGGTCGCGGAATGGCAGGTCTAGGAAAGACGGGAAAGATGAGGATGCTCAAATATTTCCCCGACTACTTCGGCAGACACGGCTTTAAAAGGCCGCAGAGCCAGGTACATGCCAATGTGACCATCAACGTGTCCGAGCTTCAGGAGAGCCTCGATGAGTACATCACAAAGGGCTTTGCCGTGAAGGAGGGGGACGCATACAGCGTCGACCTCACCAAGGCGGGAATCGACAAGCTTCTAGGAAGCGGTAACATTGAAGTACCCGTTAATGTTACGGTCTCCCAAAGCTCAGATAAAGCCCGCCAGAAGCTCGAAGCCTCTGGCGGCAGCATCGCCGAGTAAGGTCTACAAGAGGAATAACCGATGGAAGAAAGGCCAAGTCTGCTCTATAAGATAAAACCTTTATCGGACAGGTTACCCTCGGTCAAGCGCCCCGAAGGGCATGTACACTTCAGGACGAAGATGATGTGGGTCATCATCGTCCTGGTGGTGTACTTCGTGATGACCAACGTGTACATCTACGGGCTCGACCAGGGACAGACCATGGACATGTTCGCCCAGTACAGGACGATCATGGCCGGTGCTTCGGGAACGATACTCCAGTTAGGTATCGGTCCGATAGTCACCGCTTCCATCATAATGCAGTTGTTCGTCGGGGCCAAGATAATAAAACTCGACCTTTCGAAACAGAATGACAAGGCCTGCTATCAGTCCTCATTGAAGTTCCTCGTCATCGTAATGATACTAATAACCGCAATCCCTCAGGTATATGGATACCTGGTGCCTTCGTCGGAAATGATCGGCAGGTTCGGGGGCGGCGGTGCTAAACTCGCAATAATATTACAGCTCTGCGCAGGTTCCTACATAGTGTTCCTGATGGACGAGCTGATATCCAAATGGGGTATCGGCAGCGGTATATCGCTGTTCATAGCGGCAGGTGTGTCCGAGGCATTGTTCACGGGAGTCCTGAACTGGAACCCTGTGGACGGGGGCGTTGCGGCCGGGTTCGACAACCCACCGGCAGGGACGATCCCGAGGGCGATTTACCTTCTGACCAACGCATCATCTGCAGAGATGTCAAGCTGGGGTTACGAATGGATATTCCTAGGGGAACCCAACTCGATAGTCGCGCTGTTATGTACGATATTGATATTCTTCGCTGTGGCGTATCTGGAGTCCACAAGGATAGAACTGCCGCTGTCACATGGGAGTGCCAGAGGAGCAAGGGGACGCTACCCAATCAAGCTAATTTACGCAAGCAACATACCGGTCATATTGATGTCCGCTCTACTAGCCAACATCAGCATGTTCGCGTTGTTATTCTACACCAACGACTTCCTCAGCGGACTGCCCCTTCTGGGACAAAACAGTTCGTTAGGATTCTTCGAGCCAGGATCCACCACTGCAGCCGGAGGTCTCGCCTGGTACCTATCGGCACCCACGGGCCTCACGTCATGGCTGATGCCTATATTGGATCCGATAACGTACGGCAATAGCCATGGCGCTATACAAAATCTGTCGCGTGTTGCGTTATACACAACTGTGATGATAGTCGGATCCATATTCTTTGCTAAATTCTGGGTGGAGACGACGAACCTCGGTTCCGAAGCGGTAGCTAAACAGATCCAACGTAGCGGTATGCAGATACCAGGGTTCCGTAAGGATCCGAGGGTACTGAAACGTGTACTTGATCGCTACATACCCGCAATCACAATATTATCGGGTGCGCTAGTGGGAGCGCTAGCGGCGTTCGCGGACATGTTAGGCACTACCGGTAATGCCGGAGGTACGGGTGTGTTGCTCACGGTAGGCATACTCATTAAATTCTATGAGTCCTTAGGACGGGAACAGATGATGGAAATGAATCCCCTTATGAGAGGGTTCTTCGGGAGTGAATGAGAATGGCAAATCCCGGAAGCCCTGACGCGATGAGGCAACGTATGAACTCAGCAGAGAACATGCCGCAGATGCCCAAGAGCACTATGATCGGCATGCTCCTCACGCTGGGGATAATGTTCATTATCCTGATGTACAGGGAGCAGGTGGGCGGATATATGGACTATGTGTTCCGCTACATAAGCTTCGACGCGAAATATCCTGTAGCCACGCTCATGATAGCAGGTATTATAATGACGACACTCAGCAGTATTCTCAGATCTGCTCTGAGTGACCCTCTGAAGATGGCCAAGAGTCAGAACGTACAGAAGCAATTCAGCGCCGAGATGAAGAAGGCTAGGATGGAGAACAATCTCTACAAGATCAAGAAGCTCACCGAACAGCAGCCTATGATGATGGCCTCCTCGATGGAAGCCAGTCAGGACCAGATGAAGATCATGCCGGTAACAATGCTGGTTGTCATACCTATCTATACATGGGTCTTCTATTTCCTACAGCTTGGAGATTACGACGTGAACACGATTATCAACGTTCCATGGTCGGCCGGAGTCGATCTCCTCAAGTCTTATGTCCTTCCCTCATGGATCCTGATATACACCTTGATCAGCATACCGATAGGTCAGCTGGTGAACAAGACCGTAAGATTCATACTTCTCAAAAGGCGCATCGAACAGCTCGATAAAGAGACTCGGGCCGCGGTATAATGAGGATAACGATAAGTGGACCGCCCGGATCGGGTAAATCCACTACTTGCTTAGGACTTTCCAAGGTATTGGGATGTCGCCAAGTGATGTTCGGCCAGGTGTTCAGAGAGATGGCCGCCGATAAAGGCATATCAGTTGCAGAGCTTGGAGCCATGGCCGAGAACGACCCCTCGATAGACAGGGAGCTCGATAAGACCATATTGGAAACTGCGAAGAACTGCAGCGAGATAGTTCTCGAATCGAGGCTTTCCGCCCATCTCACCAAACGCAAAGGTATCGACGCTTTTAGGATCTACATACATGCCAGTCCAGACGTGAGGATGAACCGCATATGCTCCCGTGAGGGGGAGGAGTATGACGAGATACGCAGGAAGACCTTGGAGCGTGAAGAATCTGAGGCCAAGAGATACAAGCAACATTATGACATCGATATCAAAGATCTCAGTGTATATGACCTTATAATCAACACAGATGATCTGACACCGGAAGAAGTTATCGATAAGATACTCGGAGCATTAGATGAAAGAAATGCTTGTGAAAGATTCTGATACGTTACAGGATAAATGGGGGAAGAGACCCTCCGACCGTTCCTTGGGTGAACTTCTGCAAGCAGGCGTCATCGCTTTGGACAAACCTTCAGGACCCACCTCCCATCAGGTCACAGCATGGGCGAGGGATGCGCTCAACGTGAAACGTATCGGTCATGGGGGCACATTGGACCCCTACGTCAGCGGAGTACTTCCAATAACCACGGGTAAGGCCGTGAGACTGACGGACATCGTTCTCTCTTCTGATAAGGAATATATCTGTTCGATGAAGCTGCACGGCGATCGTCCTGAAAATAAGATTAGGGATGCCATTGCACGTTTTATTGGTAAGATCTATCAGACACCGCCCGTACGTTCCGCGGTCAAGAGGCAGATGAGGATCCGCACCGTCAAGGAGATAGAGATAATCGAGATAGACGGCAGGGACGTTCTCTTCAGAGTCTCCTGTGACGCAGGAACATACATCAGGACCTTATGTGTGGATATCGGAGAGGCCTTAGGCACAGGAGCCAGCATGACCGAGCTCAGACGTACGCGTTCCGGTCATATGGCCGAAGAGCATTCCGCAACACTTCACGACATAAAGGACGCCTATGTGTTCTGGCAGGAGAAGGGCAGGGAAAAATGGCTACGCAGTCTGATAAGGCCCATGGAGGACCTTGTAGAGCCCCTTCCCAAATTCATAATCAAACCGACCGCAGTGGACGCAATATGTCACGGAGCGGATCTAATGGTATCTGGGGTGCACAAACTGGACGATGACATCCGTAGGAACGCACTGGTCGCCATGATGACCGCACGCGGGGAACTTGTCGCCTTAGGCAAAGCCTCCATGTCATCTTCGAAGGTCATGTCCACCGATAAAGGGGTGGCGGTCCGCACCGAAAGAGTGCTCATGGACCCTGGACATTATCCGAAGATGTGGAAATTCTCTACGGATTTTGAGACCGATCAGGAAGATTGACGGCATACCAAGCTGTTTAAATCTTAATACTAATAAGTGACTGTATCAATAAGATAATTTCCGGATAACTGATAAAGATGGCATTGTTAAACAGAAAAAGAAGAGTGTTTGGGCCCGACACGGTTCTCGTAGGGGAGTTCGACCCCACTCAGGACAGCCTGTACCGCAACATAGTGGTGACAGAGATCGAGGTAAAACCAAACAGACTTCTATATGTACATGCCAAGTCCGAATTCCCTATAGACCTCGTGGTACTGAACCAAACAGGTAATCCCGTAGGCCACATTGACAAGGTGAACGATGACACGCTGGGCCCTATCTCGACCCAGACATGGAACGAGATGGCGATCGTGCTAGGCGTATTCAGGGGAGACAAGGCTACCGTGGAACTAGAGGCATGGACGGTAAGGAAATGAGGCTTAAGATAGAAAGAGGTAAAAGGGGATCGTTCTGGTCCACGAAATTCTCTTCGGATCTAAGCATGATCAGATCATTCGATAGGAAGCTTATATTGATCACGTTATCTTTTTTCATATTATGTGCTATAGCGTGTTACTTCATGCACATTAGCGGTAATTACACCACCTATGACATGGTGCCGGTCCTGACGTTGCCACTTTTCATAGACGGTATATTCATCTACGTATACGAGAAAAGGGTGCGATCTACGATTCTATTGATAGTCGTGGTGGTCACACTAGTGGCCCTTCATTATATGAATTTCATAGTCATGACTCCCATTGTATTGTTCTTCATATTGTTCATATTGATAGGGGGGACGGGAGTGGTGGCGATAGTCGAGGTGATACAAAGGGCGACCTTCTACAAGATTATCCACTCGATAGAATACATGAACGTCAAGAGCAAGATGAGATTATTCGACAAGATAGTGTCATTCATATTCAACGTCCCCGAGGATCTGGACACCAGGAACATAACCATGAATTATAACCTTCATAGGGCGTCAATCCCATGGAAGGAGATGACTCAGACGATTCTCATGGCCTTGATGTTGGGTATGTTCATCTGGATATACATGTCGATGAACCCCTCGTTCATGAACCCTGAGATATACGAGTCCACATCATCCATCCCGATTTACATGTTCTCGCTTATCCTCGTCATACCTTTGATAGTCCTTCCATTCACGATATTTAAATCCCTAGACGTTAGGGTGGAGACCAATTATCGTGCTTTCCATATCCACAGTGGCGCCCTGGAAACCATCAAGAGAATGGCCCTACCTATAGGTGCGGCCTTGATATTCGTACTGCTAGCGATAAACACGACAGAACCCGCGAGGGTATTATCGTTCATAGGCGTGTCCGCATTCGCCATCATATTCGTGGTGGGTTACATCTGCGTCCTCTATTACACAACGAACGAGAGGCCACTTGTCAAAGACATAGTCGCAAAATGGAAGGTGTTCCGCCCCGTTCCGATATTCGTCCGTCTAGATGAGAACGAACGTCCTCAGATTAGAGATCAGAAACTACCCGGTACCCCTGTAAGGGATACCAGCGAGTTCGGGGATCTCACACTTCCGCAGGGAAGATGATCAGTCCATGAATTTTGGATTCATCCTTCCAGGCTTCGAAAGGGAGTTGAAGATAGGCATGAAAACCTGTCCGGAACCGAAGCCATCCGTCTTATCGAGGCCGATAAGTTCAGGTTCCTGATCATTGGTAAGTATTATCTTGTATCTTTGCTCAATATCCTTAACTGTTATGAGGGGGGACTCAAATCCCTTAGCCACAGAAAGGACGATATCGGCCAGATTCTGGATGTCCTCAGGGGAAAGGTCTTCAGGCAGATAGATCATGAAAGAGATCTCTCCCGTTTCGGGGTTTATAAATAGCTTTATCTTTGATTCTTCAAGACATGCCCTGAATCGGTCAGGACCTTCGCCTTCTCCAGCTAACTCCCCCATCCTCTCCGAAAAAACATGAGGTATGTCTAAAAACATCGCTTTCCTTCCGAGGACTTTCCACATACTCGTACGATTCACCACAATATAGATAAGACATTCGTTTTGAGCCTTCCAATCAGAAAGATTAAAACCATTGTTATGCGTGGACTTGCTGATATGGCTGAGGATTTTACGGTCACACCCTGGGAAGTCAAGGGTGACATAGATTATGGTCTTCTTCAGAAGAGATTTGGCACGACATCGATAGATGATGCACTGCTCGAACGTTTGGAAGGATACGGGGAGGTCCACCCCATGCTCAGGCGCGGAATATTCTATTCACACAGGGACCTTAACATGCTTCTCGACGAATACGACAAGGGGAACAAATTTGTCCTATATACGGGACGGGGTCCTTCCGGAAACACCCATCTAGGACATATGATGCCATGGATATTTAACAAATGGATACAGGAGGTGTTCGAAGTCCCTATGCTCTTCCAGATGACGGATGATGAGAAGTTCCTCTTCAAGGACCTGACGCTGGAGCAGACGAGGGAAATGGCCTACGAGAACGCATTGGACTTCGTAGCATTAGGTTTTGACCCGGAAAGGACGGAGATAATCCTCGACACCGAGAACATCAAGACTCTTTATCCGATAGCATTGAAAGTTTCCAAGAAAATCAACTTCTCCACGACGAAGGCTATATTCGGATTTGACAATTCAACTAACATCGGGTCGATATTCTTCACCTCGATACAAGCAGCACCAGCATTCCTGCCCTCGGAACAAGCAGGTAAGCAGGTACCGTGCCTAATCCCCTGTGGCATTGATCAGGATCCGCATTTCAGGGCGGCGAGGGACGTGGCACCCGGTTTAGGATACCCCAAACCCACCATGCTCTACTGTAAGATGTTCCCTGGTCTAGGCGGGGGGGACAAGATGTCCTCATCCGATGAGAACGCCACTATATTCACCACCGATGATGTGAAAACGGTGAAAAAGAAGATAGGTCGTGCGTTCACCGGCGGTTGCGTAACCGTGGAGGAACAGAGGGAAAAAGGCGGAAACCCGGAGATCTGTGCTGTTTTCAAGTACTTCTTCTACATGTTCGAAAAGGACGATGCGAAGCTGAACGATCTCACGGATAAATGCAGGTCCGGAGGAATACTCTGCGGAGAATGCAAGAAGGAGTTGACCTCGAGGATAAACGTATTCCTGGAAGATCACCGTGTCAAACGCGAGAAGGCACGCGAGATCGTTGGTGAGATGACATACGAAGGGTTCAAGTGGAACAAGGACGGCGAATGAAATGGACCAGTCTGTTGTAGAAGGACTCAGTTACAACGAAAGAAAATTACTATTAGCACTCGACGCAGCAGGTGGAAAGGCGTCTTCCCAGAAGCTAATCGACGACCACGGATTCTCCGTTGAGGTCGAAGTCATGGGCGCAGCATCGTGGCTGGAGAGCAAGGGATTGGCCAAGATCTCCGAGGAGATTACGATGTTCTACGCCGCAGGTGGGGATTCCGCGGTCGCTGAAGGACTTCCGGAAAGGAAGGCACTTACCGAGATAGATGCCGCAGGTGGGAGGATGGAGATGTCCGCCCTAGCCGAAGCCGTCCCTAACGGGGAGGATAAGATAGCGGTAGGATGGCTCAAGAGGAAGAAACTTGCCGATATCGTAAGAGACGGGGATTCCAACATGCTCGTCCTGACCGACGAAGGGAAAAAGACCGTCAAACGTAAGATGCCCGCCGAAGAATTATTATCCAAACTTTCAAAAGGACTTGTCGCAGAGAAGGATGCGGAGAGGAGCATAATAAAAGAGCTCAAGGGAAGAGGGGACATGATTAGAGAGTTCCCCGAGACTCGAAGGGATGTATCACTGACCGACAAGGGATCGGAGATAGCAAGGTCCGGGCTTGAACTGAAGAAAGAGATAACGGACATCACCGACCGTATAATTCAGAGCGGGGAATGGAAGGGTGCCGAATTCCGCCGATATGATGTTAACACCTTCGCACCCGCTGTATATCCTGCGAAGAGGTCGCCGATTACAAGACTTACTGACCAAGTCCGTGAGATGTTCATGGACATGGGGTTTACCGAGATGTCCTCGGAATACGTACAACCCTCGTTCTGGAATATGGATGTGCTGTTCACTCCACAGGACCATCCCGCAAGGGACCTTCAGGACACGTTCTATCTCGAAGATCCCTCATCAATACCCGAGGAGGACGATGAACTTGTGGAAAAAGTCAAACGTCTCCATGAGGACGGCGGCGATACCGGTTCCTGCGGATGGGGAGGCGAATGGTCAAGGGGATTCTCTGAATCGGCGATACTGCGTACCCACAGTACTGTAAGTAGCATACGTTATATCGCAGACCATCCCGAAGCACCCTCTAAAGCATTTTCCATATCGAGGATCTTCAGGAAGGAATCCATAGATTCCACTCATCTGCCAGAGTTCACCCAGATAGAAGGGATTGTGATAGATGAGAATGCTAACTTCGACACTCTCATCTCGCTTATACGCGAGTTCTATGCCCGTATGGGATTCGACAAGGTCCGCATAAGGCCTGCATATTTCCCCTACACCGAACCATCGTTGGAACTGGAAGTGTTCTTCAACGGGAAATGGATGGAACTTGGAGGTGCAGGCATATTCAGACCGGAGGTGGTCGCACCCTTCGGAGTGAAACATCCCGTACTCGCATGGGGCTTCGGGTTCGAAAGATTAGCCATGCTGAAGTGGAACATCACCGACATACGCGAGCTCTACATAGCCGACCTAGACACCCTGAAGAGCAGTAAACTGTTCTGATCAGTCGAACACAGGGACGGTCTTACCAGACCTCACAGCGTCCGCGAGTTCCGATATACTATCCTTACGTTCGGCGCTATGTGCGGAATGCATCGCCTTTCCAAGAAGGCTGAGGCATTTTCCCTTGTCCTTGTGCTCGTATGCTATACCTGCGCGTAAGATCATCACCTCATCGATACGGGAGACGTCACCCAAGGCTGAGAATTCCTCGACGGTGCCTGCGAGCGCATCTTCAGCAGCATCGTATTCACCTAGGGCGAACAGAGACCTCCCGGTAAGCATGGCCGCTCTGGCACTCCTCGTCTTGTCGTATATCATCTTTGAATCCGAGAGGGAGTCTTTGAAATTCTTTCTGGCGTACTTGATTTCCGCATCTAAGATATCCACCTCATTGGAATCTATGTTTCTTAGTTCAGAAAGACACTTTTCAGCATACTCTGGGCAGTCACAGGCTATAGCGATCTTTGCCCTCACGCTCCATACGGCCTCAATGTCCTTGATGGGATCTTCCATATTCTCTACGATCTTCAGAAGGTCCTCATTACAGTTCATGAGGAACCCGTCAGATTTGCGTACTAGTAATCTGTTGGACTCAATCGAACGTCCGGCGGTGACAAGATGATAAAGCCTCTCCTGGTCATCGGTGATGTTATCCATCCACCAGTCCGCAGCCTCGCTGTTCCATCTGCGTACATGTTCACATCCTATCGCATCGAGGTACGTCTGTTTGACCTCGGGTGAGATCTTTACCAGCCCCTCATGGGTCGCAGGGATCACTCCCGCATCCGTGGGCGGAAGCAGGCTTTTGTTGACAGGTACTCGTATCACGCATGCGAGACCCAAGGCGTCACGGTCGGAACTGCTCAATCTCTCCCACATGAGTTCGGGGTCACATCTCCTCATGTCAAGAATCGTCTCGATGGATACACCCGCACCCTCAAGCCTTTCACGTACACATTCCGATTCCGCCTTCCCGTCAGGTTCCAGATAGTACACTTTGCGCCTGATGTTCGAGCCGATCACATGGACCTGGTTCTCCTTGATCTTCCCGCCTTGCCTGAGCTTCTTCAGTTCAAGTGAGGAATGAGCCCTAGAAATCCCTAGGGCTGATGCGATTCCGTCCTGCGTTAGGTCGAAGGGGAGGTTGTACACCTCATCCTCGTTCACCATGCTGAACCTGCTGAGGTGCAGCAGGATCCTTTCGCGAATAGTGGCCTTATCCATATTAACAACCATTAATATCTATTAACATTAATATAATAGCCTTATAACCGTGGCCCTAAAAGATAATGTATATCTCCGTTTGTTAAGATGGTTTATGAAGAGATTACTTGTCTGCAGTGAACTGGATCCTCCATCCGTCAACATGAGGGATACTCTTTCGAACCTCCTGGAATGGGAGGAAGTCGGTTCAGGTGAGCAAGATTCCATGTCACGCTCCGGCGATACCTACATGCTGTCGTCCGAACGGTGGCATGTCGGGTTCGAGGATGTCCTGGAGGTGTCATCGGGTTATGAGGTGGATCCAGAGCTCGTCATATTCATGTCCCGTCACTCGTCGGAAAGCGGTACTCCCACACTAACGGTTCATCCCCTGGGAAATCTCCATGATAATAAAGTGGGCGGATTGCCGGAGAAACTTGTGAAGGCGGAGCCTCATAGAATGACCTCCGCATTAAGGAGAATGCACGAACTGAACGACATGGAGGATACGGAAGTGTCCTTCGAAGTGACGCATCACGGTCCTTGGATAGATAGACCGACCTTCTTCATAGAGGTCGGAAGTGACGAGGCCAATTGGAATAATAAACATGCGGCTGATATATTGGCACAGGTGCTGGCCGAGGACAACGACAGCGACCATCCCGTTGTGATAGGAGTTGGTGGTGGGCATTATGCGCCGAGGTTCACAGAGGCGGCCCTTACCATGAAGGTGGATTTCGGGCATATGATACCAAACTACCAGATCAAAGATTCCGATGACGAGGATCTAGCAAGGATGCTACGTGATTCGTGCGAGTCCTCAGGAACCAAGATGATCTATCTACACAGGAAATCCATGAAAGGACCTCAGGCCTCACGAATAAGGAACATGGCCGATTCAGAAGGGCTGGAGATGATCAAGTCCTCGGATTTCGAACCTTTGGATCAATGAGAGTTCACGAAGGTACCTTTGATCTTATTTCCGAGTATGGCGGAACGCAGATCTTCGAGGTCGCGTCCGTGGACCATCAGGATGTCTATGCTATTCTCCTTGGCGATCTTCACACCCAGTGGGTCGAAGACACCGGACTTCGAGGCTCCGTGTTCTTCGTATACTAGCTCCTCAAGCATTTCTATCGTTATCTCGGAATACCTTTCGGCGTCCCCGTTGGTCTTGGGGTCGTCGGAATACACGGCATCGACGGACGTGGCGTTAACGATTCGGTCAGCGCCTATCTCCTTAGCCAACATAGCAGCGACACCGTCGGTGGTGTGTCCTGGTTCGGTACCACCCATCACCACGATCTCGCCTTTTTTGCAACGTGATGCCGCCTCACTGACCGTTTTAGGCATGTAGGGATAATTCCCATAACCAAGTGCCAGGTCCAGAAGTCCAGCGTTCATTCTTGTGGCAGTTATGCCGAACAGGTCCTGCTCGTACGTATCGCCGCCCAAGGATGCTGATACGGATGAATAGTATCTCGCGGTCTTACCGCCTCCGCACACGACGGCGATGTCCACCTTA
Organism: Candidatus Methanomethylophilaceae archaeon; assembly: GCA_035271165.1. GTDB lineage: Archaea > Thermoplasmatota > Thermoplasmata > Methanomassiliicoccales > Methanomethylophilaceae > VadinCA11. Next base: position 135,560 of record DATERX010000028.1, read on the forward strand.
GAGGAGAGCTCATTTAGAAGTTTGGCCAACTCGCCGATGTAATCCCCGTCATCGTTACCGGGGATCAGGATTGAACCGCCAATGGAAATCACTACTTTGTCTGTCATATAACCAATACTTATATTACGCAAGCAGACTTGACTTAAAAATATTAGGTGCAATAATGAGCGATTCTAGTACTTTGGACAAGGCAAGATACGATTTCAAGAAGGCAATGCAGGAAATCATGAAGTATCGAGGCCGCGGCACTGAACTCATATCGGTGTATGTTCCGGAGACCAAACAGATTTACGACGTAATGGCATATCTTAGAGAGGAACAGTCCCAAGCCTCGAATATAAAATCGAAGACCACTATGAAAAACGTCACCAGCGCGATCGATTCCATATCGGCGAGATTGAGGACATACAAATCCCCACCACCGAACGGAATTGTGATATTCTGCGGAGAGGTCCCCAGAGCAGGGGACCAGACCAAGATGGTCCAGTATGCGATAGTTCCCCCGGAACCGGTCCAATCCTTTATTTACAGGTGTGATTCGGAGTTCTTTACCGAACCACTTGAGGATATGCTGGAGGACAAGACGTCCTACGGTCTTATCACAATTGACAGGCGTGAGGCGACAATAGGTCTGGTCAGCGGGTCCAGGATAACGATAATGAAACACTTTGATTCACTGGTTCCCAGCAAGCACCACCAGGGAGGACAGTCAGCGGTCCGTTTCGAAAGATTGATCGAATTGGCAGCTCACGAGTTCTACAAGAAGGTGGCCGACTATTGTACGGAAGTGTTCTTGGACAAGCCTGAACTGAAAGGCATAATCATAGGAGGTCCCGGAGCGACCAAAGAGTTCTTCGTTAAGGAGGAATACCTCCATCACGAACTCAGGAAGAAGATAGTCTCTCCACTCTTCGATACCGGTAACACGGATGAATCGGGGCTGAGGGAATTGGTAGACAAGGCCAAGGACGTTATGGAAGGCATAAAACTGATCGAGGAGAAGGAACAAGTCCAGAAGCTACTCGAGGAGATCAGGAAACCCGACGGAGGACTTTCCGCATACGGTTACGATGAGGTAAGCAATGCCGCCGAGGTAGGCGCGGTTGAAACCATTCTGATCTCCGAGACGTTGGATAAGAGGCAGGTCAAGGTAGTCTGCTCGTCAAATCATGAGAACTTGTTGATCGTAGACGATGCGGACGAGAAACAGAAATGTCCCGACTGTGGTCAGAACGCTGAAGTCGTCGACGACCAGGATCTGGTGGACGTGTTCTTCGAGCTTGCCGATCAGTTCGGCGCAAGACTTCAGATAATATCACCGGATTCCGAGGAAGGGGACATCCTCATCAAGGCGTTCGGCGGAATAGCTGCGTTACTCAGGTATAGATTATCATAAGACAGTGGTGGAAGATGATAACAGACGATTTTAGGAAAGACGTCGAAGAAGCCGTCAGGAAAGTAATGGACGGTATGGGCGAAGATATCGGATTCGTGGTCGAGGTACCCTCGGTAGGGAACGCGGACCTAGCTATCCCCTGTTTCACAATGGCCAAAACACTCCGTTCATCACCCAAGGACATAGCGGAAAGGATAGCTTCCGAAATCACCCCCTCAGGTACCATAGCTTCAGTCTCCGCAACGAATGGTTACGTCAACTTCACAGTCGACTCCGGCATGCTCGTCAAAGAGACCTTGGAGGAGATAATCTCCAAAGGTGACGACTACGGTAAACATCCGCCGACCGGAGTAAGGGTGATAGTAGAACATACATCCACAAACCCCACTGGACCCATACATGTAGGCCGTGCGAGGAACCCCATAATCGGGGACACGTTGGCTAGATGTCTGAAGATGTGCGGTAACGAGGTCACCACCGAATATTACGTTAATGACGTCGGCAAACAGGTCGTCGTCCTTACATGGGGGGTAAGGAACATCCCCGAAGGCTCCATAAAGGAGGAGGAGAGGGACAAACCGGACCACAAACTGGTCGCCTACTACCGTGAGGCGAACAAGCTAGTCGAGGAGGACCCCAACGTCGCAGAGGAGATCTCAGACAATCTCAGACGTTTCGAGAAGGGCGACATGGAAGTGATATCCGCAGTCCGCGAGACCACTGAGACCATGTTGGAAGGATTGAAGGAATCCCTGGCGGAAATGAACGTTACTCTTGATAGGTACACATGGGAATCAGACTTCATAGCGGACGGTACGGCCATGGACGTGGTCAACAGGCTGAAACGTTCAGACCTGTCAGGACAGACGGAGGACGGCGCATGGTACGTCGACCTCGCGATGTTCGGTATCAGCGGTAAGAACACCAAATTCACATTCACAAGGTCGGACGGGACCACGTTGTACACGACACGCGACATCGCCTATCACCTTAACAAATTCTCAAGGTCGGATAGAGTCATAAACGTGCTCGGGGAGGACCAGAAGCTGGGAGCCCAGCATCTGGCCTGCGCACTGAAGATCTATGGTTGCATAATGGAGCCGGAACCGATGTTCTACTCCTTCGTCTCCCTTCCGGAGGGAAAGATGTCCACCAGGAAGGGAGTGGTCGTCTATCTTGACGATCTCATCGACGAAGCCGTGGGGCGTGCGCACCTCGAGATTAAGAAGAGGCGCGACGACATGTCCGAGGAGAGGATGATGGATATAGCGCGCATCATCGGCATCGGAGCGATAAGATACAACGTACTCAGAGTACAACCTGAAAAACAGTTCACCTTCACATGGGAGGATGCCCTCAACTTCGACGGCAACAGCGGACCATACATACAGTATGTGCACGCCAGAGCATGCAGCATGCTCCGTAAGGCCGGGGACTTCGAACACGATTTCGACCCCTCCAAGCTTACCGATGAGTTCGAGATCAAACTGGTTAAATCCCTTTCAAGGTTCGGTTCGGTGTTACAGGAGGCCGGTGACCAGAGGCGGGTACACGTTCTTCCGGCATACGGTCATGAGGTCGCATCCGCCTTCAACCAGTTCTATGCGGCGGTCCCCGTGCTTTCGTCCGGCGACCATACGAACGCAAGGCTTACCCTAGTGGAATGTACGAAGGTAGTCCTTAAGAGCGTCCTGAGCTGTATGGGCATTGGTGCACCGGAGGAGATGTAATGGAGATACGTAAACTGAAATTGAAGGATTTGGAACAGGTCCGCAACCTGGAGATCTCATGCATCAAGGAATATTTCTCGGAGACCATCGAGAATAAATGGGATGAACTTCCGAAGGAATGGAAGGAAGGCCTTGGCGCAAGCAGCAAGAGACATTTCAAAGCATACCTAAACAGTGGATTTAGCTTCGTCGCCGTAGAGGATGACGAGGTCATAGGATTCATATTCGCACAGATGCTCCATAACATAGCCGATGCAGAGAACCTGCTCTGGATAGAGAACATGGGAGTCCACTCGTACTTCAGGCGCAACCTGATAGGATACAGACTACTCAGGGAATGCGTGAGGGAGGGAAGATCAATGGGCGCCGAGATAGCTCACAGCATGATACAGAAGGACAACCTGCCATCGGTGCTCCTCCACAAGAAGATAGGGTTCTTCATGGATCCAAGGGAGGTCGCGTTGATGGACCTCAAGGACCCGAAGCTCAAACTTTGAAACTTCCAGACCTCAAGGATATCGAGTCGCGTTCCATATCAGAGAGTATGCAAGACTTCAGATCCAATCCCAGCCCTTCGATGAAGGATTTTCTTATCGCATCTACGATATGATCCCTAGGCACAGTACGACCGAGACATTCAGATATCGAAACGGTCCCGGGATAACTCCTATCCTTAACAGAAAATAGGACCTCATCGATAAGTGGTTCAGGCTCTGTTAACAAAGTGCCATGTTGTAAAAGGAACCCCTTGGCACGATATTGAGCACTGCCCGAGATTTTTCTACCGTTAACAAGCACATCGTTCGGTTGCTTGTATTCGGCTTTTATACCTAACGAACCAAGGGCGGATGCAACACACGTACAGATCTCGGAATACGAGTCCCTTTTACTTGGAAAAACATCCTCCATCGTAATGGAATAGATGATCTGTGAAGTACCTGTGAAAATAGTGCTCCCTCCGCTGATCCTCCTGACGGAGGGAAACCCCATCCTTTCGGCAACATCCCTTCTCACGTCGGAATCTGGATCCCGGAACCTTCCCAAGGATATTGTGGCCGCGTTCCTGGAATAGACATGTATTGTGGCAGGCGACCGTCCTTCCGATACCTCATCGAAAATGACGGCGTCCGCCGCCGCCCCGTATTCCGGCGGGACCGATCCAAGGTCGATAAACCTAGACGCCGTCATCTGCGTTTCTTGCTACTGCGATCCTCGTAACGCTGTCTCTCCGTAGTAGAGGTCTTTTCAGAACCACTAACCCTGCCACTCTGGCGTTTGGACCTCTCAAGCTCTTCAAGCTCTGTGAATGTAAGCTCAGGCTCTTCCTTGGTCACGCCGCGGGTCCTAAGGAATAATGCAACGGCGACGATTATAACAACTACGATGATTGCAATGTACGTTGCCCAGTTGGACCATATGGATAAATCCACATGGATAATGAAATTATGAGGTATCTCGTTCGAACCGTTCTGGAACGTGGCGTCTTCCGATTCAGCCCATAGGGTTAGGTCCTTGGTACCTTCGCTGCCAATCTCGAAACTTAAGCTAACTGTCTCAGTCTTTCCGTTTTGAATCAAGACGTCATCTTTAGACGCTAAATTTCTATCTGAGCCAAAATATGTAACATACACATCGACATTGACCTCATTTCCCGTGTAGTTCGTGATATTGATGCTTACTGTACCCGGAGTCCGGGTGTCGAAACTTCCCTTGGAGAACGAACCAGTGTCCATGAAGAGCCCGTCAGGCACGGCCTCCGCCTCATCGATATCGTACAGCGATACCAATGGTACCGCGATCATAGTCGCCAATAATATGGCTAGAACGTATTTTTTGTTTAACATTTGAAATCCTCAGGTGATTATCTCCTCTAGACGTTCCTGTTCTATGGCCCGTCTGACTTCCATGGAAAGTCTTCTTCCCGTGCTCATCTCCCTTCTCCAAAGAGTGTTGGCGTACGGATGTCCTACTGACATGTGCACATTGGTCCCTCCGCCTATACGAGGGGCGACATCATATATCTTGAAGTTCAGGTCCTTGTCGACGCATGTCTGCAGACAGAACGGACCTACAACTCCAGGATCGTAATATTTCTGGGTGGCCTTGACATAGGTCTCGGCAAGCTCGAACGCATTGTCGAGCAAGGATTCCCTCAATGTGGCTGAGTTGTGACCACATACGGTGTATTCGGGTATGATGCCCATCTCCTCGAGCTCCATCTGCTGTTTCCCAGGTAGCCTGACGTATCCGTCCAGGGAGCTTTCGAAGCGCCAGTCGACTCCAAGGAGCTCTATTTTCTCGCCCTTCTCCTCGAGGGGGGAGTAGAAGAAGTCCAGATTGAAGACGGGACCTATGATGTATTCCTCCATCCGGGCGTCCTTTATGAAATCCTCTTCGATCACGCCCTGGCTTATCAGCTCATTCGATTTCTCTACGAATTGGTCATAATCCTTGACGGTGAAGAATCCCCTTTCGAGCTTCTTCACCTTGTGATGTACTTTGACGATGGTGAGGCCGTCTATATCCTCGGGCTTCTCCACTTTTTTAGGATACGGCATTCCGGCCTTTTCAAGGATCCAGTAATAATCCCTTTCATCGCCCCTCTCCTCGGACCTGAGTAGGTTCCTGCTTCCTACCATAGGTACTGCAAAATCATCCTCTATCGCGTCGATACCGCAATATGAGACCAGAGAACGGTTGGGGATGAAAAGTGTGTTATTCGACATGAGGTCGTTCTGGATTTCGGACGTAAGGATATCGCTGAACTTGTCAAGGATGATTGTGTTGTCGACGACTCCTCTGATTAAGTTGCCGCCTTCGCCCCTCTGTGCCTTGAAATAGTTGTTGAATGTCTTCTCTCTGCCTTTCTGGCATACTGCAACGGTGTTGAAACCTTCGGAGACCGCTCCATCACATGTATCCAGAGCGGAGTGTGAACCTAGAACGCCGATCTTAGCCTTGCTGAGATCATATCTTTCTAGGTTTCCCAATACCGTGTCCCTGTCGATCACATTAACCCTCTTGAATCCGTAACTCGTTCCTTATAATATAATTTGTTAGATTTTTAAAGAAAAAGAACAACACGAGCAAATGGTTACGGCGTTACACCTGTTAGATATGTAACGACTATTGAAATCTTAGATTCATTTGGAATCAAATTAATAGTTTTAATTGATTGAGGACGAACAATATGAAATTCAGAGAACGCTCGTTCCCCTTCGTCGCTATCGTAGACCAGGAAGAGATGAAGAGGGCATTGATACTGAACATAATCGATCCCGGAGTAGGCGGCGCATTGATAAGAGGTGAAAAAGGCACCGCCAAATCCACAGCGGTAAGGTCGCTGGTGGACATACTCCCGGATGTGGAATACGTCGAGGGGTGCAGATTCAGATGCGATCCCTCCCGCCTGGAACAGCTGTGTTCGGATTGTATAAGCAGATCCGAGGCAGGGGAGGAGCTGAAGAACAACATCTCATCGATAAGGGTGGTGGAACTACCGCTCAGTGCGACGGAGGACCGTATCGCAGGGACCCTTGATCTGGAACACGTGCTCCAGACGGGTAGGAAGAAGTTCGAGCCCGGTGTTCTGGCACAGGCGAACCGCAACATACTCTACGTCGATGAGGTGAACCTTCTAGAGGATCACATCGTCGATCTCCTTCTGGATTCGGCGGCGATGGGCATCAACTACGTGGAGAGGGAGGGCGTATCGTTCTCCCATCCTTCGAAGTTCATACTCATAGGCTCGATGAACCCCGAGGAGGGTGAACTTAGACCGCAGCTCCTGGACAGGTTCGGACTATGCGTGGACGTCGTCGGCGACGCATACGTAACATCCCGCTCCCAAGTTGTGATGCGCAGATTAGATTATGACGCTGACCCTGAGGCTTTCATTGGGAAATATCACGAACAGACCGAGGAACTCCGTGACAGGATATCCGCGGCTAGGGAGAGGATATCCGATATCGAGGTAAGTCAGAAGATGGTCGAGGTGGCGGCGAACGTGGCGATACGTTTCAAGATGGAAGGTCATAGAGCCGACATCACGATGATCAGGGCCGCAAGGGCAAACGCGGCATTCGAAGGGAAGGACGCAATCGACCGTGATGACATAAGGATGGTCGCGCCGATGGTTCTGGCCCACCGTGTGAAGAAGAAGCCCTTCGAGAAGACAGGCTTCGACAGGAAGGAACTGGAAGAATGTCTAAGGATATTCTGAGCCTGCCATTCTCCGCCGTACGGGGCATGGACCTCGCAAAGAAGGCGCTTATGTGCATGGCGGTGGACGATAAGATAAAAGGCGTCCTGATAAAGGGACCTCCCGGAACGGCCAAGAGCGTTCTCGTCCGATCGTTCTTCTCACTAACCTCAGAAAAGAAACTCCTCAACATACCTCCGAACATATCCGATGACCAATTGTTCGGTGGATTGGATTTCGAGACCGCGATAAAGGATGGTGTAACCACAGTCTCTGAAGGATTGTTGAGTCATGCCGACGGGAACGCGGTCTACGTTGACAACGTGAACCTCATGGAAGGAAAGGTTCTTGATTCCCTTTTAGAATCCATAGAGACTGGCAACGTGATAATCGAACGTGAAGGTGTTTCCTCGAGATATCATTTAGATACCTCGATAGTCGCCACCATGGATCCATCGGAGAGGGAGCTACCGGACAGCGTCTCCGACAAGTTCGACATGTGCGTCACCATACTCCCGGAGAAGGATGTGGAAGCCCGTATCGACATAATAATGTCCAACATGGAGCACAAGAGGGATCCCAAAGGATTGAAGGAAAGACGCTCGGAAGATGACGCGGACATCATCAAAAGCGTAGAACGAGCCAGAACCCTTCTCCCATCAATAAGACTGAGCGAAGACGACATCACAACTATCGTCACGGTGTGCAGGGACCTCAACGTCCGTGGACATCGCGGGGACATCTCGACGGCAAGAACGGCTAAGACACTCGCGACATTGGATGGAAGGACAAAGGTCACAGATGACGACATCGCCGATGCATTGATACTATGTCTGACCCACAGAAGGGAACAGAGGTTCGTGGAGGAATCCGACGAGGAGATCGTAGAAGTCGTCCTAAAGAGCGAGGATAAGGACGATCAGGACAAATCCGATAGGGCGGAGAGATTAGCGTCCGAGAAAAAGAAAAAGGACGAGGTCGAAGGGGAAAACGAAGAGGAGACCATCATATCCGCCGACGAACCAAAGAAAGAGAAGGCTCCCGAGGGGGCGTTACGTTACAATTACATCTACGAGAAGACGAAGGACGCACTGAAGGAGATAGACGAGGTAGAGATGGTCCGTCTCCATGAGATAGCTGGAATCAAGCACAGGAGAGCGCCGATATCCAGGAGGAAGACCGGAAGGTACAGGGGATTCAAGATACCCAAGGGAAAAACGAACGATCCGGCCTTCGATGCAACGATAAGGGCAGCCGCCCCGTATCAGAGGACCCGGGAATCCAGTGGGCTCAGCATCAACATAGAGAAACAGGACATCAGGGAGAAGGTCCGCATTCGTCGTAATTCATCCTCATTCATATTCGCGGTGGATATAAGCGGTTCCCTGGTCACCAGCGGGATGATGCCCATCGTCCAGAACGCCATAAGATCCATGCTCATGGAAGGCTACGTGAAGAGGGATCGTGCGGCGTTGATAACCTTCAGGGAGAGGGATGCCGAGGTAACGGTACCGTTCACACGTTCCGTCGAACTGATAAGTGAAACATTGGAGAACGCTCCTGCGGGAGGTTCCACGCCTTTGGCAAAGGCGGTGTTGCTCGCAAGGGATTACGCTACGAATTATCTGAGAAAACATCCCGGCGAGAAATGTTACGTGATATTCATCACCGATGGGTTCGCCACCATGCCGGCCTTCCCATGTGCGGATGCCATGGCGGAATTGGAGCGTATATGCGCCACTGTGAAGGATCCGAATATAGAATGGACGGTAATAGACTCCAGCGAAATCAAACTGGGGGTAAGGACGGATTACGCCGTGAAGTTCGCCAAATTTCTAGATGCCAGATACGTCGACATATTCGAACTGGATAGATACTGAACACGTAATTCGATGGCAACGCGGTTAACGGTAATAGTGAAGAGAACTACAAATTTGAGTAGAGTTGACTATAATGAATATGTCTCCGAATTTCAGAGGATGTTGGAAATAAGAGCGGTGGAGACCAGAAGGAGATAAAAAAAATAATATATCATTGATATTACGGGGTTTACAGCCTTATAACCCAGTGTGTCGTTCTACGCAAGAACTAGAGGGTAGTGTAACTTATTTATCTGGTATTTCTCTTTCGTGATTGATAAGTATGGATAACAAAGACAACATATTTAATTTTGAAAGCCCCCCGTTATGTTGATCGGATCTGGAATATCAAAAAGATATGTCGAAGATTATCCCGACTTTAACGAATTGTTGAGATCTATTGCGGAAAGAATGGGCATAAACAAGCATGTTTTTGTTGCTTATCTTGCAGACGCAAAATCCAATCCCGACAAACAAGAAATGCCACAGGTCGCTTCAAAGTTATCTAAGGAACTAATTTCAAAAATAATATCAGGCAGTATCAATCCCGAAACATTTTTCACCACAGAAGAATTGAAACAATATCATGCGACAAGCGATCCGTTCAAAGTCCTCGTTGCATCAAAATTAAATAATATCAAGGTCAAAGAAAGTCCCCAGTTAAAGAAAGAACTCGAATTATTCAAAAGTCTTTGTGACATAGTGCCTTGTGTGATTACCACTAATTATGATTTATTTCTGGAAAAAGAAATCTTTAAGGGATATAAACAATATTCTAGAGTTTCCGATTATTATTTTTCTGATGCACAAGAAATCGGAGATATTTACAAGATTCACGGCAATGTAACATACCCCTCAGCCATGGTTATCACAAGTGAAGATTATGACAACTTTGAAAAAAATTCAAAAATAGTATCGGCAAAGATTCTCTCTTTACTATGCGATTACCCGATGATAATAATGGGGTATTCGATGGAAGATAAGAATGTAAAGGGGATCCTTGACGATTTAATCCATTGTCTTGAAAAGGAAAGATTGTATGAAATCGAAAAGAATATAATTTTTATATCTTACGATGAAAATGAATCTGAAATGGTCCAAACCTCGATGACCTTCCCATATGGTGATAAAAGAGTGGTAATCAAAGGAATCAAAACAAACAATTTTGAGAAAATATTCGCAGAAATTTCTAAAATCAAACCCACAGTCCCCATTGCAACAGTAAGGAAATTACGTAGACTGGTCAAAGACATAGTTCTAACAACAAACCCAATCGGAAGCAAGGTGGAGATGTTAGGCTTTGATGAGATTGATGACATCCCATCCGATAGACTTGTTCTTGCACTCGCGTCAAAGGAAATGATACAGAAGTGGAAAAGTGGTGTGAGGATGGGATTATACACATACACTGTGGATGAAATGATCAAAGATATTTTCTCTGGAAAGCCCAGGTTTGATCCAAAATGTATATTCGAATGGTTTGACAATCGACCATCGAATATTAGTAGCACACAGTTTGTACCTATTTTTCATTTTATGAGGGAGTTGGAACAGTCTCACGATGACTTATCTGAATGGACAAAGGATTTCATCAAAACCAAGAAAGAACAATTCGAAAAAAATATATCATCAACAGAGAAAACAAAACTAGAAATATGCAGCTTAGATATAAAATCTGAAGATGATTTGAGGAACCATTTGGAAGATAAGGATAAAAGATTCTCAAGGCCTGATATCATTCTTTACCATTATAGCAAAAACCGCATCAAAGAACAAGAAGCGATGAACCTTTTAAGAGAATTCTCTGGCCCAAAAGATAAAACTTCCTACAGACGCGCAGTAACATACCTAACATTCAAGAATTTCAATCTAAAATAAAAGAGGTTCGCGCAGGGATTCGAACTTATTCCGCAAAGCGCAAGGTTCGAATATGCGCAGCATTTAGCAAAAATACACAGTCACAAAGAGTATTTAATTTTTTATGATTAGTCACAGGGGTTCCTTTAGTAAATACGTCAAAACCCATCAAATCATTGTTTCTTTACATACTTCTACAGTCTTTAAACCCTAGTTTGACACTTACAGAGGATAATCGATCCTTCGGTAGATAAAGGCAATATATCCGACTCCGTCCAGTTCGTCAAAATAATGGACGACATCATAGGGGATTTTCGCGATGATTCTCATTTCGTGTTCTATGCCGGCGGCGATGCGAAACAGTTTCTCGAACCGTTATCAAGAGATTAAAGAATCCGCTGATATCGCTGAACGTTGGCGTTCAGGGAAAACTTCTTTCGAACGATGTGGAGAGTTTCAAGTACGTCCGTAACGAACTTTCCAATCGTCGTGAGGGATTTTTCAAACTGAAACGTATCGAGAATTTGACAGTTACGTATGTTTAAGATCGCAAGCAGGCCACAAGGCGCGTATACTCGAATTTCGAGCCTCTGAACTCGAGGATACTCAGGGATGTGGTGGTCGTTTCAGGTGTTTCCGGGGCTGAATGCCCCCCGGAGGACCGAGAAACGGATGGAAAAACGTAGCGGAAAACAAGGCGTGACTAGCGAACGCTCAAGTGTCAAATTCTGTCATTTTCAGAATCAAGTGTCGAGCTCAGGTCTGATCGCTGAAAACCGTAAGCGGAAACAAGAACCCGCTTACGAAGCAACATATTTCAGCGAAAGCAAGATCAATTATCTGTGTAAGTGTCAAACTCGGGTTTAAAATCCCGTCGAATCCATAATTAACTGTTCAGACTAAAAGCGACAGGAATCTTCCGGCGAATGCCCCGAGAAGACACACACCCCCATTTAGGACCACATTGAATGCGGCTTTCATCATTTCGTTATCGTAGAACAGGTTGACCGTCTCTAACGTGAACGTTGACATTGTGGTGAATGCACCCAACACCCCGGTAAACAAGAAAAACATGGTATTTTTCGACATTTGACCGCTGAACGAGAACACCATGAACGTCAGTATCACGCATCCGATGAAATTTACAATAAATGTGCCCCATGGGAATGTTTCCGCACCTATGTAATTCCCGACCAAATATCTCAGTACGGCGCCTATTGCACCGCCGGCGGCAACACACGCTATGACTGTTGGCATGTCCCAGTTCATGAGAGGCGTGGATGTTTATCTTTAGATATAGCCTTTAGCGTGTCTGTATCGATTACAAACCAACCATCAGCATATCGAGATCATGGGAAAAACCATAGGGCGCTCTTTGTTCGTTTCTTCCAGAAACCGAACGGAACATAAATCTGCTCACCGCCTTCTCGTCGGAACGGAGTCGGCTCTTAATCAAGTGGCCGTAGATAAAATTAAGTCCTGGCTGAGACAAGATCCGCAATGGCTAGCAAGATGGAAAGTGGTAGCCTCGCGCAGATTCGAACTGCGGTCGCAGGATCCAGAGACCTGCATGATTGACCACTACACTACGAGGCTATGGTCATTCCTCAATGCGGTTTTATTTTAATAGTTTTCGTAAGAAGTGGGAGGGGCCGGGGCCCCTCAATAAAAAGATTTACTGAATCGCTTTCTTGACCTGGGCGAAGATTCCGTCGATGCTTCCCTCGCCTTTGATGGTCACGAGTTTCCCGAGTTTATCGTAGTATTCGATCAAGGGGAATGTACTCTCCCTGTAGACACTGAGCCTGTTGCCCACGGTCGCCTCAGTATCATCGTCCCTGTGGTAGAGCTCAGCACCGCATTTGTCGCAGATACACTCCACCTTCGGAGGGTTGGAGATAAGATGGAACACCATGTGGCATTTGGGACAGGAACGTCTGTTCGTAAGCCTGACTATGAGCTCGCCATCATCCACATCTAGGTTGATCGCCAGATCCACGTCGATCTCCTGAGCAAGCGCATCAGCCTGCTCAAGGGTCCTAGGGAAGCCGTCGAAGATGACGCCCCCGTCGACCTGTGCGATTTTCTCCTTCATAAGACCTATGATAAGATCGTTGGGTACCAGCTTACCGCTGTCCATGTAACCTTTAGCCTTGACTCCCAGCGGGGTGCCGTCACGGACGGCCTCGCGGAGCATGTCGCCCGTAGAGAGTCTAGTGTAGCCCAGCTCGGTGCTGAGCTTCTCGCCTTGTGTGCCTTTACCGCATCCCGGAGGGCCTAAAAGAACTATCTTGGATTTCATCAAGGGGAGGGAACGGCTTTTCAGTTAAATCGTTTTGTACCGAGATTCGCGTAGATTTTATAAGTCAGTAGGGAGAATAAGGTAGTTGGTGCGCATATGGACCGAAGAATATTAGACAAGATCGAGAAGGTCGTAGGTAAGGACAGGTATTCCACGGATTCCGCCGTTCTATACACATACGGATTCGACGCTTCGATCTATCATAACACCCCTGATGTTGTAATTCAACCGACGACCACTCAGGAGGTATCCGAGATCATGAAGATCGCGAACGAGGAAAAGATACCTGTAACAGCCAGAGGTGGAGGTACCGGACTCTGTGGGTCCGCCGTCCCTATCAAGGGGGGTATCGTGCTTGCGATGCAGCATATGAACAAGATTAAGAAGGTCAGCGTAGCAGACCTCTGGGTCGAGGTCGAAGCGGGCGTTATATATGACGATTTGAACAAGAAGCTCGGAAAATACGGGTTCTTCTTCCCGCCATCACCCGGATCTGGGGAGGCATGCACCGTCGGAGGGATGGTGGCCACCAACGCATCCGGTATGAGGGCAATTAAATACGGCGCCACAAGGGATGCGGTACTAGGATTGACCTTCGTAAAGGCTGACGGGGAGATCGTCACCGCAGGAACGAAGACGATCAAGGATTCCTCAGGATATCAGTTGGCCCGTCTGCTCTGCGGATCTGAAGGACAACTAGGGATAATAACCGATGTAGTCCTAAAGCTCACCGCCAAACCAAGGTATGCCGCCTCATGCATCTGTGCATTCGACGATGTCATGGACGCGGGAAAATGTATCGCGGACATCATCGCAACGCCATTGATTCCTTCCTCATGCGAAATCATGGATTCACTTGCCATAACTGCGGTCAACAAGGCCCGTGGTAACCCGCTGCCAGATTGCAACTCGCTGATAATAGTCGAGGTGGATGGGGAATCTGAGGAGATCGTTGACCGCGACCTCAAACTGGTCGAGGAACTCGCCAGGAAGAACAATGCGATTAGCGTCAAAGCATCACATGATAAGAAGGAGATCGCAAGCTGGACTGATGCCAGGAAATCCGTCATGACGTCCCTTTCAGCGCTGAAGCCCGGATTCGTGTCAGTCTCACTCGCGGATGACATGGCCGTCCCGGTATCAAGGGTACCGGAGGCCATCAAGGCGTTCAGGGCGATAGCCGAAAAGCACGACGTAATAGTAGCTACGTATGGTCATGCCTCTGACGGCAACCTGCACGCGAAGATGATGGTTGACCCCTATGACAGGGATAACTGGGAACGCGCCTTCAAGACCGTGAGTGAGATATTCGAGGCTTGTATAGAGCTAGACGGAACCGTCACCGGGGAACACGGGGTGGGTATCGCAAAGGCCATAGACTTCAAGAAGGAGAGGGTCTCGAACCTGAAGACCTATAGGGAGATTAAGACGGCGATGGATCCCAACAACATCCTGAATCCCGGCAAGACCTTCGACTTCGAGGGAGATCCCCTTGCGGACCTCAGATATCCTGTGAAGGATTGAAATAAAACCATGCGGGCGTTGCCCGCCATTTCTATTTTTATATCCTCAAGCTCAGAATATTATTCCGAAGGCTATCAGGAATTCCACGACGGCCACCAATATCATAACAAACCATAGGGGAGCGTTCCATCTCAAGATCTTGGAACCGTCCAGTGGAGGTATCGGTATCAGGTTGAATATCGCAAGCATGGCATTTATGTAAGCCAACATGTAGAACAATATGAAAACCAGACCAGTCGTGTTGAACATGAAAATCAGGGCTATAGCGCTTATCGTAATGTTGATGAGAGGGCCTGCGGCACTGATCTTACCGTTTTGTTCCTCGGTGATACGGCCCTGGATGTAAACGGCACCAGGTGCGGCTATCAGGAATCCTGTGAAGGAGATCAACACGGCGAACAGCAATCCCCTACCCGACATCCTATATTCAGACCATGCCCCGTATTTCTGGGCAACGAACTTGTGAGCCAGTTCATGAGGTATGAAGCTCACGAGAATCACGATCAATGATATCCCGAAGAACATGGCGAAAAGAATGGCGACATTCGGATCTCCCCAAGAACGGGACATCATCGCTATGGTGAAGGCGAGTGATAGGACTAGGACTGAGATTATGATCTCCATGATCTCGCGTCGACTGAATCTGGAACGTCCGTAACCAGGCGTTATGTTGAATGTATCTATCCTGCCGTCCATGATTGAGGATAATCTTATTGTTTATAAATATGAAGTATATTAGATGCTCTAGGTTGGAATATGTCTCAAGTCTACGCATCCCACGGGAAGGAAGTAAGTTTCTGGTGTGACAGATGCGGGACTTTACTCCTAGGAACATCCTGTTCCAGATGCGGTTCCAAAGGAAGGAGGTTCGAGATCAACAGCCCTGGTGAGATACGACCCTGCTTCTCAGAATCCAAGGAGATTTTATCCAGGGTGTTCAAAGAGACCTTCGGCACCTCCCAGCCTATAGATGGTAAAGCCGTATTCTTCAACAAGGTCCCCGGGGAGGACCGGACCGATGAGATAGTCGCCCACGGGGATGTACTGGGTATAATCAGATTCGATATGCAATTGAACAAGCTCGTCATCGAGATCAGGCAGCCCGGTGCGGACCTCTTCGCTGAAAAGGCGACCAAGAACGTCGTACATTTCACAGGTATGTCAGGGCACCTTAAGGGAAAGAACATTCCCGGGTCGAAGGTGACTGAGGTGATCGGGGATTTCGAGGCGGATGAGTCCTTGATCCTAATAAAGACCGGCGGCAAGGTCGGTCCCGGCGTGGCACACGTCAGCAGCGATCAGATATTGGATTCTGATAGGGCGATAAAGATACGTGACCTGAACTCCATCCCCGAAAGACCCCTATCTCCTGATTCGGGACTGAACGAGTTCATTCAGGCGAATTCGGGGCACATCAAGAACCTCGCTGCCATAGCAATATCCGAGATACAGATGTCCGTGAGAGGCGAGGCCCCGGTAACTGTATCGTTCTCCGGAGGAAAGGACTCGCTCGTAGCCTGTTCCCTGACGGAGAAGGCCCTTAAGAGAAAACCAATTTTAATGTTCATAGATACTGGTTTGGAATATCCTGAGACGATAAAATACGTAAGGGAGTTCGCGAAGGAGGGCGGATACGACCTCCGTGTGGCCGAGGCAGGTAACGCGTTCTGGGAGAACGTCGGAACATTCGGACCGCCGGCCAAGGATTTCAGATGGTGCTGTAAGGTATGCAAACTTGGTCCGATAACGGATCTGATCGAGGAGCAGTTCCCCGGTGGCACGGTGACGGTGGAGGGGAACAGGGCTTTGGAGTCCTTCGCCCGTTCCCGGACGTCCTTGATGTCGAAGAACCCCTTCGTCCCAAACCAGACGAACGTCAACCCGATACGCGGATGGCGTTCGGCCGACGTTTGGTGCCACATCTTTAGCGAGGGGCTGAAATATAATCCGTTATACGACCGCGACTTCGAACGCGTCGGATGCTATCTCTGCGCATCATGTCTCTCCAGCGAATGGAGGAACACTGAAAGGATCCATCCTGACCTTTACGAGGAATGGGAGGGATTCCTTCATAGATACGCAAAGGACCGTGGACTTCCCACCGAATATGCGGACATGGGATTCTGGAGATGGAAGGTGCTACCTCCGAAGATGGTACTTCTGGCGGACCGATTGGATCTGCATCTCGCACCGTCCTCGAAATCGGACCTGTCGATGAAGATGCTGAAAGGTGCCTCCGTATGCGAGACCGGAGGATTTTCGGCCGAAGCGGTCGTAAACCTCCCCAGGAATCGCGATTTCTCATACATGGCGGACGCATTGAGGACGGTGGGCGAGGTCAAATATTCCCCCGAGTTCGAGATAGCGGTGGTAAAGACTTCAAAAGGTACCGCCAAGGTTTTCGGTGGAGGTCAGGTCTCGGTGACGGCACAATCCATGAGGAGCACTGAACAGCTTTTCGAGAAGACTGTGAAGGCGATGGTCCGAGCCATGATGTGCACCTCATGCGGCATATGCGCCAAGAGCTGCAACAAGAAGGCGATAAAGATCTCCGGCGGTATGAGGATACATCCTGAGAGATGCGATGCCTGCGGAGCATGTGAGAGATCCTGCATGGTAATCCATTATTACAATCACCTGATAGGCGAGGAGCCAGACGATAAAGGTCGGTCCGAGGTCGGACAACGGCGAGGTAATAAGAATTATAAGTGACGAACTTATGGGCGGACCATGGAGTTGACCCTAGGGTTCGCGGCAGTCATCGGCATCGCACCTGCGATGATACTGATGTACGCCGTATTGAAGAGATATACGTACCCTGCAACGGATAGACCATTTTTCAACGACCCTACGTTCTTCGGACTTTTCGTCGTAGGTATGATAGCAGGGACGATCGTTTTCTCGGTTTACACATATTTCTGGGGGAACACTTTCACAAACGCGATATTGTTTGCCGTATTGGAGGCGATGATAATCCTGGTGGTCCTGAACCTGAGAAGGTTTCATGGGAAATCGGACACCTTGTTTTACGGTTACGGCATGGGGCTGGGGTTCGGCGCCACTATGTCCATGGGTATGACATATTATCTGATAACCATAGTGACCAACGCAGGCGGAACGGTCGGAGCGTTGGATTATCTGATATTGATAATAATGGCGATATCGAAGACGATGATGCTGAGTACCGTTGGTCTAAACATCGGCGAAGGTGTCGCTAGGCTGAGGCTAATAGAGTTCACCGCGCAGGCCATATTCTTCAATATGGTCTATCAGCTGGTCATGGTCCCGTGGTTCATCTATTCAGAACAACTTTACGGATATCTGGCATTGGTCGCCGGATTGGTAATCGCGGCCATATATTTCTACAAGACCACCTCAAAGGACATCCCTAAGGTTATACGGGACGTTCTCAGACAGGAAGGTCAGAAACGAAACGACATTCCGAAATGATCAGGCTTTGTAACGCCCAGGCTCGGGTTCGAACACCATGCACTGTAGCACCATCGCCTCGAGTATTTTTTCAGCGTTCTTACGGTCGACCCTCTTTAAATCGTCCAATGTGAACGTACCGAAGATATCCGTCAACCCTTTAGAAAGGACGGTCATCTTTTCCTCCACATCGGAACATCCCTCATATTCGTGGATCAGCGTCGAAAGCGGATCCGCCTCCTTCACGCGCCTTTTGGCCTCGAGATCCTCTTCTGGAGCCTCATATCCAGTGAGAGCCGCAAGGGCATCCCTGACTGCATGCGCGTCATTGTCGGCATAAAGCTGCCTCACATTCGCGTTCTTGACCGATTTTCCACAGAAAGGACAGATCGATGTCTCGGATGAAAGATCTATCACCCTCAACCTGCCACATGAACAGGGGGTGACGGCATATCTGCTCATTCGTACTCCGTGAAGACTAGGGCTGCCACGCAACAGCCGTAGTTATCGGCAGGTATCTTCAATTCCTCGGTGACCAAGGTTATCTCACCCAGTTCGACACCGCGGATACGACCCATCTCCTCCATTTTCCATATGAGGTCATCCTCGAGGGAATCCTTGGAGCCATGTAGATGTCCTTCGGCAACATATCCGCCCTTGCCGTCCTTGCGCATTACATATGCGATACCTGCGGAGATCGTCTCTCCCTCGGACCCCCTCATCTGTGCCAAAACACAGTGAGTGACGGCACCCATGGGCATTTTTTTTATCCCGACATACACCGCTTTTTCGGGAATGACGGAGGATACGCTCACCAGGTTCTGTTCGCCTATGCCCGCGTTTATAAGGGCAACATCGAAGGCGTTCAGTGAGGACGTCGGACTGATGGCCGAGCCTGAGGTAACGAAGAATTCTGAAGGTACGAGATTCATACCTGAACCTATGTATAACTCCGATTTAACGATTATCCGTACAGATGGCCGTCATAGGGCATGACGGAGGATTCCTCCGTCGCCTGTTGTTCCGTCTGCGCCAATATACGCTTCTCAAGCTCTTCGGCCTCCTTCACGAGAGGGTTAGTGTCTACATTGCTGAGCTCGGGGACGACCTTGGCGAGTTCCTCGACCATTCTCACGGCCGCCCGAGGATCTGGAAGCTTCTGGTCCGCAGGACATAACAGGGTCACGATATCCATGTTCCTGTGCTTACCCTCGAAAAGCATCACTCCGGTAAGGCCTTTAATCATTCCGTTATCAAGGGGTTCAACGTCGAACTCTTCGACGACCTTTCTCGCGGCAGGACTACTGCCGCAGGCGTACATGACGTCGGAATCACCGTAACGAGGTATACCCTCGAGGCAGATCACCTTCTTTATGCCGTAATCCTGGAACATATTTAGCAACTCATCGGTCAGCACATAACATTGCTTGACGTTCGGTGCTATTTCCGAGGTAACGACCATCAAATCCCCACATTCGGACTGGGTATCGGCCGCCCTGCAGAAACCGTGTACGCGGACAGGAGGGTAAGGTTCGCCACCCATCAGAATGCAGTATGGACTCATGTCATCAGAGGACATCCCTCTGAGGACGGGCATGTTCAACTCCTTTATGATAAAGCTCGTAACAATGGAGCCGACGAGACCTACCGTCGGGAAACCCACTATGGCGACGGCATCATGCAGCTTTTCATCGTCGTACTTTATCACGTTCATTTCTGACATGGTGCAGTAATGGACCGCCATTCTATTAATCTATTCTACATTGGGGAGCTCATGACAGAAATCTCATTATCCAAGACGAAAGCGGGGATACCCGTCATCACCGACCACATACCCGATTGCCTCAGCGCAGGATACATGGTTACCGTGCGTACCGGTTCCAGGGACGAGGACAAGGACGTCCTAGGCATATCGCACCTCCTTGAACATGTTGTTTTCAGAAGCACCAAGACGAGGTCCTCGTACCAGATCGCCAAGGAGATGGAAGGTGCCGGCGGCATGATGAACGCATTCACCGCCAAGGAGGCCACCGGATACTTCGGCCTTACGATAGGTGAGACTGCTGACATCGCAAGGGAACTGGTCTCCGACATAGTCGCGAACCCCCTGATCGGCGATGAGGACACGGAGATGGAGAAGAAGATAGTGCTCCAGGAACTGAGCATGATAAAGAACGATCCTGGATCTTACATATACGATCTAATCGACGAGCTGGTCTGGGAAGGACACGACCTCGGACAGGGAGAGGGCGGTAAGGAGGACATAGTCGAAGGTCTCGACTACGAGGATCTCAGGGAATACTATTACGACAGATACGGAGCACCGAACATCGCCGTCTTCGCAGTGGGCGACGTTGACGAGAAAACCTCTGTGGAGTGGGCATCCGATATCTTCGATGATATGGAGGCGAAAACAGCACCTTCGCGCACCGGTCCGCCCATGCCCAAATCCAATTACAAATTTGTATCAAACAGCGCCGACCACTATCAGGTGGCGCTAGCACTGCCAACCGTAGGTCCAACAGACTCAGATTCTAGATACGCCATGACGATGTTATCCGCCGTACTAGGCTCTGGAACATCCTCAAGGTTGTTCCAGGAGGTCAGGGAGAAGAACGCCCTGGTCTACTCCGTACATTCGGCGTGGTCGAGGAGCACAGATGCAGCGTATATGGGAATGTTCATGTCATCCACCGCGGAGAACGTCACGAAGTCGATAGATGCGACATCGAAGGTAATAAGGACGTTTCTGGACGAAGGCCTTGGAAAGGGGGAACTTGAGCGTTCCAAGAGGCTCATCAAGGGTGAGATGGTCAGGTCGCAGGAATCCACCGCACGCAGGATGACCAGCGTCGCAAGGGAGTTCATGCTGACCGGCAAACTGTTCTCGTTGTACGATGTGCTCTCAAAGATCGATGCGGTGACCGGTGAGGAGGTCATGAAGGCCGCAGAACAGATACTCACGTCAGATTCGCTTAATACAGTGATTCTTGGTAACGAGGACAAGGCGATCAAGGATATGGAAATCAATATGGATTTCTAAATCAGGATTTCCTGAATTCGGATATCAGGTGAAGTACCGCATTCACGGCACTGGGCACCGCCGCCTCGATTGCAGGCGTCATGGTCTCGCTCAGTGTCTGGATGTCCTGTGCCTCCACGGCCACGTATTTCACTATCTCGGGCATGGTGTCCGGATCGATGCTGTTACCGATGGCCAAGGCGGTGGCTAGATTGAAGTCGTGTGCCGAAGCGGACACTATACTGGTCTCGAAATCCTTCGGGTCGAAGATCATAACGGTGCCTGGTTCCACGCCCCCCGTCCGTATGCAGTCTGCGATTATCACGTAGCGGTAGCCTCTGACGATCGGCAGGATCTCCAGGCCACCTATCGCCTCCTGTCTAGTCACCACGTCAGGCATGCCCATATCCTCGATGCGCTTGGCGATATGTAGTCCGACGGCGTCATCACACATTATCGGACTTCCCAATCCGATTACCATCGTTATATCCTTCAGTTCGTCCTTCATTTCATCTGCGGATATTCTCATTAGATTATTACCGTTGTGCAAATGGCAAGGATTAAAACCGTCGAACAACTGATAAGAGCGTGGATATCCGTACAGAGACCTATCAGGTCATCAACGGCAAGACGGTGACAAACCGCCAGCTCGAGATTTTATCTGCCGTAGGGGAGCATGGTAGCATGACCTCCGCGGCATCTGCTCTAGGGATATCCGTCCCCGTGGTCCACAAGTATGTATCTTACATAGGGGAGGCCGCAGGCATACCTGTAGCAATATCCACTCCTTTGGGAACAAGTCTCACTGATGCAGGCAGGGAGATAGTAGAGAGGCATATCGCCACCGAGCTCCGATGCAGGGATGATAGGAAGTTCACCATATGCTGTAGCCCGGTCACCGAGGATCTGATGATGTCCGTCCTCTCCGCCCTGAAGCTTACAGACACTGATCTAATCATATCCGATGACGAGAGCAATCTGAGGATGATGAAAGAGGGGATTGCCGATTATACTCTGTTGGATGACCCGATGTACCTCTTTGACGCGGAGGAGTTCGAATGGGCCGAGGTGGGTTACATGGGTATGGTAATGGTCGACAACGGACCCTCCTTCATCAAATACAAATATGGGGCGCAACGCGTCGCATACATGTACCTGGACTCCGAAGATAGGGATTACAAGATAGATTCCGTAACGTATTCCCTACCTGAATTGCTGGGATCCAACAAGAGTTTCTTCATAGACGAGTTCCTGTTGATAAGAAAAGGCCTCAGACTGAAGAGCGCCGTTGATCCTAAGATGCTCAGGCACACCATCAACTCCATCTACCGTAGAGAGACGCGGACGGTCTCAAGGCTCAACAAGGCACTTATTGCCAGACAGATAGAGTAAATGTTGTTTTACCAAAAAGGGTAATGCTCAACGTTCAAGAACATGCTATATTAAATACGACAAAGTAAGTCCAATTTTAAGGTAGTATACATGGCAACACCTAACATCGAATTCGCTAAAGAAATGGCCGACTCCGGCTGTGAGGGCGCGAAGCTGTGCTTCCAGTGCGGTACCTGCACTGCTAGCTGTCCCTCAGGAAGATACACTTCCTACAGGATCAGAAAGATAATCAGACAGACACAGCTCGGGCTCAAGGAGGAGATTCTCTCCAGTAAGGACCTTTGGGACTGCACCACCTGCTACGCATGTGAGGAGAGGTGCCCCCGTGAAGTTCCGATAGTGGATATAATCATCAACCTCAGGAACATGGCAGTCGCACAGGGACATATGTTCGACGCCCATAAGAAGACCGCAAGTGCGTTTTATGAAGGCGGACACACCGTATCCTTCAATGACAAGGTAATGGCCCAGAGGAAGGAGCTCGGACTCGAAGCCACACCGCCCACGGTCATCGGTAACCCCAAGGCAATGGAAGAACTCAGGAAGGTCCTGAACGCAGCTGGCTTCGACAAGATTGTGGAGTGATATATATGGCAAAATACGCTTTCTTTTTGGGATGCATTGCACCCCTCAGATACCCCGGTATTGAAAAATCGACCAAGGTCATTTGTGAAAAACTCGGCATCGAGCTTGTGGACTTCAAGGATGCAAGCTGCTGCCCCGCACCTGGTGTTATCAGGGCTTTCAGCAGAAAGGCATGGCTCGCCGCAGCGGCAAGAAACCTTGCCATCGCAGAGAAGATGGGTCTCGACATCCTTACAATATGCAACGGATGCTACGGATCACTCTTCGACGCAGCCCATGACCTCAACGGTAAACCCGAAGCCCTCGCAGAGGTCAACGAGATCCTTAGTGAGATCGGACTTGAGTACAAGGGGACCACCAAGGTGTACCACTTCGCTGATGTGATATTCAGGGACATAGGAATTGAGAAGCTCAAGGAGAGCATCACCAACCCGGTCGACTACAAGGTCGCCGCGTTCTACGGATGCCACTTCCTCAAGCCCAGTGCCAACAAGCACATCGATAATCCCGAGAATCCCACCATGCTCGACGAACTAGTCGAGGCCACAGGCGCAAAGAGCATGCCTAGGGCCAAGAAGTTGATGTGTTGTGGAGCAGGCGGAGGAGTAAGGTCCTCTCAGAGCGATCTCGCCATGAATCACACCAAAGAGAACCTTGAGAACATGGTAGCAGGCGGAGCCGAATACATCGTCGATGTATGTCCCTTCTGCCACCTTCAGTTCGACTCCACGCAGGAAGAACTCGGATACAAACTCCCTGTTCTCCACCTTTCCCAGCTTTTCGGTATCGCCATGGGAATGGACGCAAAGGAACTCGGTCTGAGCCTGCACAAAGTGCCGGTCAAACTCTGAAAACATTTACAGGGGCTCACGCCCCTTTTTTACTTTTTCTAATTTTTATGACGTCGCCAAAACGGGCAACATTAATATAAAAGCGGTACCAACCTCTTTGTAAAATATATTTACAATTAGGGTAATTAAAAAGCACTGGCTACTATATTTATCAAGTCGATTGTGATAAAAACAGTTCCGCATAGCTTTTAATAGGAATATCGAATCATACCATCTATTACAATCCTTGGAGAAATCTAATGTCAAAAGGTAAGAAAGGAAGCACCTCACGCAAGGTGAAGGATAAATGGAGATCGAAGGAGTGGTACACAATACACGCTCCCCGTATGTTCAATGAGATAGAGATCGGAGATACCCCGTCGGCTAACCCGGCGAACCTCATAGGAAGGGCGGTCGAGGTCACAGTACAGGACCTTACCGGAGACTTCTCCAAGATGCACATCAAGCTGAAGTTCAAGATCAACGATGTCGACGGACACGACGCAAAGACCGTGTTCACCGGACACGATCTCACCGTAGATTATGTGAGGAGGCTCACCCGCAGGAAGAAGACGAAGACCGATCACGTCATCGACGTGATCACCAAAGACGGCTTCGATGTAAGGCTCAAGACCATGAGCATCGCCGATAATCGTATCCAGGGATCCCAGGAAGTGGCCATGAGGCGCATAATCGGTGATACCGTCACACAGATGGGAACCGAGATGACCCTTGCCGAAATCGTGAAAGCGGTAATATCCGGAGATATGGCAAGGAATGTCGCAAAGGCCTGTCGCATCATCATCCCCGTGAAGAGGGTCGAGATCCGCAAGTCTGAGATAAGATCCCGCGGAAACGAGGAACCTGAATCCATAATCGAGGCCCCTGTCAAAGAGGAAGAGGAATCCGAGGACGTGGCACCTGCAGAGGAAGTCTCTGAGGATGAAGAGCCCGCCGAAGTTGAATCCGAGGACGAAGAGGAAGAAGCCTCCGTCGAAGACGACTCCGAGGAGCCAGAAGAGTAAGAAGATTGAACGGGTGGCCCGCCACGGCGGGCACCCGCAAAACTACTTATACACTAATCCGATTGACGGACAAAACCAATTAATGCCGAGATGGCTCAGCCTGGTGGAGCGTCGGACTCATAGGGTTCTGGTCGTTATGACCTCTTCCAGGGAAATCCGAAGGTCCTGGGTTCGAACCCCAGTCTCGGCACCATCCCCTTTTTAATAATTCTCAATAGGATCATTTACCACATTCCAAGGTCCTTTTCCAACTTTAAAATTTATAGAAAATCGACCATGTAACCTTTAATACAGTCCGAGATGTTCTATTGGTCATGAGGATCATAATCTACACCGGAAAGGGCGGTGTCGGAAAGACTTCCGTTTCCGCGGCCACCGCAATAAGATTGTCGGAGATGGGATACAAGACGCTTCTAATGAGCACGGATTCCGCCCACTCCCTTGGAGATTCACTGGATCTAAATCTTTCAGCAAAGGTGGAGAATATAGGCGAGAATCTGGATGCGTTGGAGATCGACATAATCTACGAGATGCGCACAAAGTGGGCGGACATCAGCGAATACGTCACAACATTCCTCACATCCCAGGGACTCGAGGACATCACCGCCGAGGAGATGGCGGTCATGCCGGGTATGGAGATGGTGGCAGCACTGTTCTACGTGCTCCAATTCGAGGAAGAGGGCAAATACGACGTCATAGTGATGGATACCGCACCCACCGGGGAGACGTTGAGGCTTCTCAGTTTCCCGGACATATCCAATTGGTATATGGATAGATTCTACTCCCTGTTCAAGAGGCTTATATCGATCGCAAGAACGACGGTCTCTAAGATAATCGACCTCCCGCTCCCCAGCAAGGCGGTCATGAAGAGCATCGATGAGATGAAGGACAAGATGGTCAAGGTGAAAGACGTACTGGAGAACCCGGACGCCACCACGATACGTCTGGTCTTGAATCCGGAACGCATGGCGATAAGCGAGACCAGGCGCACCTACACATACACATGTCTTTACAACAAGACCGTTGAGAGCGTTATAGTCAACAAAATCTATCCAAAGGAAGGGATGGAGGAAGGATATTTCAAGGAAAGGTTGGAGGAGCAGGAAGGATATCTGGAAGAAATCGACCACGCCTTCAGTCCGCTTAAGATACAATATGCATATCAGATGCCCACCGAGATACGGGGTAAGGAGAAGCTCTCGTACCTCGCGGATATGTTGTTCCAGGATTCAGATCCATCGGAGATATATCTCAAGGAAAGCCCGATGAGGTTCGAGACCAAGGACGGTTACGATTACCTGATCATGAAGATGCCCTTTGTAAAGAAGGGTATGATCGAGATGTTCAAAGGGAACAACGATACTCTGATCATCCATGTGGGAGGACACAAGAAGACGGTAACGTTGCCTCTCACCCTAAAGGACGCCGAGGTTCTCGGTGCCGATTTGGAGAATGAGGTGTTGACAGTTAAATTAAAGCGTCAGGACAACGTTAAATTAAAGCAGGTGAAAAAATGACCGAGGAAGATGGCAGATACAGCAAGAGGTCGGAGATGATGGATTTCATAGAGGAGAACCGGGAGATCATCGAAGACCTGGTGAGAAGAGAGAAGAGGGAGGCGGAAAGAATCTACTACAAGAGTAAGGACAGAGTCCGCAATAAGGCGAGAAGGGTCAAGCGTGAGACCAAGACGTCCATGAGTCAGGCCTTCGACGCATTCACGGATCCCGACATACAAGCCCACTTCATGACGGCCGGATTCGAGTTCTTGATGGGTATAAACTCGCTCATAAGGGGCATGCCTCAGCCCTTCAGGAACGATGACGAGTATGATGATGAAGATTACGAAGAGGATTATGATGAGGACGGGCAGGACAAGCGTTCATCCAGGTCCATTGAGATAAGGATCCCCGAGGAGGACGAGGTCGAAGAGGAACCTAAGAAGGAAGAGACGACCAAGACGAACTCCAAATCAACTTCCGGTACTAGGAAGAGATCCACAGCCAAAAAGAGTGAAGAGTGATATGGACATTGAACTCGGCCGAGAGGCAGTTTGGGCCGCAAGACAGGCGGCGGAAGCAGAGACGGAGGGCAGGTCTGAGAACCCTGTCCTTTCGGAAGAGTTTGAACGACATTCCGGGGCGTTCGTAACAATAAGCAAACATCCCTCGGGGGAACTGAGGGGTTGCATCGGATACCCGGAACCCGTATTCCCATTGGGAGAGGCGATAATAGAGGCCGCCAGATCCGCATGTCACGACCCGAGGTTCCATCCGCTCACACCGGCAGAGGTTGCAAAATGCGTCTTCGAGGTGACCGTACTCACTCCTCCCAACCCGATAGAGTTCTCGTCCGCCGAGGAACTCATGGCAAATATAGAGTTCGGCAGGGATGGACTTATGATATCCTTCAGAGGAAGACGTGGCTTGTTGCTTCCTCAGGTTCCCGTGGAAATGGGATGGAATAAAGAGGAGTATCTTGATCACCTCAGTATCAAGGCCGGATTGCCAAGGGATGCCTGGAGGAACGAGGACGTTTCCATTGATAAATTCCAGGGAGAGATATACTATGAAGTTTCGCCCGGTGGCGATGTGGTAAGGAAATGATATCATGCCCGAACTGGTGATAACCGGAAGGGCGTTCGTTAACGGAGAACTCAAGGAGACTGAGATAGGGATATCGGATGGGAAGATAACCTATGTAGGACCGTCGGCGGGTAGGGGATATCGCAAGAAGGACATGGGTCCGAACAGGATAATCCTGCCCGGCGGAATAGATCCCCACGTACATTTCAGAGATCCCGGGCTGACCCACAAGGAGGATTTCAGTTCCGGGTCCACCGCCGCGATATCCAGTGGGATCACCTGTGTATTGGATATGCCCAACACAAAACCCCCGTCCATAGACGAGGAATCCATATTGAGCAAGAAGGCACGCATCCATAAACGCTCATATTGTGATTATGGGCTGTTCGCGGCCATAACAAAGAACCGCAACCCATCTAAGGTCGCACATCTGGTGGCAGGTTTCAAGCTTTTCATGGGTTCCACCACAGGGAACATCTTGACCAACGATGATGAAGTTATATCGAAGATGGCTGAAGCGGTGTTCTCGGCCGGCAAGGTCCTTAGCGTTCACGCGGAGGACGATGACCTGATAACCAAGGAACACGAATACAGCTGTACTGATCATCTTAGAAACCGTCCCGCCACCGCTGAGATGAGCGCGATCAACAGGCTTTCAAAGTTCAAGGGTAATAAGATAAACATCTGCCATCTTACAACAGCCGAAGGACTGGAACTTGCAAGGTCCTGTGGTTTTACCACCGAGGTCACATTACATCATTTACTATTCGATTCGAACAAGGGCACCGATGCCAGGTTCAAGGTGAACCCTCCGTTAAGGGAACCTGCCGCAAGGAAGTCCTTATATCAGGCCTTCGAACGTGACGAGTTCACTATGTTCGGAAGCGACCACGCCCCCCATACACTGGAGGAGAAGATGGACGAGTTCGAACACGCCCCGAGCGGAATGCCCGGTATCGAGACGACCATGCCCATACTCATGAACATGGTCCGCAACGGATCCTTTTCACTGGAACGTCTCGTCGAGATGTGTTCAGCCGCGCCTGCCAGAGTATTCGATATGAACAAAGGTTCGATAGAGGTGGGGAAGGACGCGGACCTGGCGATATTCAATCTCAGTGATAAAAAACAAATACGAGCGGACAGACTGCACAGCAAGGCAGGATTCAGCACCTACGAAGGTATGGAAGCCATATTCCCAAACATGGTGATCCTCAGAGGAGAGGTACAGTCACAGGACGGGGAGTTCTGCGGAGAGGCAATGGGAGAGGACATAATTGGTTGATCTAAACGTGGATTATTCAGAGGTAGTAGGAAAGTTCGCCGACTGTTTCGACGAATGTGGGATGTGCTGCCTTTGTCAGCCTGAGGTTCTCCCGGAGGAGGTGAAGTTCTTCGAGACCAACTATCCAAAGAGCCTCGTGAAGACCAGACCTCCCGTATCCTACCTAGGCCTCGCTCTGAAAAAAGGACACGGATCCTGCAAATTCCTAAATGATAGGAGATGCGACATCTACAACAACCGTCCATCTTTCTGCAGACAGTATCCGTTCCACATCTACATCGGGGAGAATGTATCCGTCGAGCTGGACCTTTCATGCAGAGGCGTCTGGGATGGCAAGAACATAGATGCCGAGACCGAGGCGAGGAGATTGGTGGCAGATGCCGAGAAAAGGATAATCCAGGCGTTCCGCGAATCGAAACAGGTCTATCAGGAATTCTATCGGAACTGCATGTCGGCGGGTGTCATGGGCGACATAGGGTCGATCCGCGGTTCCACAGCACTTTCACTTTCAAGATTCACCGACCTCTCCGATCTGCAAGGCATATTGGAATTATCCGAATCCTATGACGTGATGTCCCTATCCGACGCTAGACCGGATCCGAAGGCGGACGCGGAGGAGATCGACGAGGCCGCACGTTCGGCCGCATTGGAATCCATAACCTCCGTGGACCCTATGAGCGTGCCCGTCTATTGTGACGGGGACTGGAACTGGAACATGTTCATGGCCGACGGTGATAGGATCGAATGGATGGTGATGGACGACGAGGGCGATATGCACCACAAGGCCTTTGCCTCGGCATCCGAGATACCCTTGAAAACAATGGAGGAGGGCGGAAGGGATGTCCTTTCCAACTACATATCCATCCTGAACGGCAGGGAAAGCTTCCTTGGCAGTGTTTTCAGCAACATGGACGCCTTCGGTTACGAGGATCACATGTCCAACGCTTATTACGGTACGGTGGCAGTCACGGTACTGGACCTTATGTGGAGGGCATCGATGCTCGATCACTTCATGGGGACGGGTATGGGGGCGAACGGCATCAAGGAGTCGATAATATTCTACGACATGGACCGTCTGGACGCACCGACCATAGGTTCCTTTGTATGAACGCGCGCATGTCTGTATGACAAACCTTAAAATAGTAAACCTCTCATTGGATGAATAAGGTGGCCTTAATGATGAAACCATTATCTGTCTTAGGAAAAGCGTTGAACAACAATGTTATCGCAGTTCTAAGAGGAAAGAGGGAATTTAGAGGAGTACTTGAGGGATACGATCAGTTCATGAACATCGTTCTCAAGAACGCTGAGGAACTCTTCGAAGGTCAACCCGTCGCCAAGCACAGGATGGCAGTAGTGCGCGGAGACAACATAATTTACATTTCGCCATAAGGAGTGATAACATGGGAGCAGGTACAGCAGCACAGGGAAAACGCAACACCAAGAAAGTACACATACCCTGTCGAAGGTGCGGTAAAAGCTCATATCACGTAAGGAAAAGCGTTTGCTCTTCCTGCGGATATGGCAAGACCGCTAAGCTTAGAGGGTACAACTGGGCAAAGTCCCACGAATAAGTTGATATCATGGCCGGGCCGAAACACAGTTGCGGCGTCGTAGGTATAAGCGCCGAAAACAACGTCGTACCGGCCATTCAAAAATCACTTATGATAATCCAGCACAGGGGACAGGAAAGTGCAGGAATATCAGTTTATAATTCTGAAGGTGCCATCGATACTGTAAAAGACGCGGGTCTGGTACAGACCGCGTTACCAAAATACCTATTGAGCAGACTCAATGGGAAAGTTGGTTTGGGGCATGTAAGGTATTCAGCCGCTGGAAACGTCAGCCGTTCGTACGCGGAACCTCTCATGTCCACCACCAGATATGGACCCCTCGCCATAGCACACAACGGCGATGTGACCAATTTTGACCATCTTAAGGAAAAATACATCTTGTCCGGGTCCTCGTTCTTCACCAACTCCGACAGCGAACTCATCACTAAGATCCTGGGAAAACATTCGGCACAGCATGCCGACCCCGTTAAGGCCCTTAAGGCAACATGCTTGGAACTCGACGGTGCGTTCTCATTGGTCATCTTGATAGGTAAACGTCTTTTTGGGATACGTGATCCTAGGGGCATGAGACCCTTATGCATCGGTAAGATCCGGGACGGATACATGCTAGTATCCGAGTCTGCCGCCATCGACGCCCTGAATGGAGTGCTGGTAAGGGACGTAATGCCCGGCGAAGTCGTCGAGATTACGGCCACACAGGTTATAAGTTACCCATACAACACCGATGCGGAAAAGGCCCACTGTATGTTCGAGTGGGTGTATTTCGCAAGACCCGACTCCGTCCTCGACGGAAGGGAGGTCTATGACGTAAGGAGGAGAATCGGCATGATATTGGCCAAGGAAAGTCCTGCCGACGTAGACCTGATAATGCCCATCCCCGACTCCGGTCGGGCACATGCGATAGGATTCTCCGTCGAATCGAAGATACCTTACGAGGAAGGGTTCATGAAGAACCGTTTCGCCGAACGCACCTTCATCCTACCTGACCAGAACCAGAGGGAGGCGGCGGTCTCCACGAAGATGAACCCGATAAAGAGCACCGTAGTCGGCAAACGTATCCTAATCGTGGATGACAGCATAGTACGCGGCACCACACTAAAGAAGCTGATCAAGATGCTCAGGAGCTCGGGTGCATTGGAGGTCCACGTACGTATAGGATGTCCATCGATCGTGGCTCCCTGTTACTACGGAGTGGACATGAAGACTCGCGACCAGATCATCGGTGCGCATCATGGCGTGGAGGATATAAGACAGACGATCGGTGCCGACAGTCTGGCGTACATAAGCATTGACGGACTGACAGAGGCCATCGGACTGCCCAAGGGCGACATATGCATCGCATGCGTCTCTGGAAAATACCCTACGATGATTCCAGGCGAGATACACAGGTTCCAGTCCACTCTTAACAAGGACTTCTAAGCGGTCATCTGGCCGTCTTGATAGTTAACCTTTAATAGAAACAATTAATCACTTGGTCTTAAAGGGCAGGTAGATCAGTTGGAAGATCGCTACATTGGCATTGTAGAGGTCGCGAGTTCGAATCTCGCCCTGTCCACTCACTTCTTCTAACATGGGTCTCAGACCTTCGTTTTTTGAACACTCTAGATCAAATTCGGACTCTTCCAGTACTATGAATAGGGCATAGAGTATTCTCAAAGCTTATAACCAAAAGACATCATAATGCCTCATGGACGTGGATGCACTTATAGCATCGATACAGGAGAATGCCACGGAGGTTGTTCTGATAGCCGGCGGACTCCTGGCGATATGGATAGTCTTCTCATACCTCAAGGACGAAGATTCGACAGGGTACAAATTCACGATGCTATTGGGACTGATCGCCGGTATAGCGATGATATACATCGCCGCCGTAGAGTGGAACGGTCTATACATAGCCACGGCCGTCATAGTCGCCATAGGCGGTTTCGCGTTACTCATAAGACCGTTCCGCGAGGTTCATTTCGCCGTGCTGTTCGCGTTGTTCGTCATGGTGCTGGCCTATATCCTGTTAGGGGACCTTGCCGGTTCTGAAGTGTACGATATAGACGTATCATTCCTCGCAGAAGGATGGCCCAGGATAATAATCACAGTCGTGGCCGGTGCCATTGCATACATGATAACCAATTTTGCAGAGGCGATCATCAAACTGTTCGCAAAGCTCCTGAATTGGTGGCCTCTGTTATTCGTGCTGGGAATCATTTGTGTAGTAGAGGGAATAAGCGTGTACATGGGATACGGATCGATCTACGAGATCTATCTTGAATATACGGCTTGACCCCCCAGACAAATATTCTATATGTAAACCTTTAAATCACTAAAGGCGTTGTTGGGTGAGTGGGCCCGTGGCTTAGCCTGGATATAGCGCTGGCCTTCTAAGCCAGACGCCTCGGGTTCGAAAGTTTCCTAAAAAGAAACCGAAATTCCCGACGGGCCCGCCAAAACATGCTGCTTTCGGGCAAGCAGAGGAAGGAGAAAACATATGAAAAGAAGTTCACGCGCCTGGAAAAAAGCTGGGAACCAGCGTTGGAAATGGCGCAAGAAGAAAATGAGGAGAAGGAAGAGAGCAGCTAAGATGCGCAAGAAGTGATGACAAATCTGTCACTCTAACAAGGGAGTATAGGCTAACCTGGTAGACTGGCGGGCTCCAGTTATCGAGAATGATTGAATTGAGTTGGCTGAGGTTATGATGAATAACTGGAGCGATGACTCAATAATTTCATGAGGGGTCGCTCCCCTCGTGGTGGAAACCCGCTGATGGGGGTTCAAATCCCTCTGCTCCCACCTTGCGCATCCTAGATGCACTCTCCCCTTTGTTTCAAAGGGGGGAATAAATCTTTCTTCTTTTTTATTATTAAATTCTATCAATTCAGATTAGACAATCAATATTATTAGCGGTATCCATAAGGTATTTTGTCATTCCCGTACGTATCTGGTGTTTATTCCTCATATTTATGTTTTAAATTAAATTCTACATCATCAGATTTAAATCCAAGTTTGACACCAAGTTAGAACGCGGATCTCGCATACGACGACAACGATGGTCAGCGGAATCTGGATTTATTATTTACATAAACGTCAAATTCAGGTTTTAGAATCAAGTGTCGAGCTTAGATTATAAGCAGAAAGGAGGGGATTAATTATACGATGCCCACGTATAATTTTTTTTACTATGTATAAGGAGTTAAAAAGCGGTAGTTTTTAGAAATTCATTGCTCATCATCCGCATCATTAAACTTAATTGCAGGTGTTCTAACCAACTTTGCTAAAAGAGTATGCACTAGAGCTATCGGTAGATAAACGATGGTTGCAAGAATCATACCCATTTCGTAAAAAAGGTCACTTCTCTCATCCACCTTTGCTTCCTTTTTTAACCTACTGACAAAGGAACCCCAGGCGACTCCGGCCGCATTCCCGAACATCATAATTCTTATTGCTCCAAGAATGCCCTTTGCTTCTTTAATGCCATATATCTCCACTATCCGTTCCCAGGATTTTTTAGATGGGCGTCCCCTGGTCTCGGCGTAATGCTGAGAGAACATTATCGCAGAGATCTCTTCTTCTGGAACATCATCGTTTACCCCTGACAACATATTTTGGATGTCCTCATTTGACATACCTGCCTCGAGCGCCATTTTTGTGTGCGCATAGGAGCAATAGGAACATCCATTCACCTCTGTTACAGCAAGCATGATACGCTCAATGAATTGCTCGTTCAAAAGTTCATTTTTTTTAGCATAGCGAAGATCATTGGCTGAAAAAAAGGTTAGATGATATATTTTGTAAAATTCTCCTAACGAGTATAATTTCCTTCCGGAAGTATTTTTCATTTTTAGGACCTCTGACACTGTATAGTATATCCTTTATCTTATATTCAACCTCCTTGTACGTATCTGTTCATAACATTGAACCTAATCATTCAATACAGACCTTCTTCACTTAGATCTTGATTTTTCAAGTCCTTTAAAAACAAGGCAACCAGTTGAATCAGACCGGTTCGCACGCATCTGGGAAATTTGAAGTGCGGATAACTTCATTCCCTTAAGTAAACCCTATACGATAACTATGAGCAACCGATTGGATGCATTTCGCAACTAACACAGATCCAACTCATTCGGACCACGCTAAGTACGTTCGTGCAACGTTTTTCGCGAATCAGTTCTTGAAGCTATGTATGGGTGCTGGAATGCGCCCCTTCCTGTTCACGAACCCTTCGCATCCGAACTTACTGACAGAAATTATCGGTCCTGAACCAAGCAGTCCGCCGAACTCCGCATAGTCGCCCGGCTTCTTACCTATGACAGGTATAAGCCTACAAGCAGTGGTCTTGTTGTTGACCATGCCTATAGCCATCTCGTCGGCTATTATCCCTGCGATAGTCTCCGCCGAGGTATCCCCTGGAATCATGACCATATCTAATCCGACGGAGCAGACGCAAGTCATAGCCTCCAGCTTCTCTATCGTGAGTGCACCGCACTCGACCGCACGGACCATGGAACTGTCCTCAGAGATGGGTATGAACGCCCCACTCAACCCTCCTACGTACGAGGAGGCCATTACGCCCCCCTTCTTCACCTGGTCGTTAAGTATCGCAAGCGCGGCGGTCGTGCCGGGAGCACCGGTCCTCTCGATACCCATCTCCTCAAGAATATCTGCTATGGAATCGCCAATCGCAGGTGTAGGCGCCAATGAGAGGTCGACAATCCCGAAGGGTACCCCGAGTCTCGCGGATGCCTCCTTAGCCACCAGCTGTCCGGCCCTCGTGACCTTGAACGCGGTACGTTTGATGGTCTCGCAGAGCACCTCGAAGCTCTCGCCCCTGACCTTCGATACCGAGGTCTTGACAACCCCCGGTCCCGACACGCCAACGTTGATCACCGTCTCCGGTTCCGTCACTCCGTGGAATGCCCCGGCCATGAACGGGTTATCGTCCGGCGGGTTGCAGAACACCACGAGCTTGGCACATCCGACCGAATCCGCATCCTTAGTTAGTTCGGCGGTCCTCAGTATTATATCGCCCATCATGCGAACGGCATCCATGTTGATGCCAGTCCTAGTCGATGCGACCGAGACCGAACCGCAAACCCTCTCCGTCATGGATAGGGCTTCGGGGATCGATTCTATCAGCATTTCGTCCGCTTCGGTCATCCCCTTGTCGACCAGTGCGGAATAACCACCTATGAAATTGATCCCTATCTCTTCCGCCGCCCTATCGAGGGCCTTGGCGATCTTGACGAAATCCCCCGGTGTTTTACAGGCCGAGGCCCCGACAAGGGATATCGGCGTGACGGAGACGCGTTTGTTAGTCACCGGTATGCCGTATTCGAGACCTATCTCCTCTCCGACGGAGACCAGGTCCTTCGCTTTAGTAGTAATTTTATTGTAAATATTGTCGCAGAGTGCGTTTATATCCTGGTCACAGCAACTCATTAGGCTGATCCCCATCGTTATGGTCCTGACGTCGAGGTTCTCCTCCTTGATCATCATGTTGGTCTCGAAGACCTCATCAAAATCGACCATGTTAATCAGATCCTATGCATCATGTTGAAGATCTCTTCGTGCTGTGCCTGGATAATGCAGCCTACGCTTTCTCCAACCTTCTTCAGGTCTTCGGAGAGCTCGGCGAACTGCTTGATGTACTTGCTCGTATCGACGATCATCACCATGTTGATGTAATCCCCCGCGGTGGTCTGTTTGATGTCCAGTATGTTTATGTTATTGTCTGCGAAGTAATTGCATACTGCGGCGATTATCCCGACGCGATCCTTTCCAACCAGAGTGACTATCGTCTTGCTCATTTTACAGCCTTCCTTTCATTCATCATTATAGCATATTCCAGAGAATCCACCAAAGCGATAAGCGAGGCTTCTATCACGTTCTGTGACACCCCCACCGTCGTCCAGCTCTCGGTGCCGTTGGTGGACCTTATAAGCACGCGTACCGTGGCGGCGGTCGCGGATTTCTCATCCAGTACGCGGACCTTGTAGTCCGACAGACGGATGTCGTCGATTATCGGGAAGAACTTGGACAGTGCCTTCCTGAGGGCGTTATCCAGTGCGTTGACCGGACCGTCCCCCTCCGATGCAGTGTGCTCCACCGCACCCTCCCTGTTCTTGACCTTGATGCTGGCTTCGGATATCAGGGTGTTGTTCTCGACCTCGTCCATGAACAATCTGAATCCTGCAATCGTGAAATATGGTTCGAACTCGCCTCTGAGTCTCTTCACGAGGAGTTCGAAGCTTGCGTCCGCCCCCTCGAACTGGTATCCCCTGGATTCCAGTTCTTTGACGGTATCAGTTATGTGTCCACTGTCTTCGTTGTCGGCATCTATACCGAGCTCCTTCAGCTTCTCCAATATGCTGGCTCTTCCAGATAGATCGGATATCAGTACCTTGCGCTTGTTCCCTACCAGGGATGGATCTATGTGTTCGTAAGTACGGGTATCCTTCATCAACGCCGATACGTGCGTCCCTCCCTTGTGGGCGAACGCGTTCGCCCCCACATACGGGAGGGATGCGGGAGGTGCGATGTTGGCAACCTCTCCGACGAACTTCGAAAGTGCGGTGAGCTTGGTAAGATCCTTGACGCCCGTCTTGAAACCCATCTTGAGCATCAGAGTCGGTATTATCGAACAGAGGTTGGCGTTCCCAGCCCTCTCTCCGATTCCGTTTATGCACCCCTGTACCATTCTCGCCCCTGCCTTCACGGCGGTCAGCGAGTTGGCCACACCAAGATCGATATCGTTATGACAGTGTATTCCGACAGGCGTGTCTATGGTTTCACGGACTGCCTTCACCGCATCCCTCACATGATCCGGCAGGGCTCCGCCGTTCGTCTCGCATAGGATGATCCATTCCGCCCCAGCGTCAGCGGCGGCCTTGACAGCCTTCAAAGCATATTTCGGGTTGGATGCATAACCGTCGAAGAAGTGCTCGGCATCGAACATGACACGCATTCCAGATTCACGGAGGAATTTGACGCTGTCGCCGATCATCGCAAGGTTCTCCTCCTTGGTGGTGTTGAGAACGGATTCGACCTGGAAATCCCAGGTCTTTCCGAATATACATGCCCAATCTGCACCGGATTCGATCAATGCCTTGAGGTTCGCATCGTCCTCGGCCTTTATGGCGCGTCTGCGTGTACTTCCGAATGCGGATATCTTGGCGTTCTTGAGGTCGAGTCCCTTCGCCGCGGCGAAGAACTCATCCGTCATCGGATTCGAACCTGGCCAACCGCATTCCACATAATCTATGCCGAAAGCGTCCAGCTCACGTAGTATGTCCAAGCGGTCCTCCAAGGAGAAGGATACACCCTCGCCTTGTGCGCCGTCGCGCAGCGTCGTATCATAGATTACTACAGTCATATCTCAATCTCTTCTATCATCCATGACCGAGATGAGGTCGCTGAGCACCGCGGAGGCGGTCTCCAGACGTCCTGCACCACGCCCGGTCACGGTTATCGGACCTGCCAGGTCGCACTGTATCTGTGCTGCGTTCAATGTACCGGTGACCGCAAGGGGATGACTTCTAGGG
The DNA here is from genome assembly GCA_035271165.1 of Candidatus Methanomethylophilaceae archaeon. GTDB lineage: Archaea > Thermoplasmatota > Thermoplasmata > Methanomassiliicoccales > Methanomethylophilaceae > VadinCA11. The sequence continues at coordinate 173,685 of DATERX010000028.1, forward strand.
ATAAGTCTCGGAGCGACCTCCAGCGACTTCTCCCCGACATCGCCTATCAGGCGTATCACCATGTTACGGGATTTAGCAAGAGCTATGGCCTCCTCTGTGATTCCTGTGATGCCTGTTATGGAGACATCGGAAAGGGTGACGTTCCTTTTGAACACCGAGTTAGCAAGTATGACGACCTTACACGCACTGTCGAAACCCTCTACATCACCCGAAGGGTCCGTCTCGGCATATCCAAGCTGCTGTGCCTCCTTCAACGCCTGATCGAAGGGCTGGCCGTTGTCCATCTTGCTCAGTATGTAGTTGCATGTACCGTTGAGTATACCGCGTATGGAGCTTATCTTCTCGCCAGTTAGGTTGTCGTGGCAGAGGTTTATTATCGGCATCGCTCCCGCCACCGTGCCTTCGAATTTCAGTTTGCACTTGTTCTTCTTTGCCAGGGATATAAGTTCCCCGAACTTAATTGCAAGAGGGCCCTTGTTAGTCGTTATGACATCCTTCTTGTTCTCCAGCGCGTGGACTATGTTCTTTAGTCCCTGTCCGCCGGTATCGTAATCCGTGGGGCTGACCTCTATGAGTATATCGTAATCGATGGAATCCAGAACGTCCAGTGCGTTCGTGTAGGTCTTATCGCCCACTTTCTTCTTCTCGTTCTTCCTTTTTACGAGATCCAAAGGTGCAAGTCCCTTGGAGTCTGTGACGTAGGTCGTGGAATCCATCACACCGACGATCCTCACATCATCCCCATATCGCTCCTTGAAGAGGTCCCTTCGGGAATGTATGACTTCGGCCACACCTTGGCCGACGGTACCGAATCCAGTTATGAATATACGCATATCAGAGCCCCCTTACGTAGGTGATGTCATCCTTCTTACAAGAGGTTCTAAGGAATTGGTCCAATCCGCCGATGTCATCCTTCTCACGTACTTTCACGGATATCATCGCCGTTCTGTTCTCATCGTGGTCCTTGGACGAATATTGTATGTCCATGGATTCCAGTTTTATCTTTTTGGAAGCCTCATCCATCAACTCTTCGATGCGGGAGGCGGTGATGTTACCGATCATTAGATACTCCATCGAGTATGTGTTGTAGACCGAGCCCATGTTCGAGATAATGACATCCCTATCCTTCCAGATGTCCTCGAGTTGTTTGAGCTGTGTTACGTCCTCCACCTCGAAAGTGACGTTGATCGAGATCCTACCATCCACTATCTGTTCTCGGTCATGTACAACTCCCATGATGTTCCCGTCTACCATCGATATAGGCTCTAGCGAACCTACAAGCCGACCGGGCAGATCCTTGACGTACAGTTCTGCATTCACTATCATAATTACTCTGCTGAATATCTGCCCCACTTTAATTACATTATCGTATGGTACGCGCGAATAATAGTGATTTATACCGATATTTGAAAGGAATGTTGGAAAATATCGCATTTCGTTAAAGGTTGCAGAAGTGATTCCTACTAAAATGGTAGGTAATCAATAGTTTAAAATATGATACAACAAAATCTACACTGGTATAATGGGAAATATTGTAAATGATGATTCAAGGATGAGTAAGAAGATTTATTTGGACAACGCAGCGACGACCGAGATACGTCTGGAAGTATTGGAAGCGATGCTTCCGTTTCTGAAAGATTATTACGGAAATCCTTCCAGCCTGTACGCGCCGGCGATGTATGTCAGGGAGGCAATGGACAAGGCCAGGGAATCAGTGGCGAAGCTCATCAACGCCGATCCCAAGGAGATTTACTTCACATCCGGAGGGACGGAATCCGATAACTGGGCAATCAAGTCGGTCGCGTACGATAACAAATCCAAGGGCGATCACATAATCACGTCAAAGATAGAACATCCCGCTGTTCTAAGGACATGCGAGTTCCTGGAGAAGAACGGCTTCAAGGTGACATATCTGGATGTTGACGAGTTTGGAACCGTAAATCCAAAAGATGTCGAGAGGGCCATCCTACCGGAGACGATACTGATCACGATAATGCACGCGAACAACGAGATCGGTACCGTGGAACCAATCCATGAGATAGCCGAGATCGCAAAGAATCACAATGTCCTGTTCCACACCGATGCGGTACAGGCGTTCGGCCATCTGCCGATAGATGTCAAGGAAGGCAACATTGACCTTCTGAGTGCCAGCGGACACAAGATATACGGTCCAAAGGGCGTTGGGATGCTATACATTAGGAAAGGCCTCAAGCTAACGCCTTTGCTGCATGGAGGGGAACAGGAATTCAGGCAACGCGCCGGTACCGAGAACGTTCCTGGGATAGTAGGCATGGGAAAGGCTGCGGAACTCGCCATGGAGAGTATGGAGAAACGCATGACCAACGTTACGGAGGTAAGGGATTACGCGATAGGCCGGATGCTTGAAGAGATCCAATACACAAAGCTCAACGGGCACAGGAACGAGAGGCTCCCGAACAACGTGAACATAAGCTTCCGCTTTGTAGAGGGGGAGAGCCTGCTTATGATGATGAACCAAAGGGGCGTTTTCGTCTCAACAGGTTCAGCGTGTGCGTCCGGTTCGCTGGATCCTTCACATGTGTTGATGGCGATAGGCCTTCCGCACGAGATCGCACACGGTTCGATCAGATTCACAATCTCATACAAGACCACTAAAGAGGATATCGATGTGGCGATCGAAGCGATCAAGGATTCCGTATCGAGGTTGAGAGAAATGTCCCCGCTATACGCGGACCATCTAGACAGGGAGAAGAAGGAAACAAACGAGGAGGCGAAATGAAATGAGCAACGAGATGTACAGCGACAAGGTAATGGACCACTTCAACAACCCCCGTAACATGGGCGAGATCGAAAAACCAAGTGGGATCGGAACGGTAGGGAATGTGAAGTGCGGAGATCAGATGAGGATATTCCTGAAGATAGACGATGACGGGATAATCCAGGATGCGAAGTTCAAGACCTTCGGCTGCGGAGCTGCAGTGGCTACCAGCAGCATGGCGACCGAACTTGTAAAGGGGAAGACCATCGACGAGGCGCTCAAGGTGACCAACAAGGCGGTCACCGAAGCACTGGGAGGACTTCCCAAGTCGAAGCTCCACTGCTCATTGCTCGCGGAGGAAGCGATTCAAGCGGCCCTTTGGGACTACGCTGAGAAGGAAGACATCGTGATAGAAGGACTCAAGGAACCGAGGAAAGACATCAGCGACGAGGTAGAGTCCAAGGATGCCTGTGGCATCTAAGGCGATTGAAGGTACTTAGCGAACTTATCGGATACTCTATTACAAAAAGG
>DATERX010000029.1:0-12325 GCA_035271165.1 Candidatus Methanomethylophilaceae archaeon
ATCGGTGAGAGGGTGTCAGAGACATCCGTACAAACCCATCCGATAACTCCTTTAGTACCGCTAAATATTATATCTAACGTCAGTCTAGCAGATTGTATGCGTATAGCGGTCGTTCTGCAAGACAGATGTCAGAATAGAAAGTGTAACAAGGAATGTTACAAATTCTGTCCTTTGGTCAGGACAGGTTCGGAGTGCATCGTCTTCGGAGAGAAGGGTAAGCCCATAATCTCCGAAACCCTCTGTCAGGGATGCGGGATATGTGTCAATAAATGTCAGTTCGATGCTATTAAGATAATAGGCCTTCCTGATGAGCTTAAGACGGAATTGGTCCACCAGTACGGGGAGAACTCGTTCAGATTGTATCGCATACCAGTTCCCAAGAAGGGAGTTGTGACAGGTATACTAGGACCCAACGGTATCGGTAAGACGACCGCGATAAAGATTCTTTCCGGGGAGATGATTCCGAACATGGGTAATTTTGAGGATCCTCCATCCAAGGAGGATGTACTAACTCATTATGACGGGACCGAGGTCAAGGCCTACCTAACCGACGTATACAACGGCAAGGTACGCACCGTAATCAAGCCCCAGTATGTGGACTTAATACCAAAGGTCGCAACGGGAGTCGTGAAGGACTTCCTGTCAAAGGTCGAAGACCGTCTCACGGTCAAAGAGGCCGCGGAACTGTTCGATCTGACCGAATTGTTGGATAGGGATATCAGCAAGCTCTCTGGAGGGGAGATGCAAAGGGTCGCCATGGCCGCGACCATAATGAAGGATGCCGACGTCTACTTCTTCGACGAGCCGACATCATACCTCGACATTTACCAGAGGGTGAAGATCGCCCGTATAATCAAAGACCTCAGTGTGGACAAACAGATTATCGTCATAGAACATGACCTTGCCATTTTGGATTTCCTAGCGGATGCCGTCAATGTCGTATACGGTACCGAGGGAGCTTACGGTGTATTCACACAGACCAGGCAGGTGAGGACAGCTATCAACGTCTATCTCAACGGTTACCTCCCTGAGGAAAATATACGTTTCAGGGACCGTCCCATAGAATTCATCTCATCACCGCCCAGGAGTGAATGGAATACGCCGGACCTTCTGTCGTTCGGCGGTCTTACCAAAGACTTCGGCGAGTTCAAATTAGATGTCGTCGGCGGTTCCATAAAGATGGGCGAGACCGTGGGGGTTGTCGGACCCAACGCAACAGGGAAGACTACCTTCGTCAAGATGCTAGCAAGTGTGATAGAACCTGATATTGGTTCTATAGATGGTAAGGTGAAGGTCTCATACAAGCCTCAGTACATCACAGGGGATTTCGACGGTACCGTCAGTGATATGCTCTATCGTCAGGACTATGAGAAGGTCACCTCTGGTTTCTTCGAGGGAGAGGTCATCGAGCCCCTCAGCGTAAAGTATCTGATGGATAAGAAGGTGGAGGATCTATCAGGCGGAGAATTACAGAGGGTCGCCATAACCATGTGCTTGCTGGCAGACGCCGACATGTATCTTTTCGATGAACCTTCCGCATATCTCGATTCAAACCAGAGGATGAACGCGGCGAAGACCATCAGAAGGATGATGGAGAAATCTGGACGCAGCGGAATGGTCGTGGACCACGACATCTATTTCCTCGACATGGTTTCCGATTCGATGATGGTGTTCGGAGGGGAACCGGGAAAACATGGTGTCGGTGAAGGTCCCTATGACATGAGGGATGGTATGAACAAGTTCCTTTCAGCCGTCGACATATCGTTCAGACGAGATGGTGACAGTCGCAGACCGAGGATCAACAAGTCAGGTTCCAGGCTTGATAGGGAACAGAAGTCTGCGGGTGAATTCTATTATTCGTGAGATCAGAGGGGAATATGAGTCTTACAGGATATTGGAAAGATCATGAACGGGTAATCACCGCAAATTATGTAAAACGGATTAAATATTATTTATATAGCCGGGAATGAATATGCAAAGGATGGGAAAGGCAGATACACATGTACATACCGAATACTCGGGCGTGGCGATACTTGGCCCGATGAAGTTCCCTGAATCCGTCAGTACGCCTGAAAAACAGGTTGACCGTGCTCGCGATAACGGTATGGATGTTGTGTGTATAACAGATCACGATGAGATCGTGGGTGCCATAAAGGCACAACAATACGCTAAACAATTTGATGATATAGAGGTGGTCATCGGCGAAGAGGTCACCACTGCCGATGGCGAAATCATAGGCCTGTTCCTTAACGAACGTGTCCCAAGTAATCTCTCTGTTGAGGAGACTATAGATATCATAAGATCTCAGGGAGGTCTGACCATAGCTCCTCATCCATTCAGTTTCCATGTTCCTGGTCTCCAAGAAAAGATATTCTCCTTAGACCTGGACGGTTTCGAAGTCATCAACGGAGGTCATGTCGATTCCTATTCCAACGCATTTGCCCAGGAAGTGATGGATAGATATCCTGGCAGATGGGCTCCCATATCGGGAAGTGATGCTCATTCCATCCATACGGCAGGATTCAATTGGACGGAGTTTGAGGGTAACACGGCTGAAGACTTCAGAAGAGCGGTCCTTGATAAGAAGACTGTGGCGATGGGGCGACCTACGCCCGTACTTAACACCCTCCATTGGAGTATGGAGGTTGTCTGGGGAGGACAGCTTATGATGTATCGTTCGATAATACACCGTCTTCCAGAGGACGAGGAGAAGCCCTTGGTCACCAAGATCAACAGCCTCAGCAAACTTAAGAAGGCCACAGGGATAGTCTGTGGCTTCATCTACGTGATGCCACCAGTAAGTTTCATAGCCACTTGGCTAAGCACCTCTTTCCTGAACCGCGGTTCTAGAAAGATGAGAAGGGGGATGCAGGAGAGACTTGACGAGGTCAGCCGAATCGTCGTGGATGTTCCTCCGGATAACGCCAACCACATCAGGGAACTGAATTGATACCAGAATACTTTAACGCCGTTGAGGGCATCTGATACTGTTTTATTGACGTAGGGCCCTCATTACAGTATGGAACGAGTGTTCAAGATCTCAGTATATATTCCTGAGGAATTTGTGAAGGAACTTTCTGAAAAGGTGAACGAACAGATTAAGCCCCTGTATCCTGGATATGACTCCGCCTTCTCGATGACCAAGGTCACTGGAGTGTGGAGATCACTAGAGGGCTCGGACCCCTTCATCGGTAAGACAGGTGAGATCTCCGTCGAAGAGGAGATTAAAGTCGAATTCTCCGTCAGGGAGGAAGACCTCGAGAATGTCATCAGGACTATCGTCTCGGTGCACCCTTACGAGGAACCTGCCATTGACGTGATCCCCATGTATGCTTGGAAAAGCATCATTCAGTGAATTCGTATGAGTATACGGAATCGAACGTCCTCTGGAGTCTGTGGATCTTCAGGCTCTGTTTCCTGTATCCCTGTTCCTCATCCGTGAGTATGTTCATATCATTAAAGCGCTGGAGCATCTCCTCGGCCCCGTCATAATCGAGCTCGATGCCTACCATTATGTCTATCAGTTTGTTGCGGCAGGGCAGATTTTTCGGTATGTCGCCATTCTCATCGAGCAGGTCCGAATAGACCTTTGGTAAAATATCTAAATTCCTAAGGCAGAACTCCTTGGCTTTATCGTAATCCTTGGAACCGAAAAGGGCATCGATGTATTCGTTGGTGATGTCGAACATCTCCATATCGTTGAAATCCTCGGATGTTATCAACTCCCCGGCCTTTACCGTCACGGGGTAATTCTCTTCGGCGTTAGCCCTTCTCATTAGATCTAGGAGGAATGTTGGCTTGGATGATGTATCTACATCGTCTAGGTATCTTGAAATCCTTACTTTGTCCCTGTCTCCAAGTGTCTTGTACCATTTAGAGAGTTTCACCTTAGAAATCTGCTTCGGGACGTCCCTGTTGAAAAGCATAACCCGTAATAGTACGGATTGTATAAATCATTCATCTTTCAATCTGTGTTGTGTGGGTTTTACGATGGTCTCTTTCGTCCAATCTATCGTCTTGATGAAATCCGATTTCCGGACATCACAGTCTATGAAGCATAATGAGCAGGAGAAATCCCTGCAAGGTTCCGTCTTGAGGTTCATTTCAAGGTTCTCACCAAACTCCCCTCTGAGGTTCCTTAACATTTTTTTAACCTCTTTCTCGGTCTCACCTACGGTCATGTACTTGGGGAGGGTTACGTGAAGATCGATGATGTATCCCGTACCGTACTTCTTGACCCTGAGACCGTGTATGTCTATCCAGTTCTCGTGTCTGTTGCGTATAATGTTATCCGCTATCGCGGAGACGGTCTCGGGATCCACGCGATCCATGATGGTGTCCACGGCTCCTTTCAGAACCTTCAGACCTGTGCTGAGTATGATGGCTCCGAACAGCATCGCAAGGATGGGGTCGAGCCATGCGATGTCGTATCCTATCCTCGGTCCTATGTAGATGGCCAGAAGCCCGATTATTATACCGAAGGAGTCCAGCGTATCTGTGATGATGTGACGTCCGCTGGCCTCCAGGGCCTGTGAGCGGTTCTTCCTCCCGATCCTTATTGCGGCCCTACCCATTACAAGATTTACTAGTGCGGCAAGGAATATTATGAGGATACCGAAATCAAGAGACACTATCGGCGTGGGGTCCTGAATCCCTCGTGTCGCGGAAAATATGATGATCACTCCTGCCAAAAGAATCAATGCCCCTTCGAATGCGGCAGATATCACTTCCGCCCTTCCGTGACCATATGGATGGTCTTTGTCCGGAGGTTTAGGGGAAATGTATAAGGCATATAATCCGACGGATCCGGCAACGACGTTGATGATGCTCTCCATGGCATCCGTCAGGATAGCCACCGAGTTCGTCATGAAATATGCAATAAACTTGGCTATCAGGAGGAAACTACCGATTATGACTATGACTGTCTGGAAACGGAAATTCTCACGTGAACCGGAATCCTCGTCTGACATCCGTTAAATAACTCAAACAATCTATTAATCATTTATCAGCCGTTCGATCAATGCCTGTCAGGCTTCGGAGGTTTCCCCTGAACCGTTTCCCCTGAACCATGATGCCATCAATGCCAATATGCACATTATCGAGGATACGACGAAGGATACACGGATGACATCCACGAAATTGCCGTACGTGCTTGGTTCGAGCATGTCCAAACTCCCCATTATGATTGATATGGCCGCCATCGCTATTCCCATGGATGCCACCATCCCCGTCTGCCTCACGACCGCCACGGTGGCGGAGGCGGAACTACGGTCCTTCGCCTCCACGGACGACATCATGGTGGTGGTGTTCGGGGGGTTGAATATGGCATTACCCATTCCGAACAGCATCAGGGATATCACCACGGTCCAGAGGTTAACGTCCAGCGAAAGGGTCAACATCACCAGCACCCCCAACGTTGTGACTGCCACCCCGACGGTCGGTAATACACGTTTGTCTTTCATCTTATCATGTAATCCACCGAAGTATGGAGTGAACAGAGTCTGCACTATTGGCTGGGATACCAACACCATTCCGGCCTGAACGGAGGTAAGGGCTCCGATTGTCTGGAGATAAAGTGATATGAAGAATAGGACTGAGAAGTTGGCCGAATTCATAAGGAACGAGGCAAGACTGGACCTTGCGAACACCTTGTTGGAGAATATCCCGACACTAAGGACCGGATTGTCGATCCTCTGCTGATATCTGAAGAAAGCGACGAAGAGCAATATGCCTATGGCCAACACTATAAGTGCTTCCGGACGCGAGACGTTTATCACTCCTAAAACCGACATCGTTATGGCAACTACATACAGCAACGTACCAAAAATATCGAATTTCTTCCTCTCGAGTTTAGGAACCAGGTCCACCCTGCTTATCGCGAAGAGTGCGATGAACACCAAGGGGACGGTCAGAAGGAACACCGCCCTCCAGCTGAACAAATCGTTGATAAGGCCTCCAAGTACGGGGCCCATCGCCAGTCCCAAGTAGACGCTGGCGGTGTTATACCCTATAGCAGCCCCCCTCTCGTGAACAGGGAATGCGTCCGTTATCATCGTTATGGCCGTGGTCGCGATGGCTGCGGTTCCCATGCCCATCAAGAACCTGAAGAACAGCAACATCTCATAGGATGTCGAGAAATGTCCTCCGAAAGAGGATACGACGTGAATCAGAAGGCCGATTATGAAAAGTTGTTTACGTCCGTAGATATCGGCGACCTTCGAGATAGGCACCATGAAGATGACCGACGACAACAGGAATATCGTGTTTACGTATGCCAGGGAGTGGGCCCCTACTATGAATTCACCGCCGATACCTACGAGGCTGAGGTTCATCATCGAACCTGTCATAGGCGTGATGGCAGAGGCTACGCAGGAAGCGAGCAATAGGATTTTCCTTTGTGATTTAGATATCGCTTCCATGAGTGATTGATATAATATCTTTTATTTGAACAATCGCAAGACAAAGTGATTAATTTATGATACGTGAATACGTGTGATATGAACAGGAACGTTGTAGAAGTGAATAAATTAGGTCTGGTGCAGGTGTATACAGGCAATGGTAAGGGTAAGACTACGGCTTCCCTCGGCCTTGCATTCCGGGCGGTCGGTACCGGACTGAACGTTATAATGGTACAATTCTTGAAACCCGATAAGGAATATGGGGAACAGATATCAGCCAAAAATTTTGATGGCTTCGAGATAGTCTCCATGGGTCTTGATCATATGACATCCAAGATAACCCGCGAGGAAGACGTACGTATCGCCAAGGAGACGTTGGAATATCTTTCCGATCTCCTTAGGTCAGGTAAATACGACATCGTGATAGCCGACGAGATAAACGTGGCATTGTCGTGGGAGCTGCTGACTGCTAAAGAGGTCATAAAGGTCCTTGAAGGACGTGAGCCGAATACCGAGGTCGTACTTACTGGACGGGGAGCTCCACAGGAGATCATGGATTATGCGGATCTGGTTACGGAAATGGTTCCAATCAAACATCCCTTCGACAAGGGTATCGGCGCCAGACGCGGCGTGGAATACTGAAAAGGATTAAGTCGGAGTATACGGTGGGTAATTTCATGGTAGTGTATGATGGTATCTTGGAATGCATTGGTGAGACGCCCATAGTCAAGCTCAAAAGGATCTCCAACGACATCTACGTTAAGATTGAGAGGGGAAACCCGGGCGGTTCGATAAAGGACCGAGCAGCTGCGGCGATGATATATGCCGCGGAATCCGAGGGTGTGCTCAAACCAGGCAGTACAATCGTTGAACCGACCTCAGGTAACATGGGCATATCATTGTGCATGGTCGCTGCAGCGAGGGGATACAAGGCCGTTATAGTCATACCTGACACGATGTCTAAGGAAAGGATCGAGTACATGAGGGCATATGGCGCCGAGATTGTCCTAACACCGGGTTCAGAAGGGATGCAGGGTGCGGTTGACAAGGCCGATGAGATCGCTAAAGAACGTGATGCGTTCGTACCCAGGCAGTTCTCCAACCCTTACAATCCCCATGCACATCGTGTAAGCACGGGAAGGGAGATCCTAAGAGATATCCCGGATGTGGATTACGTTTTTGCCGGTATAGGAACTGGCGGAACTGTGACAGGCATCGGTCAGGTCTTCAAGGATGCCGGTTCGAATGCTAGAATCATTGGCGTGGAACCTGGGGAAAGTCCACTGATCAATGAAGGTACCGCGGGACCGCACGGGATACAGGGCATAGGTGCCAACTTCATTCCCGATTGTCTTGATGCGGAACTCCTCCACGATGTTGTTACGGTATCCACGGAGGATGCCGAACGGATGATGGTCAGACTTGTAAGGGAGGAGGGGATTTTCGCAGGAATATCCTCTGGCGCGGCCGTGGCCGCGGCATTACGCTTCAGTAAAGATAATAAAGGCAAGAAGTTACTAGCCATTCTACCCGACGGAGGGGAAAAATACCTCAGTACGGGAATTTACGGACGGTATTGAGTAAATGCCCATCAAAATCCCTGACGACCTGCCTGCTGCTTCGACGCTTGAATCAGAGAACGTCTTCGTCATGACGGAAAGACGTGCTATAACGCAGGATATCAGGCCACTGGACATCCTGATCCTCAATCTAATGCCTACAAAGGTGGAAACCGAGACGCAGATATTGAGACTTCTAAGTAACAGTCCTCTTCAGGTCAACATATCACTTCTGAAGGCCTCCACGCATGAATCGAAGAACACCCCCAAGGAATATCTTGACCGTTTCTACATAACCTTTGATGATGTGAAACACCGAAAGTTCGATGGAATGATAATCACGGGAGCTCCTGTTGAGAGTATCTCCTTTGAGGAGGTTGACTATTGGGATGAGCTCAAGGAGATCATGGATTGGACCGTTGATAACGTGGTATCCACACTTTTCATATGCTGGGGGGCTCAAGCGGGCCTGTACCACTTCTACGAGATACCGAAATGTCCGCTCGAAGAGAAACTTTCAGGGATATTCCCTGTTAAGGTCATGTCGGAGGGCGAATTGCTATTCAGCGGGTTTGACGATGAATATCTGATGCCTCATTCCAGATGGACCGAGGTCCGTGCCGAGGATATTGTAAAGAATCCCCACCTCCACATATCCGCCGCCGCGCCAGATTCCGGCGTATCTGTTGTGGTTTCGGAGAACGGTCAAATCTTCGTCACCGGCCATATGGAATATGACCGTGAGACATTATCCTATGAGTATGAGAGGGACCTCAACAGGGGGTTGAACCCGAAGATTCCGGTTAACTACTTCCCTGATGATGACCCGAGGAACGATCCCATAATGAGGTGGAGGGGACACGCGACCCTGTTCATGACCAACTGGCTGAACTATTACGTCTACCAGGTCACACCATACGATATAACTCAGATCGGGACGGATAAAAAATAATCCATCAAAGGTTCACGATGCCAGGATTGATCAGCTTTCCTAGAACCATGTCTCTAACGTACATGTTGTATTGAGACATGTCTGGTTTATCTTCAAGGATGTGGTCTATCTCATTCTTGATATGGGCGAATATTGCTTTGTATATCCTACAGGAGGGGTTGTCGTTCTTCCTTATGTCGCCCTCGCAGTCAGCATCCAGACTGCAGCCTCCGGCACAGTAACGGTAAATCTCGCAGTCTTCACATTCACTCCTACGGGCGACGGTGTCTTCGAGTATGTCGGCGAACCCGTCGGTCATGAAGACCTGATCGATGGAATCCACATCATCGATGTTTGCCATGCGATACTTCTCAGGACATCCCTTGGCACAGGGATAGAGATCCCCGTTCGGATAGATGGATAACCATTTTCCCATACAGGATGTGTGTGAACAGTCTGCGAACGCAGGTTTCCCTATCGCGTTAAGCATGTACAGATAATATGGGAGAAGAGGCACTACGGTATCCTTGTCGTAAAGCCATTCATTGAAGGTCTCTATGCTTGCTTTGATGTATTTGTCGGTGTCCGGGACCAAAGATTGGTAAATTGAGGCACAGCCTCTCGGAGTCACCGGTGAAAATGAGGGGGATATGTCGAGGTCTCTGAAATATCTGTAAAGTTCTAGCTGTTTATCGGCAGTTTCATCAGATAGTGTACAGCTTACGGTGAATTTCGAACCTTGTTTCTGCATAAGCTCGATAGCGTTCTCAGTCTCCCTTGTCATGCTGCGAAGAGCATCGTTGTATGGCCCTTCATAGGATATGCCGACATTGATCTGTTCCGACTCGAAGAATCTAACGAACCTGCGGTTGATGTTCACGCCATTCGTCTGTATGGTGTTCCCTATTCTGTGGGAATCCTTACCAAAATGCTTCTTCTGAAGATCAAAGGCCTTACGGAAAAAAGAGAAAGGCATCTGTAACGGCTCTCCGCCGTGCCAGATGAACCATGCAGATTGGTACTCTTCGGAAACCATCTTGAAAAGTTTTTCCAATCTGTCGAATGATATTCTCTCTGACTTGCGCTGATCTGGTGTGTGGTAGCAGTGATCGCATGACCGATCGCATTCCAACGTCGGCTTTATCATCACTGCGATATACGGTTTCAAGACATCACCGCTTCAAACGGCAATATTTTAAGCCGATCAGTTGGGCCAGTAGGTCCAAGCGCCATTAAAACCATCAGTGGTGTAACAGCATAGGAGACAGCAGATTGCAGCGGTACCTATGAGGCATATCGTACATCCGGGGCTGCAGCATCCTTTATCCTCGGTACAACAGTCATAACATATCCTGTTGCCGTGGAGGGCCTTCGCGTCCTCTGCTTCGTTATAATTCTCGGGCAATACATCCGGCAACTGACGGGTGTAGAGTTTGTTCGCCATCAATGCACGGGCACCGTCCTCTGTCTCTTCGGAGGCTGCGGTATCAATATTTTTTTCAGCCGCGATATCGGCCTTTTTCTTAGCTTTGGATGCTTTTGACATGGTTTCACCAGTCGATACACAGTATCGTGAATGTTTTTCTGGTACCGAATACGAATATATTAAACGTTTGACTCTTTAGGGAGGAGCCACGATGTTTGGATACACACTCCCTTTGTATGCACGGTTGCCTGCAGCGGACTTAATTGATTATCGCAGATATTACTGCGAGACCTGTCATCAGCTGAGGGATATGTTCGGCCTCACATCCACGTCTACCGTCAACTATGATATGACGTTCAACACTATAATACTGAATTCCGTCTACGGGGATGTTCTGGAATTCAAAGACACGAAAAAGAGCTTCTGTGTCTTTAGAGGCCCTTATGCTAGATCGGAACTGATGGAGAAGATGGCCGCTTATACGATGTTGCTTACCAAATGGGAATTGGTCGACGACCTATACGATGAACCTTCCGGTAAGACTAAGCTTATCTCGCTGGTACTGAACCGTGCAATAAAGAAGGCGGAGTGCCTGTATCCTGAATACGACAAGATAGTCGGCGACGGGTACAATAGATTAAGGAGTTTAGAGCTCGAGGGATGCACAGACGCGAGGATGATGGGTAATGAGTTCGGACGCGCCCTGTCCGTCCCTCTTGTGGATATAGCGGGAGGGGAGCCCGATCCCCATGTGAACGACCTATTCATCCATCTTACCACGATAGTATACATAATGGACGCAATCGACGACCTCGAAGAGGATTACTTGGAGGGTACATACAACCCTTTCCTTGCCCGTTATTCGGATTTCCTAGAGGAGCACGGTAAAGATGAAACGAAAGGTGATGATGATTGTGTGGATTCATCCTGTAAAAACAATTGCGGATGCAACCATTTTGAGAACCGAGATGCCTTCGTCAACGAGAACCTTTACGAGATCACCGGTCTGATGAACTCAGTTATCGGTGACCTACAGACGTCTTATTCACATGTCAGGAAAAATCTGAGGTCCTCAGTCGGTGTGACTGACAATATTGTGATGTTAGGTATCCCCGAATCCGCAAAGAACGTCCTTACCGGTAGAAGTCTTGCCAAGGCGAGTATCAAGAACACCATGGAAAGACGTGCCGAGAGGAATAGATCACTTTGAGCATCCAGGGTCGTAATTCAAACACACGTCAAGTCCGAATATCTCCTTGAAGTTCATATTGCACGTCTCCTTATCACCTTCTATAAGGTAGAAGGAGCAGCTTTCGCACATACCCGGCCTATATTTCATGCATGTATGGTCGGGGACGTTGCTCTCGCCTGTGAAATAGCAGACCCACTTGTCACCCTCATGTAGGCAAAATCTGCACGATCTGCATTTATTATAATCCTCGTCGCTCATAAAGTGTGATAAAACCGTTGAAGATATACAATTTTTTACACTATTTTAAATCTTACCCCCTCGATGATGGAACATGGAAGACATCGCCGAATTGAGAACACGGGCGGAGGAGCATCGGCGTTCCTCGGAGAAGCTGTCCAACGAGCATCAGCGCCTGATGACTGAGCATAGAGCTCTTGTGAAGAAGGCCAAGACGTACGCCTCCAAAGCTTCCAATTCCTTGAAGATGAGGGATGAATGTGCACGTGAGGCATCACATTCTGACGATAAGGCCGATGCCTGGAGAGACAGACATGACGACAGGAAGGATAGGAATGCCTTGGACCTCAGCAATGAAAGGAACCAGGTCCATATGCACGCCCAGGCGGCCAAGGGGATGCGCGTTAGGGGGAAACGTGCGGAATCCGACCATATCAAGTTCAAAAGGATGGCCGGTGAATGTAACGAGAAGGCCGCATACCTAAAGAAAAAAGCCCTGTCCATGAAGAAGGAATCCAACAAGGAACACGAATTGTATGTAGGGTTCCTAAGAAGCATATCAAAACTAGAAAAAGAATGAAT
>DATERX010000030.1:0-21094 GCA_035271165.1 Candidatus Methanomethylophilaceae archaeon
CTATGGTATCCCTTAAATCGGCATATTCGAATGACATGAACCAACGATACTGCTTCTAGTCTATAATTGGAACGTACGTTGAATCTATCAGCTCTTTGTTTCCTCGACGAACTGGACGGTCACGCCGTTCGGATCGGAAACCTTGAAGAATCGGATCGAGGGCGTCGGGAAAACAGGTCCTGAGGTGATCTCTATACCTTCCCCCTTAACCCTTTCCATGATATGGTCAAGAGAATCAACTCTGATCCCGATGGATATTCCACTAAGGTCTCCCTTCACCACTTCGCCTGGCTGCGAAATCAGTTCTAATTTGGGAGCATCGCCCGTTCCAAGAAAGGCAATCTATGTATCGGACTTCGGTTTGAACCGTGAGGCTATCTCGAGTCCTGCTACCTTAGTATAGAATCCCAAGGATTCCTCCATCTTGTCCGTACTTATGGTGACCCAGCAAAGTTCCATTTTTTACCTTCTTGATGATTCACAGTCCTTTCAAGCCTATCGATATATTCATCAACCATTCTGAATTCTATACTGTTTAGACATCCGGCTTGTTGGGTTTTCCACCATGGAAGCTGGCATCTACCAACGAACGATTGTATTTCTAGTGTGTGTCCTACTCCGCTTCTTAGGGTTGAAACGTCTGCTCCTGTGCCTTCCAGATGTGATTAGACGCGTGCTTGATGTATACGAGCTTGACGGAATAGGATGTGGCTGTCCTGACCAATCGCCAATCAGAACTTCTTGCCTAATTCGCGGGCCTCATCGAGGATGGCCTGATCCTTGGAAGCGGCATCCTTGTCGCCAGAGTCCTTGAATATCACTGTTCCGATGGGTACTCCGCCGAAATATTTCTTGAATACGAAGCTCATATGTTCCGCCTCTTTCTGTGCGTCACCTGTATCTGCACCGCATGTCACCACGGAGGCGACCTTCTTACCAGCGGGGATGTTGCTACCGTTCGGCCCCAATGCGGAGTATAAACGATCCTCGAAGACACGGTACTGCGCGCAGGT
The DNA here is from genome assembly GCA_035271165.1 of Candidatus Methanomethylophilaceae archaeon. GTDB lineage: Archaea > Thermoplasmatota > Thermoplasmata > Methanomassiliicoccales > Methanomethylophilaceae > VadinCA11. The sequence continues at coordinate 1,014 of DATERX010000030.1, forward strand.
CTGTCCGAAGTAGAGTGGCGAGGTTAGGATGAGTCCGTCGCATTCCCTGATTTCCTGGATAAGGTCTGAGATTTCGTCCTCCATGATGCATCTGTCGTTCTTCTTACAGTAGTTACATGCCTCGCAGGGTTTAAGTTCAAGGTCCTTTATATGTACGAATTTCACATTAGCCCCTTTTTCCTCGGCACCTTCCGCAATAGACCTTGCTATTGTTTCTGAATTGCATCCCGTTCTAGGGCTGCTGATTATTGCTATGATTTCCAACATTGTATACCTCAAGCTATTTTCAGTTATATGCTATTGGATGGATGCTTTAATATTCTTTTGATATTGTTTATACGGTGTGGACAACACACTTCGTTACGATTGCGCGGTCGACGCCACCATGTCAATCATAGGTGGAAAATGGAAATCGACCATATTATGCCTGCTTACCAAACATGGTAAGCTCCGGTTTTCGGAGCTTAGTAAGAAGATACCTCCCATCTCACCGAGGATATTGAGCAAACAACTACATGAATTGGCGAATGATGGTATCGTTAGACGCGAGGAAGTCGGGACAAAGGCCTCCCGCGTGGAGTATTCCCTTACAAAGAAGGGACATTCCCTCGGCCCCGTACTGAAATGTCTCGTTAGGTGGAACATAGAACATAATTCTGAAATCCCCAGATCCTACCTTATAAAAATCAACGAATGATGATTTACGTCGCTTATGTCCATAATAGTCCGTTTTAATAGGTGGACTAAGATACCATGAGGATAAGATGAGCTACAGAGTCGATATCATAAGCACCGAAAGGGTCCGTGAACTCAAGGAAAGGTATGCCAACAGGAAATTCTTCACTTCCAAAGCGGACATAGCAGGCGTTTGCTTCCAACTTTATACGGAGAACAGAAAATATATCGAGATGTGGACGGAGAACTTCTACTCAATGGGTGACAAGGTACGTTCCCATGCTAGGGCGTACGAGATAACAGATTCCGATACTGACCATCACGTTGAATACGACCCGTTGTCGGCAACCGCTTTTATCTTCAATTTCGATTACTATGGATGGGTCAAGAGCATCGCCCTCGGAATAACCGGTAATGTACTGGAGGATATCCATAACATCTATTCCATACACGGTGCCTCCATAGACATCGACGGTGCAGGCGTTACATTAATCGCCCCTTCGAAGACCGGTAAGACCACTCAGTCATGGGGATTGTTAAGGATCCCCAATGCTCGTCTTATATCCGACGATTGGTACTTCGTAGTCACAAGTAAGGGAAGGCCTACTGCACTTGCATCGGAGAAGAACTGCTACATCGATGCCGATATAGGTGACGTTTGGGAGGAGTACAAGCCCTTGGTTGATTGTACCGAGTTCGATAACAAGGGACGATGCGTGGCGAACATAAGATGGATCCACGGAAGGTCTGCTGTCATCCCATCGACATCCATAAACACAGTGATATTCCTGAAACGCGACTATGACGATCCCCTTCTTCATAAGGAAATGAACACGGAAGAGGCGATGGAGTACATGCTGAAAAACGACATGTGCAATCCCCATCAGATGGTCCGTACCGAAGATAAAATGAAAATTAGGACGGACTTCATGCGGGTGTTCTTCGATAAATGCAAGGTTTTCATGGTGAACACAACCACACCCGCTGAAGAAACTCAGGAAAGGATTAGACAACTCATAATGTGAAGCCGTTCCTGAACTTCACAGGGATCCTTTCCGATAGTTCCAACGAATCCTCGGTCACGTCGCATTTGTAAGCCGTTACCTCCACACCTGCTTCCACAGCTTCTTCCAGGGTTACACCGAACTCCTCATGCATCTCGTAGTTAGGAATGAGGTGATCCGCCTCAGACATCTGAACAATGAAGACCATGGAGGCATCAAATCCTTCGGATATGGACCTTATGAGTCCTCTGAGGTGTTTTACCCCGCGTTCAGTAGGGGCGCCGGGGAACTGTACTATTCCGTCGTTCTCCAACGTCACGCCCTTTACCTCGGTGAGATTTCTCTTACCCTCCTTCTCAAGATAGAAATCGAATCTTGAGTCCCCATAGGTCTTCTCGGGTCTAATTGATAAATCGCCGCTGTAGATCCTTCCAGAGGCCAGCGCTTCCCCGTAGACCTTGTTGGGCGCCTGGGAGTCTATGTTTATCAGAAGGTCTCCCTTGTAAACCGATACCAGGTCGTGTTTCGTCTTCCTGTTGGGATTGTCGGAATGTGCGAGTATTACCTCGGCACCAGGGATCAATACCTCTGTGCAGCGGGAAGTGTTCTTCACGTGTACAGTTACCTCCTCCCCGTCCAGATTCACTTTTGCTATGAATCTATTAGGCCTCTCTATGAAAGTGGCGGATGATACCTTGGAATATCTCATTTGATCCAGTTCAAGACCTCTGCCTCTTTCCTGGGCTTGATCTCAGTCACAGCTGCCGGTCTTCCCAAGGTAAGGGCACCGATGTAGGAATAATCGCCGGGGACGTTGAGGTCCTTCCTGAACTCGGGGTCCCTTCCAAGTCCCTGGGCGAAACCTATGTAACATGTCCCGTAGCCCATGGAATGTGCGGCTAGACATATGTTCTGGGCCGCTATGGAACCGTCCTCTACGGGTTTCAAGCCCTCGGGCGAACTGAATATGAATATCTGTACGGGGGAGTTGAAGAAGATATTATAATCCTCGTCGGAGAGTATCTCGATGACTGCTTCACTAGGGTGGCTCTTCATCCTCTCACCCTCGATCCTTAGTGCCTTGGCACGGTCCGAATATGCCTTGGCCTTATCCCTGTCCTCCACTATCGCAAAGGCCAGCGCCTGTTTGTTCATGGCGCTGGGGGCACGGCAACCAAGCCTCAAAAGCTCATTTATGACCTTGTCAGGGACCTTTTCATCCTTGTAGTCACGGACTGAGACTCGTGTGTTTATGTTCTCTATCACTTCGTTCATATCCTGAGAACCGCTCCAATATGTAAAAACTGATTGTTCAGACCGGGTATCGAAACATGGGGTTTTCCATTTGTCTGATATGAAATCTGAAGAGAACGAAGATTATCAATAATATTTAACGTCATTACTTGATATATTAGGAAAATGAGCGCACATATTGAGAGCGAGATAAAGATGACCACGGAAAGGTCATTGGATTACGAGGAACTTGTAAAAGCGACTCTAAACATGATCCGAAGAAAGGAAATAAAGTTCGATGTCGAGCATTACGAATACATGGATCTGTACTACGATGATGTCGAAAAACAGATCTCGAAGGGCGGTTCGTCCATCAGGCTGCGTTCACATGTGGGATACGGATATGAGATGACCATCAAGAGATCCATGTTGAAGGAGGGGGGTCTGTTCTCACGTGAGGAGATGAACAAGAAGCCCGACCCTATGGATTTGAACGGTTCCCTTATCGAGTTCGTCAGGTCTGTGTTCCCGAAATATGAATTTGATATCGTCCCTGTATTGAAGGTGGAGACAACAAGGAATGAGGCTTTCCTGGAGGAATCCGATTATACCATCTGCATAGACGGATGCAGGTTCTTCGAACCATCCTCAGGAATACAGAGCGATTTATTTTATGAGGTCGAGTTCGAGTCAATCGGTTCGAACTCCTTGGATAATCCTTTGATCTCCCGGATCCGGGAGATGCTCGCTCAAAGATTCTCCTTCGTCCCGTCCCCCTCGAGCAAGTATGTCCGCGGTCTGGAATGGGTCCGGTCCATCGATGATTGACCTGATGCAGGCCTTAGAATTTAGTGTAAGGATATGGCGCGGAGAGAGGGATTCGAACCCCCGAGGCGTAATGCCACCGGTTTTCAAGACCGGCGCCGTGGTCCAGGCTTAGCTATCTCCGCTTGAACGAATAATACAGAACGCTATATTTAACCAAAACTCTTTGATTCGTCAAAAATGCGGAGGAAGATGAGTTATTTCCCCTCCATCATGCAGTCACACTGTTCTCTTCCCGCGGCCACATCCTCTCGCTGTATGATATGAAAGCGGAGAACCATATCGACTCTACTATCAGGGATATCGCACCGGGTATCGCCGCCCCTGCCATGCCTGGAAGCAGGACCAGGCTCAATGAGGTTGCCATCCCCGTGTTCTTCCATACGGAGAATAGGATGTAGATCATCCCCATGTCCCGATCCGTTCCTTTCCTTCTAAGCAGGTATAGCATTATGGTCGCTATAACGAAGGTTTTGATGAAACAGACAACTATGATCCAGATTATGATGTCTGGCTGACCGAATATATATTCCCTGTTCACCCCTAGGGCAAGGAACAGTAAGATCGAGAGCATGATGTTTATGAAGATTATCTTGCCCTTATTCGGTAATTTGAAACGCTTAAACAACTGGGATGCGAACAAGGGTATCAGGATGAACAGCAGTATGTACTTGAGGATTTCAAGCGGACTGACCGCGGACCCTGTGAACGTCCAACTTATCAACGGGGTGATGGCCAACGCGGCGAGATATATCGATGAGGTCATCAGGACCGTGGCCTTGGTGTCCCCCTTGAGATAGAGTGATGCGGATACAACGGATACTGCGGAGGGTACGGCAGCCACCATCACCCATCCATACCATATCGCGGTACTTGTGGGGATGAAAAGCGAACCGAGTAGCAACGTGGCTCCGGAGTTGACAAAGAAACAGCATACTATCCCAAGGACTATCGGTCTGCTGTATTCTCTCATGTCCTTCCTTTTAAAGGAAAGTCCTTCAAAGGACACGCTCATCTGTATTATGAGAACGATTATGATTATCGTTGCAGCGGAATCGCCTATGGAGCCGACAAGCAGTCCGGCAATGATCCCAATAACTACCCATAATTTCAAATCTGCAAGGATGTCGATGAGGGCCATCTGTTAACCTCAACGTGTGCAGGAGGATTTATTCATTACCGAAGAATTCCACGGCATCCCTTATAGGATCCTTGGTAGAACGGGCCTCTAGGTCCGTTGCGTATCTTCCGGCCCTCTTATCGAAGATTACGCACATGCCCCTGTCGGTCTCGGTCCTTATAAGACGGCCTATTGCCTGTTTGATCTTCCTTGTGGCCGGAGCTTCACTGACATACTTCCATCCGGAACCTCTGCCGAACCTGGTGTCGTATATCTCGGAAAGGGCACTGGCCTCCAATGAGGGGGGCGGATAAGGTATCCCGATTATTATGGCCATGGATAGTTCGTCTCCAGGAAAATCTATCCCTTCGGCGACAGAGCCCCCCATGACGCTGAAGAACACTCCCCCGGATCCCTTCTTGAACTTTTCCAGCTCCTCCATCGTACGTCTAGGCTGTCCAGATTCCTCCCAATACATCGGAAGCTTCACATCCCTCTCGAGGAACGGTCTCATCTGATTCATGATTCTATAGGATGTGAAGAAGACCAACGTGTTCTTCTCGACGGCATTGCAGAGCTTTGCCGTCCTGCGTTGGATCCTGGAGAATATGCTGGGGTCATTCTGCATATCCTTGTATCTAGTGGTCACGTCGTTCATGTAGACAACGAGGCGGTTCTCCTTGGGGAAGGGCGAGGGATAGACCTTGCTTATCGTTCCGCTGGGAAGCCCTATGGTCTTAACGTATTGATCAATAGGCCTGAGCGTACCTGACATGTGCACCCCACCGTCCAGACCCCTCATGAAGTCGGAGACGTCCACGGGTTCGATGCATGCGGCGTAGAGATATTCCCCTTTATCGGACGCTTTGATCGTTTTAATGTAATTGTCGCCGGTGGCTCCCAGCCAGTTCTGCAGGGATACGGCGATGGTATCGATATCCGATACCTTCTGTTCGTTATTCTCAGTCATCAATCTTGACCTTTCGGAACCTGTGTCCACGAGGTTCGTGATGGCGACGTTCAGACTTCTGCCATCGATGTCGAACTTCCTCATGAGGCCATGTTTCAGGACGTCTAACTCTATTAGAGCCTCTTGACTGATTACGCTGAGCTTCTGGTTCGCGGTGTTCTTGATTATCAGCCTTATCTCCTTTAGGAAATCATCAATTCTTATGCCGTGACCTATTGATGTTCCCCGGAAGGTGGAGCATTCGTCGATCGCGGCGTCGACCATTTGGACCGAGATACGGAAGCTCTCCTGTTCCTTGGCCGCGTCTATGATGTTGTGTGCTTCGTCTACTATCACGGTTATGCTCTTACTGTCCACGTCCATGTTCCCCATGAACGTGTCTCGGATGTCATCAGAAAGTATGTGTACATAAGGTGCGACGACCACATCGGCGGACTTCATGAGGACCTTCTTGGCCTCGTAAGGACAAAGGCCTTTGTCCTCGCAATAGTTGTCCAGTTGCTGAGAGGTTGGGAATTCCGTCCTGCAGTAATCCCATACCTGGTTTACAAGGTCGTTAGTACGCTGATAGTATCTGCAGGTCCCTCCCTTTCCGCGTTTGCGGTTCTCACATAGGGACGATAGCACACTCGGCGGTAACTGTTCCTCGCCAGGGGCGCTCCTGAAAAGAGGACATGAACGTCCCCTTCCGGTGATCGGAAGACCGGAGACGGGTTTGAGTGTGGATATCGCCTTCAGTTCACGCATTACCTGATTGCTTTGTGATATGGTCCTGGTAAGATACACGACCTTCTTCTGTCTGGGTACCGAGTGTTCCAACGCTCCTGCAAGGGCAACGATCGTCTTCCCCGTACCTGTACCTGATTCCATGACTATGTGTTTGGAAGAGTCCAAACACGCCCTTATGTCGCGTATTATGTCCAGTTGTCCTGAACGGGGTACATAGGGGAGGTACGGTGCATCCGGGTTGACCGACTCGGCGAAGACATGGTCAACGATCTCCGGTGATTCTTCGAACTCATAATCGAAGGTGTCCTCCCGTGGTTTCGAATCCTCTCTAATGTCCCCTAATGATGTCTGTGTACTGACCGAATCGCCATCCAGCCTCGAATTACATATCCTGCACCGTTCCGATCCGGGCAGATTTAGGCTTTCACAGCGTCTGCAAAATAAACTTTGCATGAATCTTGAATTGTTACCTTTGTTATAACGGTTCCCTGGGGGTGTGCTGAATATACCGAAAGTGTTCAGAACACGTCCACGTCGCTTATGATCCCATTACCCACGTTGAGTTCCAACGCTCTGAGCATATGCTTCTCCGCCTCTTCCGCATCGCCCATATCCATTAGGAGCTCGGAGACCTCCCTATGAGTCTGCATCAATAATTCCTTGATCTCTGGACGATGATAGGCCATCATCACCTCCAGAATGGAAATCGCCGCCTCGTAATCCCTCAATGCGGCCTCGTGGTCCAGGTCCTTTACGTTGGCATCCCCTCTGAGTATGAGTGCGAAAACCAACGCCATCTCGTCCTCGAGTTCCTCCTCCCTCATGAGTTCCTGCGACAATGCTATGGAACGGTCGAGATGTTCCTTGGATTCATCAAATCTGCCGGAATCCTGTTCGGATTGACCTATTAGATTCAACGCTTCGATGTAGCGGTTCCTTGACCATGGGTCGTTCTTGTCGAACAACATCATCTCCGCCTTGTAGAAAAATGGCCTGACGTCCTCCGAATATCCATCGTCCAGGAGATCCTCGCTACATGAGATGCACATCTTGATTATGCCCCTGTAGTCGAAATGTCTAGATGTTGGTTTCAATGCATCGAGACGTTCGGATGCCTTGGCATAGTCCTGTGCCATTCCAGAGGCCCCGTCGGCGTTCTGAAGCTCTCCCCTGGAAACATAGGCTTTGATGTAGGAGCCCGTGTCCACCTTCTCATCCGCGGCCTCCATAAGGCCTATCAACTCAACGGCCTCGTCGAAATCGGTTAAAGCGGAAACGTATGAATCCAGCATCGAGAGTATCGTACCGCGTACCAGATAGGCCTCAAGCCTCTGCTCGTAGGTCCCGGTACCATCATACTCGTTGACCTTCTCGTTGTACTCCTCCAACATCTCCTCCAAGTGACGTTCCGACTTTCTCATCATCTTACTGATACTACGTCATTGTTAAAAAGTATTTGAGATGGATTATCATTGAAGAAAATGGAATCCAAGAAGATTTTATTAGCTGATGTACCGTTGGTGGTTGCGTCATGGTCCAGAAAAAGGTCGTTGCGATACACGACATATCCTGTTATGGGAGGTGTTCCCTCACCGTAGCACTACCTATACTCTCCGCTGCGGGAATAAACGCCCCAATCATTCCAACTGCGGTTTTATCAACTTTCGTAGGACCCTTCCCGGGTTTCACCTACAAAGACATGACTGAGGATATCATCCCCATAATAGAACATTGGAACGAGATGGGCTTCGAGTTCGACGCCGTCTATACCGGGTTCCTCGGATCTAAGGAGCAAGTCGACGTCGTCAGAAGGGCAATACGTATGCTCAAAGGTCCAGGGACCAAGGTGTTCGTGGACCCCGTAATGGGCGATGCAGGTAACCTGTATTCTACCTTCGATGAGGATTTCCCTCCCGAAATGAGAAAGCTCTGTGGTGATGCTGACATCATAATCCCGAACATGACCGAGGCTACCCGGATGTTGGACGAACCCTACGTCAATGGACCGTACACTAAGGAATACATATCCAGACTTCTGGAGAGGATGGCCTCGCTCGGTGCTGATAAGGTGATACTCACTGGGGTATACTTCGACGATAAGGAGCTGGGTACGGCCACATATGATTGTTCGACGGGAGATGTCCAATACATAATGAAGGAACGTTTTCCTGGATTCTATCATGGATCCGGGGATATATTCGGTTCCGGGCTTGTATCCTCCTTGGTCAATGGGTGGTCCCTTGCTGAAGCTGTCGATATTGCAGAGGACCTCACAATCTCCAGCATCAGATATTCCGTGGAGAACGGGTATGATACCGACCACGGTCTGAGTTTCGAGGACAGTCTTAGTGAATTCGGTTCCAGGGTCAAAGCGGTCAGGGGTCATCGTTGTGTATCCACTGAGGAAGACGTCAAAAAGGCCAGTATTATGGCCAGGGAAATCTGGGAGGAGGCGTTCGCCGAGATTATAACTAGGGAACAGTCCGATTATATGCTGGATAAATTCCTTTCGCCCGAAACCATATCGGAGAGGATCTCTGAGGGCATGGTATTCGAGTTCATCACCGAACGTGAGAAGGACGTCGGGTTCATCGCTTACAAAAAGGAAGGGAACATATTGTTCCTTAGCAAGTTCTACATCATGAAGGAGTGTCGCGGAAGGGGACTGGCGAGATATTCAATGCGTCATGTCATCAGGGAAGCTGCGAGGATGGGTGCCAAAGCGGTGCATCTCAGCGTCCATCGTAGCAACGTCTCGGCAATATCAACATACAAACATTGGGGATTCGTTGTGATCGAGGACAACGACTTCGATATCGGTTGTGGATTTTTTATGAACGATTATGTGATGGAATTGGATATCTCCAGATACGGCGATAACATCTGAATCATCTATTTTTAATCAAATTAGGTCCGCTCCATCATTCGGAAAGAATCATTAATAAGACTGCTATTAGTAAATCGATGTTCATCCCTACAACGCTGCAGGAGGCCGAGAGGAGGGGTTGGGATTCCTTTGACATCATCCTGATCTCCGGCGATACATATTACGACACCTCGTACAGCGGCAGCGCTGTGATCGGCCATTGGCTGATGGAGAACGGTTATAGGGTCGGGATAATAGCGCAGCCTTCCGAGGAGGATGTTGGGAGGTTGGGCGTGCCTAGATTATTCTGGTCCATCTCCGCGGGTTGTGTCGATTCCATGGTGGCCAACCGCACCGCGAACAATAAGAAGCGGAGGGATGACGACTTCACCCCGGGCGGGGTGAACGATAGAAGACCGGACAGGGCCACCATCGTGTATACGAACATGATAAAAAAGTTCTGTAAGGACCGTCCTATAGTCCTCGGAGGGATAGAGGCATCCCTCAGGAGGATAGCTCATTACGATTCCTGGACGGATACGATAAGACGGAGCGTCCTTTTCGACGCAAAGGCGGACTATATCACGTACGGAATGGCCGAATTCTCAAATCTGGAACTGGCGAATGCGATACGGGATGAAAAAAGCACGGAGGATATCCCCGGGATCTGTTACATCTCAGGGGATTGCAAGGAGGGTCACATCGAGATACCGTCCTACGAGGAATGTCTCGAGGATCCGGAGAAGTTCACATCGGCATACATGACGTTCTATCACAACTGCGACCCTCTGACCGCAAAGGGGCTTTGTCAGAGGCATGGGAACAGATACCTGATACAGAATCCTCCACAAAGGGACCCGACGCAGGAGGAGTTGGATAGGATATATTCACTTGATTACGAGAACCGATTGCATCCCTCATGCCTCAAGCAGGGGCATGTCAAGGCCGCCGATACCATAAAAAACTCGATAACGACGCACCGTGGTTGTTACGGGGAGTGTAACTTCTGTGCCATCGCGGTACATCAGGGACGCAGGGTGATCAGCCGTTCCGAGGATTCGATCATACAGGAAATAGAGGAGATGGCTAACAACCCGGAGTTCAACGGGATAATCTATGATCTCGGAGGACCAACGGCCAACATGTACGGCATTGAATGCGAAAGAAAGATCAAGTCCGGTGCCTGCAAGGATAAGCGGTGTCTGTTCCCCGAGATATGCGACTCGCTCAAGGTCGACCATGGTGCACAGTTGAGATTACTAGAAAGAGCAAGGAACGTACCAGGAGTGAAGAAGGTTTTTGTGACCTCTGGATTGCGTTACGACATGATACTTGCCGATGAGGGGCATTGTGACGATTACATAGAGACTCTGGTTGGAAACCATGTCTCTGGACAGTTGAAGATCGCACCGGAACATATATCGGACGATGTGCTGAGACACATGGGAAAATCCGACAGTAGGGGGTTACTGGAGTTCAAGAGGAGGTTCGACCGTTCGAACAATGAACAAGGGAAGAGGCAGTTCCTTACGTACTATCTGATGGCGGCCCATCCCGGATCTACATTGGAGGACATGGAAAATCTGAGCAGGTTTTGCCGCACGAGGTTGAAGACGAACCCGGAACAGGTACAGATATTCACCCCGACACCGTCCACGATATCCACGCTCATGTACCATACGGGTAAAACACCCAGCGGAGAGGAAGTTTTCGTTGAACGTACGCCTACGGGAAAAAAGAAACAGAAGGACGCGGTGGTGAAGAGACCTCATGGTCGGAGATGAGCGCCTTTATGGTATAATCAGAGATGTGTCATCAAGATACGGATGTTCTGTAAAGGATGCGAGTTTCAAGGATTTCAAGGATTTTAAAGTCTCATGGAACAGAAAGGGTTCCGAGAAATCATATTGTGTTTCAGATTACCTTTCCGACGCCCCTGACGATATCCTGTATGAATTCTTCGGGACGCTGGTGCCTAGGGCGATAGGGAACAAGAAGGAATATTCTGAGAAATACCTCGATTGGATATCCTCCGATGAGTTCGTTCTCTCCAAACGCCCTACATATTTACAGAGGAGCAGGAACGTCTCAAGGACAACTGTTGGAAAGAACAGGGAGATCGGTGAGTCCTTGGATAGGCTTCTGGATGCTGGGCTTATACGCGATACCGACATCCATAACTCGTTCTACACGTGGACGATCAATCCCAACTGCAGGATGTTGGGCGGGTGTAATCCGATGTTCCGCGTGATCACGATATCATCCGCTTTGGATTCCGATAAAGTTCCGGAGGATGTGTTTGATTACGTCACATATCATGAGACACTCCATCTTCGAAGAGGATTCCGTCCTGATAAGAGGGCACACGATAAGTCTTTCAGGTTATTGGAGAGACAGTTTCCTAAATGGCAGGAATGTGAAAAATTCCTTTCAACGAGACTTAAAGGCATCATTGACTGATATGATTTTTATCGGATGAGATAAAAAACATACTAAGCATATGGTATGATTGTTCAAAAAAAAATAACTTATACATGTCGGTTTGATTAGCTTATATAAAGGGTGCAGGATAATACCAAATCATATTTATATAACCGTTGTAATTTCAAATTGCTGGATAGGACGCGTTATATTATATTATGGAAACTGAAATTGTGGTTACTGGTTATTTAATCGCGGTATTTTTACCAGCGTTGGCGGGTATCCTATTGGGTATCTTCTCAAAATCCAATAAGATTGCAAACCTGATCGCAGGGCTCTGCATCATATCCTGCATCGCAGGCGCAACCACATATCCATTATGGTATCTCGGTTACGATCTCAGTTACACCGTACCCATATCTTCCGCCATAGGCGAATATATCCTGGTCATCGACCAGCTAACCGCGCTGATGATCACCATGTCCTCGATGATCTTCATGCTCGTCGTCATACACGTGGTGAAATCCGTCTCGGATTCCGGTACTAGGTATAGCGGCCTTCTAAACGTGCTATTCATCTCATGTTTCACATGTATGTCCGCGGGCAGTGTGATCACACTGCTCCTCTCATGGGAACTTATCACACTCACAACATTCCTACTTTCAAAAAGAGGTAACAACGAAAAGGCCAGATGGTTATTCTTTGTGATAGCGCACATAGGCGGTATGCTCCTGATCTGTGCCTTTTCGTACATATGGTCGGTGACGGGAACGCAGATCTTCTCCGAATGGAACGGATTGAGCGCTGTCCTCGGACCAGGCACCTCGATGGCATTGATCCTGATGATCGTCATCGGATTCGGTGCCAAACTGGGGCTGATACCATTCCACGCATGGATGCCGGGATTGTATGCTTCCGCCCCGATACACACGACCACATTACTTTCAACCGTATGTTCGAACGTGGCGATCCTGGTACTTGTTAAGAGCATCTTCTCCTACATCGGAGTGCTGCCATCCATGTATCCGGTAGCGTTCCTGATAATGGCCATAGCCGTTATAACCGCATTATGGGGTGCGATGGAGTCACTGGTTCAGGATGAGCCTAGGAAGATACTGTCATTCTCCAGCATGGAGAACATGGCGCTGGTCATCCTTTGTCTTTCACTTGGGATGGTGTACATCAACGAGTCCGTTCCCTTCGCTAAGCTCGTCCTAATCGCCGCAGTACTTCATACCATGAACCATGCGGTGTTCAAATCATTGATGCTCATGACCGTCGACACCGTTGAGGATTACACTGGAGAGAAGAAGATCTGGAGGATGGGGGGACTTGCCAAGACGTTGCCACTTCTATCCGTAGTGGCATTGATAGGGGTCCTTTCCATGGCCGCCATCCCTCCAACCAACGGGTTCGTCAGCGAATGGATGATGATACAATCCTTGATGGGAAGCGGGCTCGAATCCAAGGGAATGAGTCTCCTGATGCCTTTGGTATTGGCCGCGGTGGGATTGTGCGGTATGATGATGGCCGCCTCGTATGCACGCTTCTACGGATTCATATTCCTTGGAAGACCACGTTCCGAGAAGATGCAGGAACCGCGTCCCATGAAAAAGGGGACGGTGCTTCCGTTGATCGTTCTGGCGGTACTTTGTATGGGTATGGGCGTTTTCGCCATGGGCATAATGGATATGCTCTCATCGGGAATAGGTGCATTGGCCGGTATGCCGGCCGATCCAAGTTATAGAACCGCGATGTCCGTCGATTCATTACCGCTGGTACTCGGAATATCCATCGCAGCGGTACTGGCCATAGTGTATTGGGCCTACAGTAGAGTTAAACGCCCAGTTAGATACACTAAGACCTGGGGATGCGGCGGGAATCTAGACGAGAACATGCAATATTCGTCGATAGGGTATTCACAGCCTCTCGTGAAGGTCTTCCACCCGTTCTATGGCGATACGACCACGGTTATTGAGACCGACGATAAGAACAAGAAAACCATCGCCACAGAGTTCAAGGAACCGTTCATGAAGTACATCTACAAACCGATAGCCAACGGAATAAAAGGTATATCCGAAAGGATAGGAAAGATGCAGGACGGCAGCATACAGACATATTTCGCTTACATACTCATTACGCTGGTCATCGTACTTCTAGCGACGAGGTTGCTATGAACATCGCAGAGATCGTCGTGACGATCATACAGTTCGCGGTACTGATCGCAATCTCCCCCTTGGTTACAGGGATAATAAGGAAGATGAAGGCCCTCATGAGGAACAAGAAGGGAGCCAGCATATTCCAGCCTTATAGGGATCTCAGGAAGCTGTTCAGAAAGGAATCCGTGTTCTCAGAGAGTACATCGTTCCTGTTCCGTCTGATCCCTCTGATATGTATTACATCGATGATTTTACTGGCAGCTATGACCCCGTTCATCTACACCGGAGTTATAGCACCTTATGCTGACGTCATAGCGATGGTTTACATATTCACGATGTTCAGATTCGCGATGGTCATCGGAGGGTTGGAGGGAGGTTCCACCTTCGGAGGTATGGGCAGTAGCAGAGAAGTAATGATGTCTGTGCTGATCGAACCTGCCTTGCTGATAGCGATAATGTCCCTTTCGGCCATGACAGGTGCTGGTTTCAATATATCCGATATATCCTCATCCATTATAGCTGCCGGAGCGTTGGCGATATCCCCTGCATTGCTCCTGGCTGGTGCATCCTTCGTCATAACCATGGTTACTGAGAACACCAGGGTGCCGTTCGACAACCCGGACACACATCTGGAACTCACGATGGTCCACGAGGGTATGCTGCTGGAATATTCCGGTAAGGGCTTGGCGATGATGGAGATGTCCTCCATGCTCAGACTCACCATATTCATGACGCTACTGGGAACTTTGTTCTTCCCCTGGGGAACTGCTGCGGCTTTGACGACATCAGGTATCCTAATTGCCATCGTAACCATTACATTGAAATTGCTTGTGATCGCCTTCGGAATAGCATTGCTAGAGAGCACTATAGCGAAGATGAGGCTGTTCAGCGTACCCAACATGCTGACCGCGTCCTTCGCACTCGCCCTTCTGGCCATGATCTCCCTTTACGTCCTGTGAGGTATTGAGTTGGAACAAGTTCTCATCAGTAACCTCATAGACATCTTCGCCGTATCCATGCTGCTGACATCGCTGTTGGCCATGACCAGCACAAGGATGCGCCCGCTGATACGGCTGTTCGTCATACAGGCGATATTCCTTACGGCCTTCGAGATCACTGTGGCATATTCACAGAACGACCCTAAGATCTACGTCATGGCAGCCTTGACAATCTTGATCAAGGTCATCATAATACCGAAACTCCTGATCTACATAATAGACAGGATAAACGTCAGGGATGATGTGTCCCTGAAGATCGGGATACCGGGTTCATTGCTGCTGTCAGCTGCGTTGATCTTACTTTCATATTACATATCCGAGCCTTTGGTCTCGATACTGGACACCGCCGAGAGGAACTCGCTTGTCCTATCGTTCTCTATGATATTGATCGGGTTATTGATGATGTCAACGCGTCATAAGGCCATAAGCGAGGTCATAGGGCTGCTGATGGCGGAGAACGGTCTGTTCATGGGCGCCATAGCATTGTCCAATGGTATGCCCTTCATAGTCGAGGTCGGGGCGTTCATAGATGTCCTGATGGCCGTCATAATCATAGGCGTGTTCGCCTTCAGGGTCAACAAGACCTTCGATAAGTTGGAACCGACACCAATAGGGGGGCTGGAGAAGGAATGATGGCCACCTTGATGATACTGATACCCGTTTTTGTGGGTATAACATGTCTGTTCATATCGAATGTAAAATGGCTTTCCCGTTTCTCCATCCTAGGGGCGACGGTGTCCTTGATCGTCGCTCTTTACTGCTGTCTACCTCTGTTGACAGGTACGGTACTCAACGAATTGATATGGTATATCGATGGCCTTTCAGGATTCTTTCTTACCATAACCGCGGTTATATCCTTCGCCGCGATACTTTACTCAAAGGATTACATGAAGGTGGAGTATGAGGAAGGTTCCTTTAACGCCAAGGATCTCAGGAACTATTACTTCTTCATCTTCATCTTCATCTCTGCGATATTGTTCACCTTCGCAGTATGTTCTGCCGCGTTGACGTGGATAGGTATCGGCGCTACGACTCTGATATCCGCGTTCCTCGTAGGGATGTACAAGGACGAACGTTCCACGGAAGCTGCATGGAAATACGTCATGCTGTGTTCCGTCGGTATCACATTGGCATTGTTCGGTATCGCTTTACTCTTCGCGGCGTCCTCGGACGTCATACCAGGCGACAGTTCCTTGGACTGGCCAGCTTTAGTGGAGAACGCCCTGAACCTAAACCCTGTGTTCATGAAGTTCGCCGCTGCGTTCTTTATCATCGGACTGGGGATCAAAGCAGGGTTTGCGCCGCTTCACAATTGGTTGCCTGACGCACACGGACAGGCGCCGGGACCTGTCAGCGCCATGATGTCAGGAGTGTTGCTAAATTGCGCGATGTACGGTATAATGAGGTTCTATTCCGTATCGGAGATCGTTAACCCCGAGTTCGCACGGAACATACTGTTGTTCTTTGGTATCATATCGCTTGTGGTATCATCCGCATTCATACTCATATCAAAGGACATGAAGAAAATGCTGGCCTACTCCAGTATAGAGAACATGGGGCTGATAGCGATCGGTCTGGGCATCGGTACGCCGACGGCATTATTCGCTGCGATGTTCATCGTTCTTGCACATTCTATCTGTAAGCCCTTGATCTTCTTCTGTGCAGGAGATATAATACAAGCATACAAGACCAGGATAATGTCCGAGATACGCGGTGTTTCCAAGAAGATGAAGTTCTCCGGTTTCGCCACGACCGCCGGTTGTCTGGCGATGGCAGGTGCACCGCCGTTCCCACTCTTCATTGGTGAAGTATTGCTAATCGCAGGTGCGATCGGTGCTGGGATGTACGTATTGGCGGCTTTCTTGGCCTTAATGATGATCATCGTGTTCGCAGGACTAGTAATGCACATATTCCCGATGCTCTCAGGTTCAACGGACAAGGAAGTCAAAGACTTCCGTTCGCCGTTTAGGATAGCATCTATCGTGATGTTGATCGTTATAGCCGTGTTCTTCGGCCTCTTCATGCCCGAACAGTTGAGAGATATAATAGACAGTATAGTGCTAATTTTATCAGGAGGCATCTAATGATCCTTATAAATTCGACATATTCCGACAGTGACGACCTTGCGAAGGTCATAGGAGCCCAAGCAGAGAAGGGATGGAGGCTGATGGACATGTTCGCCATCGAATCCTCCCCCGGAGCCGTGCTGAACGTGCTGATGAGGAAGGAGGGGAATGTCCTAAGGATAATCTCTGATGTGGACGGTTCATATCCCTCCATCACTCCTGAAGTGCCTTCAGCATCTCTGTTTGAAAGAAAGATCTGGGAGATGAACGGGGTGACACCCGAGGGACATCCCGACCTGGTCCCTGTGATATATTGGAGGAAAGGGGACGGGCATCCCCTTCAGAAGGAGGAATACGTCAGATACGGCGAGGTTAGGATACCTAAGCCGAAAAACCCGCTTTCAGGTACAGGTATCTTCGAGATACCCGTCGGACCTGTCCACGCAGGCGTGATAGAACCCGGACATTTCAGATTCAGTGTCGCAGGCGAACCGATACTCGGGCTCAGGGTCCACCTAGGCTATGCGCACAAAGGTACCGAGAAGCTCATGGAGGGCGGACCTTCGATAAAACGTTCGTTCCTAGTCGAGAGGATCTCCGGGGACAATGCGGTTTCCCATTCCTTAGCACATGCCCATGTCATAGAAGGGAATACGGAGGTGCCGGAGAGGGCGCAATTCATCCGCGTGATCCTGTCAGAGCTGGAAAGGATATACAACCACCTGGACGTGCTAGGAGGGCTCTGCACGGACACCGCGTTCACCGTCGCAGCGGCCTTCGGCTCAGAGACACATGAGAAGGCGCTCAGGCTAAACAAGGAGATATTCGGAAGCAGGATGCTCAAGGGCAACGTGATTCCTGGAGGAGTTAGGAAGGACATAACTCCCCAGCAGATGTCCAGGCTTGAAACCGCGGTGATGAAGATACGTTTCGACGCGATGACGCTGGATGGTTACATGAAGGGTTCACCTTCGGAGATCGACCGTCTCGAGACCACGGGAATACTGAGGAACAGTATCGCGAAGAAACTAGGTACCGTCGGGACTGTTGCAAGGGCAAGCGGGATAGCTTCCGATGTCAGGAAGGAACTGCCGTACGACGCATACAGAGGTTCCTCGTTGAACGCAATAGTCCTCGATAATGGGGATTCGTTGTCCCGTGCCTCGGTCAGGATGGGTGAAATCTCCGAATCCGTCAGTCTCATCCTTCAATGTCTGGGCAAGATGGAGGAGGGTGAGATATGGACGGAGCCTATGATGCCCGAGGGTATATCTTGCGGTATCGTGGAATCCCCGAGGGGTGAGATGGTACATACCGCCGACATAAGGGACGGGGAGATCTGGAGATACAGCGTAAGGGACCCGTCCTTCGTCAACTGGCCTGCTTTAGAGGAGGCTGTATTGGAGAACATCGTGCCTGATTTCCCGCTCATCAACAAGAGCTTCGGGCTGTCATACAGCGGGAATGACGTCTAAGGTGATATCATGATCAGAAAAAGCTTGCGGAATTTAATTTCGAAAAAGAGACCTACAGAGTCCAAGGAGCAGATGGAGGGTAGGCCCCTGATGATGCCCTTCGTCAAGGATGGCTGTGATGGGTGCGGACAATGTGTGAAGTATTGTCCCGCAGACGCCATAACCCTAACTGAGGAATGGACGATAGACATCGGGAAGTGTCTGTTCTGCATGGAATGTTTAGATTCATGTCAGTTGTCGGTGATCGAGGAGGTCCCTGCACCTCTATACGCCATAAGGAGGGAAGACCTTGTGTTCAGCACATCGAACCCTCCAAAGGAACCGGAGGAGACCATAGAGGAATCAAAGGTCAAGGCCTTGGGAAAGTCCATAGACATCAGGGAGCTGGATACGGGATCATGTAATGCTTGCGAGGTCCAGGTCAACTGCATGGCCAACCCGTATTACGATATGAGTAGGTTCGGGATTAGTGTCGTAGCATCACCTAGACATGCGGACATGCTGCTAGTGACCGGCCCCATGACACGGAACATGAAGGATGCCGCATTGAACACATATGATGCTACGCCCTTCCCGAAGGTCGTTGTAGCTATGGGGACGTGCGCCATATCCGGGGGATTGTTCGTTAAAGGGGATGTCTTCGGAAGGGGAATAAAGGATACATTGGACGTTGATATGTACATACCCGGTTGCCCTCCGGCACCCGATAGGATATTATTGGCGGTCCTCAAGGCCTTTGGACGGACTTAATGCACAACTGTGACGTTGTGCTTGGCATTGTCCACAACGTACTGGGAAATGCTTCCTAAGACCACTCTATCGATCAGGGTCTTGTCCGACCTACCAATCACAATCAGGACTGAATCAAATCTTGATGCCGCCGATAGTATGTTCTCCCCTATAGGTCCTGGTTCGATGACCGTGTGAACCTCTACGCCTTCGGAGATAGCGACTTCCGCGGCCTCTTTCATATAGGCCTTGATCCTGACCATCTCCTCTTCATGCTCGGCAATATCAGGCGAGGCAACCGATGTGAATATGTGCAGAGGTCTATCGGACATCCTAGCATAATCGATCGCGAAATCCAAAGCTCTGCGCGCAGCGGGTTTACCGTCATACGCCAGTAACACAGACATACCATGTAATTAATTACTGCAGTATATAAGTTCTATCAAGAGTCTAGATGTAATTCCCACAGGTTCGTATGCATTGTGTCCATCATCCCTTGAATGAGTTGTAGGACACAGTTTCCTTTATCTCCTTACGGGAACCGTGTGACTTCGAAGGCTGCGCATCATCTGCAGGGTAACCGAGGGGTAGCAGCGCTACCGGGATTATGTTATCGGGAAGTTCGAACTCCTTGCTGACGACCTCCGGATCAAAGTACGCAACGAATGTGGTACCCATTCCGAGGTTCGTTGCTTCGAGCATCATCTGTGTGATCACGATGGATACGTCGAGGACACCTCCGTCATTATTGTTGAAGGGGTTCTTCCAGCTCTCCTCAGAGTCGTAACATACGATCATTATCACGGGTGCG
>DATERX010000031.1:0-22238 GCA_035271165.1 Candidatus Methanomethylophilaceae archaeon
ATATGGCGAAGCCATCGGATTTCTGAAAAGAGCTTGCATTACAACTCCGGAAACCGCCAAGCCTCCTCCTACAAACAGTCCCATGGTTACGCGCGTGGCATTATGTTGAAAAATAATTACGCGATACCCGCTATCTTCAACAAATAACCCTGTAAAAAATTGTTCAAGGGTTAGCCAGCGTTGTGGTGCCCAGATCAATTGTAAAAGGGTCAGGATAAGAAGGGCTCCCAGGAGCGCTGCTATTACCAACGTAATCTTTGTTTTCTTATCCATAACCATCGGAACTCCTAGATATAAATCAAATAAAAAGTTTGGTGGGAGTTTCAAAATATATGAATCAGACTCTCCTCATTACCAATAATCCTGCAATGACTAGTATGGCAGCCAACAAGCCGGCAACAGTCATTTCAATATTTATCGATATGATGTCCCATATGGATTCATCGTGATCATACTCCTCCAACATTGCTTCCGAGACTACTGACAAACCTACAGCGGACGACGGACAGTAATTATTCCAGTCTTTTTCCATCTTGATGACCTCGATGGATTTTGTTCTTAAGACTTTCTTCTGGAAGTCTTTAGCACTCATTGAATGATTTCCGTCAAGGAAAACAACGTCGGGTCTCAATAACAGTATCCCAGATGCCTCAGAGGAATAGTATGTGGTAGAAATGTTTGAATTAAAACCTACATTCTTTCCTCCTGCCAATTCGATCATGCTGACTGCTATACCTTCATTGTATATTCTGAGGCCTCCTCCATATTCATTGACGTACATTGCGGTGACTTTGTCTTCATCGGCAATATCCTTACCTGCTTCGTAAGCGGAGTCTCTAGCGGAAATCATATTTGTCAAAGCTGCAGAAGATTCCTTCCCTATTGCCTTTGCAATGTTTTCCACAATATATACGACTCCTTCATAATCATTAGCTCCGAAACAAAGAACCTTAAAACCTTGTTCTTCCAGCTTATCTCTGGTTCCATTTTCTGATATCGTGCCTGAATAGTTATTGATGATAATTACGTCTGTATCAACGTCGAACAAAGAATCTACTTTCGCCAGTATCATAGATGAAACGATAGTATTCTTGTTAGATGAGTAGGAGGAACCGACATTGAAACCTTCGATGCCGAGTTCATTGATCAGATCTTCCGAATATAGGTCATACGCTACGATCTTATCTTTACCACCGAGGTCGACAACGGTTTTAGTGAATCCGTATCCTAGTGTCGCCACTTTTTCGGCGGGAGCGTTCAGAATCAACTCTTTGCCAGTGGAGTCCGTGATTATGATGGGTTCGTCAGCATATGCATCATCGAGGTCCACCGCAATGCTGAACGCAGAAAAAACGAACAATGCGATAAATGACACGACGATGATTTTTTTGAGAGTGTTAGTCATGGTATCAAAAAAACATAATTGTTATTGACTACTTATGCGTTATTATTGAAAAGGTAATACTCGAGATATATTACGGCAAACATCTTACAGCATATACACTGCAAGGGGAAAGTTTCTTTAACTGTAAGGCGGGATGTGGTTTTATGCGTTGGATGTTAAGAAGCAAGATCCACCGTGCCACGGTTACGGAGACTCGCCTAGATTACGAAGGCAGCATAACCGTGGATGGTGGACTTCTCGACCTGGTAGGTATACTGGAAGGTGAAAAGGTCACTGTGGCTAACATCACCAACGGTAACCGTTTCGAAACATATACCATACGCGGAGATGAAGGATCCGGCGATATCTGCATAAATGGCGCCGCAGCACATCTTTGCAGCAAGGGCGACCTCGTAATTATCATGGGTTACGAACTGGCCAACGGTCCCATCGAGGCCCGTATGGTCAAGGTCGACGGTTCCAACAGACCTTTGGTGTGATTATGTTGAGAATCTACTCGGACGGTGGTTCCAGAGGAAACCCTGGACCTTCGGCGTACGGCCTCGTCGTCACCGAGAACGGTGAGATTATACACGAGGAATCCGAGTATCTCGGCATCCAGACCAACAATTATGCGGAATATCGCGGACTTATCGCAGGTATACGTAAAGCACTGGAACTCAAGGCCGAAGAGGTCGAGTTCGTTATGGATTCACAACTTGTGATCAAGCAGATGAGGGGCGAGTTCAGGGTGAAGGCGCCAGGTCTCAGGGATCTCTATGATGATGCCAAAGCCCTCTCTTCCATGATACCTCGAGTGCGTTTCACCGATGTCCGCCGTCACGAGCAGATGATACCCCGTGCGGACGAACTGGTGAATTTGGAACTTGACAGACGTCAGGGATGAATCTCATCAGCCAGCTCGGATATCCTTACTATCCTCTGATCGCCTGTGGACATGTCCCTCAGTGTGACGGACTCCGTCTCAAGTTCCTTATTGCCGACGATCACCACCAACCTCGCTTCGGTTGATGATGCGTGTTTCATAGCCTTACCCATCTTACGGCCCATGATGTCCATGTCACAGGATATGCCGGATCTCCTGAGCATCGCGGTTATCTCGGCGGCCTTCAGACGTACATCGTCGGAGACCGGTACGACGTATGCGTCTATACCTACCAATCCATACTCCAGACCTTCCTTCTCCATTGCCAGGAGTATCCTGTCGAACCCTATTGCAAATCCCGTGGAGAAGACCTCCTCACCACCGAATAGTTCAGCCAGCGTATACGAACCGCCTCCGCAGATCTGCTTCTCCGCACCCAATATGGGCGCTTCCGCCTCAAAGACCATGCCTGTGTAATAATCGAGTCCTCTGACGACTCCGAGATCGACATCTATATTGTCGATACCCATGGCCGAAAGCAACGATATGACCTTCCTTAGGTAATCCCCCACATCCCCAGGGACCTTTTCCAGCACCTCGACGCCACCTACCGTGTCGGTGAGGTCGAATATATCATCAATGTCGTCCTGGACGATGTTCATGTCCTCCATCATCGGACGCGCCTCTTCATATGACTTCTTATCCAGTTTCTGGAGTACCTCGGCCATCTTAACGTCGGGTACCCCAGCATCTATCAGCTTCTGTCTCAGGACTCCTATGTGACCTATCCTGAGCTTGTAATCCTTCAGCCCCAATTCCTCGATCATCGCCGCTGCTAGGGCTATCGCCTCCGCATCCGTCTCCGGTGTCGCAGCGCCGATGAGCTCGGCACCGAACTGGTAGAACTCACGATACCTGCCGCTCTGCGGACGCTCGTATCTGAAGCACTGGCCGAAGTAGAATATCTTGATGGGCTTGGGTTCGTTGCTCATGCTGTTTACAAACATCCTGATGGCCGGAGCGGTCATCTCGGGACGAAGTGCTAGCTCCCTGTCGCCTTTGTCCTTGAAGACATAAAGTTCGTCCAAGATGTTTGGACCGCTCCTTATTATGAATAATTCAGAATCTTCAAATATGGGGGTGGATACTTCCCTGAAACCAAACTTGCGGGCGACGGACCTGAGATTTCCCTCGTAATGTCTGCGCCTTTCCATCTCGTCTGGAAGAAAATCCCTGGTACCGCGGGGACGTTGGATCATATGCTCTGCTATATGGGAAACGATAATAAACGTGTTGCTTCCCACAACGGTATAAAGCGCCCCGCAAAGTAAATCGGCCCTATATCGGAACGTGTTGGAGATTTGTTAGAAAATAGGTTTTTTGAAGGGGTTTGAAGAAGGTCCGTCAGAACTTGACCTTACGGCGATACATCGTAAGGACGATGATTGCCAGGAGCATCACTGCTCCGAGGGCGATATAGAAGTAATCCTCGGACACTTCATTGTTCGCTTCGATGAGCTCTGTGTTTTCATCCATCGCGTATGCCTCATCGACCTCGTCAAAGGCGGAGATCATCGTCACCGCTGAAAAGGCCAAGATCGCGACCAGTAGAATCTTTGTTTTGTTGTTCATTTTAACACCATGCCCTTTATGGACAGTTTTATAGTATAATATGGGGAACTTGCATTTAAAAACCGCGTCTGAAATCATCAACGTTTCACGATAATCGATACTACGTCCTCATCCTGTACGACGTGATCCATTCCCACGGTCTGTCCGGGGAACTTCGCACTTTTACCCCATACCATGGCGTATCTGAACTGGTTCTTGAAGTCCCGGTGTATCTGTTCGCAGACATCCCCGATCGTGTTTCCGCGTTTCACTATCATCGGAACCTCCATGTCCGCCTCCTGGCCCTGGGGTTTCAGGTAGACGCGTATCATGTCTATCGTCTCATATAGAGCTTGTTTCAGTTCATCGATCCCGTATCCCGTAACTGCGGACACCGGGACAAGTCTGAATTCCTTATGCTTCACTTCCACTGTCTCGAGCTGTCCGGGCAGGGCCATATCCACCTTGTTCACTGCCATCAGGGATTTTATGTAGACTCTGTTTCCGGCCAGTACGTCCAGCATCTGTTCGACGTTTATGTCCTCGCGGACTACCACTGTGGCGTTGATGTGGCCGTATGCTATCGTCATTTCCCTGATCGTCTCTTCGGTTATCTTCGTGAGCTTGAGTGTGGGTTTCACCATTACTCCGCCCTGTGCCGTATACGATATGACGACGTCCGGAGGTTCCTGGTCAAGACGTATGCCGGAATCGTACAGTTCGTTGAACAACACCTCGATGTTCGGATTGAAGACGTCTATGACGAAAAGTATGATGTCCGATGCCCTTGCGGCCGCTATGACCTCGCGTCCGCGGCCCTTTCCTCTAGATGCATCCTTGATCAGACCGGGCATATCCAGTATCTGGATTTTAGCGTGATTGTGTTCGAGTACTCCAGGCACTATGTCTAAGGTGGTGAAGTGATAGGATCCCGTCTCGGATTTGGCACCTGTGAGTTTGTTTAACAGAGTAGATTTACCAACTGAGGGGAAACCGATCAAAGCGGCAGTCGAGTCCCCTGCTTTCTTTACATAGAAGCCTTTTGTGTTCCCTTTCTTGGAGCGCCTTTTCTCGACTTCGTCTGAAAGCTTTGCTATCCTGGCCTTCAGTTTTCCAATGTGTCCTTCTGTGGCCTTGTTATATTTTGTATTGGAGATCTGTTCCTCCAATTCTTTTATTTGTTCTTCGATGGTTGCCAATTGACGATCGTTCCTCTCTTTCTTACTTGATGTTCAAAGGTTATATTAGGGTTACCCTGAAGGACGTGCAATCTTAGATACTTTTTAATCAGAGAATCAGTTACAGGCTCAATGGCTTCGAGCGCGATAGGTATACCGGGTGAACCCAAAAAGGGTCTCAACCTCAAAGATCTCAAATCAAAGAATAGAGAGATCTTAGGACTAGGTCTAGGATTCCTGATATCACTTTGGCTTCTACTCTCAGGATATTATCTCTATCTATCGTGCCTGTGGATGATCTTGATTCCGGCGATCCTGTATCTGTTGCCTCACTTCCTTGGTGTAAGAAACCTGAAGGTCATGGTGACGCATGGATTGATATTCACGCTCGTAGCGCTTTTGGCGGGAGGCCTCTATGCCACGCCAGCCTTCGTCGAGGATAACAACGGATTTGATACCGGAGGGGATTTTTCCAATATTCAGATCTCATTTACCGGGGGAACATATACCCTTGACGCCACATACACTGGAACGTTGGACCCTACAGATATTGTGCCTATGGCTAGGATCGCCGTGGTTGATATGGTAGGTTTCTCCACCACATACGAGGTCCAAGGCACCAGTGAGATGCTAACCGGTAGTATTGTAGGTAATGATGTGAGTTACACATTCAACGTCGACGACCGCGTCCATTGGATGCACCTATACATAGAAGACGATGGGGACGCGGTAAGCGGATCGGGCACCTCGAGATTCTTCCTAACGGACGGTGCGTCCGATAAGACACTTTCCGACACCATCTGGTTAGGCACGGGATACTTGCTAAGCCTCGTAATGATACTCTACTTCATGATCACGTTCTTCTCGTATGCGATAAGGTCCAGCGCACAGAAGACCCGCGACAAGATGATCGGTCAGGGACGCTTGTATCCTGTAGGATACGGAAGGTGCGTCGAATGTGGCGCCATCGTCCTGCCCGGTGAGATATCCTGTCGCAAGTGTGGCGCGTACATAGACGTGCCTGACGATATGAGGGCTAAGAAGAAGGATTACTTCTCATGTTCAGAATGTGATGCCGAGGTCTCAGAGGACGCAACGGAATGTCCCAGATGTGGGTCTGTCTTTGAAGATACGGAGATTGAGGTGGAGAGGGAGGATGGTACCATCGAGACCACTGATTCCACCTTCGGATGTCCGGACTGCGGTGCGGAGATACCGATAATATCTGAAATGTGCCCATCATGCGGTAAGCTCTTCAAGAAGAGGGAATGATTGCCTATATACCGTCAATAAAGGTTAAAAGGCACTTTACTGTTCAAAACATGGGATGCAATCTACAGACATGACAGAACCGAGAGAGAAAAAGGCAGGTAGATCGATAGCATATAAACTAGCAGATCAGCAACATGAGATATCGGTCGCGGAGTTCTTCGAGAAGAACAAGCAGATCCTGGGATTCGATTCCCGATCCAAATCATTACTTATGGGTGTTAAAGAGGCCGTGGATAACGCTCTCGATGCCTGCGAGGAAGCTGAACTCCTTCCAGTCATTAACGTAAGGATAGAACGTCAGGAAGATGACGATTATAAGATAACGGTAGATGATAACGGCCCAGGGATAGTGCACAAGGCCATGCCCAACGTTTACGGACGACTCCTATACGGTTCACGATTCCATTCATACAAACAATCCCGAGGTCAGCAGGGTATAGGGATATCCGCCACCGTCATGTACGGGTACCTGACCACGGGAAAACCCGCACATATAATATCCAAGGTCTCAGGCGAGGATGAGGTCGCATGGGAGATGGATATAGTGGTTGACACAAAGGTCAACAAGCCCCTGGTCAAGAACGACAGGGCGTTCACATGGGACAGGGACCACGGTACAAGTGTGGAATTCACCATAAAGGGAAGATACATCACAGGTAAACAGTCGATATTCGAGTACCTCAAGAACACTGCGATCGTGAACCCTCATGCCTCGATAACATTTTACGACCCTGATGGGAAGAAATGGACCTTCGAGAACGCCACGGAGATTGTCCCGCCAAAACCTACGGAAATAAAACCTCATCCCGAAGGGATGGAGATTGGCGACTTCATGAAGTTCGCACAGTCTACAAAGCATAAGACCATGCATGCCTTTTTGAGAAATGATTTCTCAAGGGTCACCAAACGTATATCGGACGAGATCCTGGAACTTGCCGACGTACGTCCGAATATCTCACCTCAGAGGCTTACCAGGGACCAGAGCGCAAACATCATCAAGGCCATAGGAAAGGTCAAGATAATGGCACCTCAGACGGATTGTCTATCGCCCATCGGTGAGAATCTGATCAAGAAGGGGTTGATGCACGTGCTCGACGGGCTACGTCCCGATTACTATGCAACCCCGGTCACCAGATCTCCGAAGACCGCGAACGGTAACCCCTTCGTCGTTGAAGCAGGGATAGTATACGGAGGGGACATCGCCTCGGACAGCCAGGTGAGCATACTAAGGTTCGCGAACAGGGTGCCTTTGTTGTATCAGCAAGGTGCCTGTGCGACCACCAAGGCGATATCCGATATGGATTGGAGGCGTTACGGTCTCGAACAGAGGGGCGGTAAGGGAGTTCCCTACGGTCCCGCCATCATCCTTGTGCACGTTGCATCGACAAAGGTACCGTTCACTTCAGAGGGCAAGGAGGCTATCGCGAGCTATCCTGAGATAGTGAACGAGATAACCGTCGCCATCAGGGCATGCGCCCGTAACCTTAAGAGTCATCTCAACAAGCTCGAGAGGCGCTCGAAGACGCGTGCGAAGTTCGATATCGTCCAGAAGATACTTCCTGATCTAGCACTGAAATCAGCGGAATACCTGGGCCGTCCGGTACCGAACCTAGACAGGACCATCACGAAGATAATGAACGTTGTATGGATCGAACCCTCCGCCGAGAAGCTCGGTAAGCACGACAGGCGTTACACCTACACGATTTACAATTACACTGAAAAAGCGAGAGGCTTCGGCCTTCATGCACGACTTCCGAAGGAATCAGTGAACCTATCGCTGTTCTCAAATCCCTTGTTCAAGGAGTTTGATGACCACGGTAGGGCTTTCTGGGAGATATCAGACCTACAACCATCAAAGTCCATGTCTATCTCCTTCGACCTCAGTGGAGAGATGGCTGACACGTTTTCGGAGGAGGATGTCTACATCTCCGGCATCAACCCCGTCATAGTGATGGGTGCCGAACCGCTTCCAGGGGATTGGGGAATCAAAGGCCTCGAAATCACCGCAGAGGAAGAGGATGCCCTCATCAGTGGTGATGAGGAAGATGAGGACGAGGAAGAGATGCTTGAGGATGATGAGTTTGAGAAGGAGGTCAGCGAATGACGGGCAATAACAAGGAGACCATGGAAAGCCTCACCAAGATCGTTGACGGCATTTACAATAACCTGAACGACGGCGAGGTACCTTCAATGAGGGTGGCGCTGAGATCTAAGAAGAACATAGAGTTTAATCCGAAAAGCGGTGTTTGGAACTACGGGGATCTCAAGTCCACACGTACCGCCAAGACCGTGAAGGGGTCATTGATGCTCCTGCGTACAGTCTACACCGCAGATTTCATAAAGAGCATGCTGGAGACCAAAAAGTCCTCCACCCTCAGGGAGATGTATTACATATCTGAGGGCTGGAGTAACGCGAAGTTCGGCAGTCAGGGCGAGAGCGTCATACTTGCCGAGGACTTGGAGATCCTGACCGGCCATATGCGTGAGGATTTTAAGCTGCGTCCGGAAGAGGACGGCGCCAGGATATACGGCGACCTCACACTTACCGAACTGACACGTAAAGGTGAAAGAAAGAAGATAAACTGCATGGACGACGTCGGGGATTCTGGATATGGAATACCTTACAATGTCGGTCCCGAGAAGATCGAGTTCAAAGATTTCAATAGTAAATTCGTTGTTGCGGTGGAGACCGGCGGTATGTTTGACAGGTTGGTCGAGAATGGTTTCCCCGAGAGATACGACGCGTTATTAGTACATCTCAAGGGACAGCCCACCAGAGGGACGAGGCGTTTCATAAAGAGGCTAAATGACGAACTCAACCTTCCAGTCACCGTCTTCACAGATGGAGATCCCTGGTCGTTCAGGATCTTCGCTTCCGTTGCGTATGGTGCGATCAAGACCGCACATATATCCGAACATCTCGCAACCCCTACTGCGCAGTTCATAGGGATAACCCCCTCGGATATCCTTAACTACGATCTACCTACGGACGTTCTCACCGATAAGGATAAAGGTGCCCTAAGGGCGGAACTTTCAGACCCTCGTTTCAAGGATGAGTTCTGGGAGAACGAGATCCGAGCCATGCTGGATATTGGGAAGAAGGCGGAACAGCAGGCCCTGGCCAAATATGGTCTGGACTTCGTTACCGACACCTATCTCCCCGAGAAGCTCACAGAGATGAGCATCCTGTGATCAGGCGGATGCCTGTATCAATCTGTTGACCACAAAGCTCCGGTCCATGTCCGCAAGGAACGGGCCGAGTCTCGGTCCGCTCTTCTTGGCTATGAATATCTTGTACATCGTAGTGTAACCTCCCTTCAGTCCCAGAGGGGACTCCTTGGCAGTATCCGCTATGGTCGAACCTAGCGTATCCCCATCCCAACTACAATCCAAGAGCTTGACGGAAAGGGACTGCAGGAACGCCTTCTCGTTCATGGACAGTTCAATGCCTGCAGGTACCGTGTCATGAACGGAGAATTTGACTTTGTCGGGAGCGAATCCGTTAAGCCAGAATCTAACGCAGTCCACCCTTCTCGCAAGTCTCTTTGTCTCACTGGATGTCATATCGGAAAGGTCCTCGGTACGTCCAAGCACCTCCAGAACGCCTTCGAAGGTGGGTGCCATCTGCGCCACGTTGACAAGATGTCTGTATGAGATCTGATGCTGTAATTTCTTGGGTACGTTGTTGTGCTGAGAGATCTCGTATGCACGTACCGAGTTCTCCTCCGCCTCCGTGTGACCGCCTTCGAAGAACAGGCGCTCCATACGGTCGTATTCATCAGCTATATCCAGAATACCCATGCCGGAATCGAAATCAATGGCTCTGTTCGGATTGACTCTAAGGAAAAGATAGTTCAGGACCTCAGGGGGAGTCATATTGATAGCGTCAAGTCCGGTAACGGGCGAGCCCAGGGACTTGTGCATCTGCCCGACGCCTTTCAGTTGTACGAACTCGTAAGGTATCGGGTACGGCGCCTTGCTATCGTAGATCTCCTCCACTATCCTAACACCAGTATCGTAGGATCCGCCTGCGGCGGCATGGTCCTTACCGAAGGGTTCGGAAGATACATCGAATATCATCCACTTTGCTGGCCATTCGCACCTCCAAGTCAGTTTTCCCTCCGCCTTGCGTACATCGGCCTTACCGCTGAAACCGCAGGGGCAATTGTATTCCATATATGGGAACTCGTAAGTATCGAGCACGGGCTGGACGAACCTACCGCAATCGGCACAAAGGGGTGTGTATGGGGCATAATCCGGGTTCTCCTCCTTACCGGTAACCTCGGTCAGGATGTTGATCACCTGCTCCCTCCTCTCCATACAGAGGTCTATCGCCTTTGCGAATTTTCCCTCCTCGTAAAGTTTGTGAGTCCAGATTATCTCGCATTGTACTCCTAGGGAATCCACTGCGTCGAGGAACGGCTGTATGAAATGATGTGCATAGTTCTTGTGTTTACCACAGGGACACGGTATGTTGCTTATCGGCATATCTGTGTACTTCTCGAACTCCTTGGGAAGGAAATCATATCGTTTGCGAAGGGGGTCAAAAGAATCAATGAGATAAATCAGTCTAACATCTTTTCCCAAGCCCTCGACTGCGCTACGTACCGATTCACCGGTTATAGCTTCCCTTAAACTACCTACGTGAATGATGCCGGTGGGGCTTATTCCCGTAGCGATGAGAGGCCTGTCGCAACTATCTGCGATCTCCTTAGCGATAACATCCGCCCAATGCATTTAAATCAAAGCACAAACAGAGACTCCCTATTAGACATTTTCTAAAATAAATAAAATAAGTGAACAAACTTTTTATAGGGACTTCGGAATGATGCCTCATGGCTAAAAAGAAAGGCGATAGTGGCATTCAGTCCTCGGCCGGCCTCATGAGGTATTTCGACTCTGAGGCCGAGAAGGGCTATAAGGTTTCACCCAGGGGCGTCATAGGCCTTGGTATCGCGTTGTCCGTCATAGTCATCATACTTCAGGTCTTCATCCCTGTCTGATATTACAGATGGGAAATTTTCATTTCCGAAGTTAGGATATTAAATCGTCCATTGTTTTTCCGATGTCCTGATCTCAGTACGAGTCGGGCAATGTTTTGGTACTGTCTGGGTACTTCTTTTTGAAACCGCGCTTTAGAAGTGGCGGAGCGATTATCGTGGTTATGACGGACATAAGCACTATAGCAGCGTTCATATCTGCAGTCAGATAACCGCCTGCGAATCCTATCGAAGCGATTATAAGACCAACCTCTGCCCTAGGTATCATACCTATTCCCACTATGCTCGCGGAATCCTTGTCTATGTTCTTGTCGGCCATCCTTACGCCGATGTAACCGCCGACGTACTTGGAGATCACCGCGAGAATTATGACATATGTGGATAACGCCAACACCGAGACGTTCATCAAGGACGATGTTTGGATCTGCATACCTACATTAAGGAAGAACAGCGGGAGGAAGAACCTGGTCAACGCATCCACCTTGGGCTTGAGGCGCCACCTCTCTGAAAAATCCGCCAGCATCATTCCTGCAAGGAACGCTCCTATGATTGCGGCAAGTCCCAGGAATTCCGATATTGTTGCCATGAATAGACACAATGCTATTGCAAACATGAGTTTATCGACCTGGAATTTACTTACCCTTACTGGTCGACATCCTTCCCTATCGCAATACCAGGAATCCATACGCGGTATGCATTTGTCGCAGAATACGAAGACGACTAAAACGAACACGACAGCTATGATTATCGCTACGATTATGCCCATCAGGCCTTCGCCGGGCGAACTCATTCCAGAGACGACGGCCAAGACCATCATTCCGAGTACATCGTCAATGATGGCAGCCCCTAATATGATGCGGCCTTCCTTGGTATCCGTCACACGGAGATCGGAAAGCACCTTTGCCGTGACACCTACGCTTGTGGCCACCATAGCTGCGGCCATGTATAGCGCATGGGTTGGATTCTGATCGTAGAATATGACGGTCATACCGAGGGCGAATGGTATCACCACTCCCAATAATGCCACAATCAATGCAGGCTTACCTACGCGCTTCAGCTCACTGGCCTTCGTCTCGAGACCAACGGAGAAAAGAAGGAATATCGCTCCCAATTCGGCGATGAGGCGTAGAGTATTGTAATTCTCGGAACCCCCCACGGTCCCGGACGCCAATTCGATATCGAACAATCCGAGGAAGCTTCCTTCACTGAAGATGCTTGATGCTGCAAAATTGGATCCATCCCAGAATATGTTGGCTATGATTATACCAACGACTATCTGCCCTATCAATCCGGGTACGCCGAAACGGTCGAAAATAGTTGATCCGGTGAAAGCCAGTACATAAAGTACCAAAAGCATTACCAGAATCGATAGTAGATCCATCTTGAATTGTGATGATACTCCTATTATAAAAAAGTGATATGAATTGAAATAGTTTTACTGAACCTTCGAGGTTCAGTAGAAGCTACGGACCTTCCTGTTCTTTCCGAAGGTGAAGGATATCTTCGGCCTCGTCTTCATGATCTCCTCTTCCTCGGAAGAGGAGTCTTCAACGTCTGCGTGAGACTCCTGGGTTGCCGTCTGAAGTTCCAACTCCGAGTTTAGGAGTATATCTTCGAATGATACATCGGATTCAACAGTTTCCGCACGAACCTCTGTTTCAAGGCGATCCTCGTATCCTATGGAGTGATGCTCGAAAAATATCTCTACAGCCTCTGTGATGAGACCTTCATTATCGACCTCGGATATCCGCATCTCCTCTTGTATTGCCTCGGAAGTTGTTGCGACCTCCTCTGTATCTACTTGCTCCACCTCAACTAAAGGTATGATGTTGTTTTTGGCATCATCTATCGCAATACAAAGTTCCTCCATGCCGTCATCAGGGATCTCCCTCGGAATCGTAACGTATGCATCTATGGCTTCGAAAGCATCGGATGCCAGCTCCGGCACCGTCAGCATCATCATGCCTGATATCTCATCACCGATCTCCACATATTCGGGCATCTTAGATATTGTGGGTTCATGTTCACGGGGTTCGCGCCTTACCGGCTCCGTGATCTCTGGAAGGAAGTCGTAACCTACGAAGTCCGCATAGTCTACGAACTTCTCCTCCATAGACGATGATGTCTCCGAGACCTGTCCTTCCGTGTCTACCGAGACGACATCGTACCCGGAAGATGATTCGTTCACGATGGGTTCAATCTCCCCCACGTTCGATATGGATGGCAGGGATGATGTGTACATCCACCCCGGAACTCCCTGATTTTGCGCAGAGATGTGTTCATCGCTTACAATGGAGTGCGCCTCGTTCAACAGTATGACGTGTGGCGGCTCCATGAATACTGAATATTCCGTGTATGGGGGAAGTGCCAGCATGACCTTGGGCGATGCTATCTCCCGGTACCTTGAAACGAAGGGCTTCTGAATGACAGGTTCAGATACCTGTTCTTCCTCTTCCGACCCCTCGGCCATTATCTCCGCTTCACTCTCTTCATATTTCGAAGATGCTCCCGACTGTTCGAAAGCGGGCGCCGCGGGCAGACGTTCGACGTCCATCATGACCTTCTCTTCAGGATAGCTGTAATTTTCACATTCAAAAGGCACTGATTCGTAAAGAGGCTCATCCTCGAAGCTCAGGCTTTCGGAGTCGTACGAAACTACCGCACCAACATCCTCTGATGATGTTGCGGCCGCCTGAGGCGTCATTGGAGACCATACCTCCCCTCTGAATACGCAGTCCTCTGAAACGGAGGACCTCTCCTCTGACATCTTTCGTAGGAATCTACCTTCTCGTCTCATCGGTTTCGGTTCATCGTGATCGATGAAGGGTTCGTTGTCGGATAAAGACACGAAAACCTCCGAACCGGACGAAACACTGTATCTAACATAACCGCTGCTTTCCAGATTTCTGACGCTTCCAGGGGTTACCCTATCCCCTTGGTTGTTCTCAAATTCAGTTTCCAGCTTGTCGGCGCCCTTCTCCTTCCGAGAGAAGAGTCGCTTGAAAGCTCCCCTTAGAGTGCTACCGCTAAACTTGCCTGAGTTAAAACTCATGCATATCCCATCCCACTTATGATAAGGAATTATACAATATAAAAGTATGATGTAAAAATAAACGTCTTAGCTTTTCACAAACTTGACGTATTCCGCCTTCGCCGAGGACTTTATGTCTTTCAACATCGACTTGACCTTGTCTGCGATCCCGGATATTATCATGACCTCGAGACACTTTCTGTTCAGAAGATGCGAGTGTAATTGGGTTTTGATAGAACTTTCGTATTTTATCTGTATCTGGCTCATCCACGGATCTATGTGGTCACTACGTACGATTATCAGAACGCCTTCCACATATCCTTCGATATCCTCTATGTCCTTCGCCTTGGAGCCCGCATCCCGGATGGATAATCGGACCGCCTCGCTGCGTCCTTTCAATGAATAAATATCCTCTATCTCGTTCAAGATCCTAAGGCTTTCATCATCGAGGGAAACACTGACTACCGTCATGTTTAGTATAATGGATTTCATTGTTTTAATAAGTTTTTCAATAAATCTTAATAACTATGAAATCCACTTATTGAAAGTGAAGTATTTATAATACGTTTTTACTGGTATCCTTTGTGTCAATGTTTGCCGATGCCCACCTATATGAGTGGATCGCGGTGTTCGTTCTATTTGCGGCGTTGCTTGCCCTTGATATAGGCGTTATTAACCGCAAAGGTAAACACATAACGACTAAGACTGCATTGTGGCAGACTGCGGGATGGATATCCATCGCACTTGTGTTCGGCATTTATGTCTGGTTTACTCGTGGCGCTCAGACTGGTATGGAGTATTATGCCGCCTATGTTATTGAGGAGGCCCTCAGCGTCGACAACATGTTCGTCTTCCTGCTGATATTCGCGTTGTTCGCGATACCTGATGATTACCAACATAAGGCTTTGTTTTACGGTGTCATAGGTGCGATATTCTTCCGTTTCGTGTTCATCTTCGCAGGAGCAGAACTTCTGGACAGGTTCCACTTCCTGATGTACATCTTTGGGGTTTTTCTTATCTTCGCGGCACTTAAGACCATGTTCGGGAAGGATAGTGGCAGCTCGGGCAAGAAGATCTCCAACTGGCTGTCAAGACATATGAACTGCAGTCCCGAACTTGATGGGGATAAGTTCTTCACGATCAGAGGTGGGGTGCGCATGGCGACGCCTCTGTTGGTCTGCGTCATCGTTATAGAGCTGACGGATATCGTTTTCGCATTGGATTCCATCCCTGCGGTGTTGAGCATAACGACGGACAAGTTCGTTCTGTTCACATCCAACATATTCGCGGTTCTAGGTTTGAGGTCCCTTTACTTCGCCCTGAGGGGTACGTTGACTCATCTCAGGTATCTGAAGTACGGTCTCGGGACGATATTGCTATTCGTCGGTGCCAAGATGATCATCGGTGACATCTACGAGTTCGAGATAATGTACTCACTTGTACTCATACTCGGCATACTGGCCGTAACGGTCATTGCGTCGATAATAGCCGGACACAGGGATGCCGGACAAGAAGGCAGTACTTGAGGGGTTCAAAGGCCTTCATGCCCTGATTCTACGCGATACCTCTTCGGAAGTACGAAGAGTTCACCGTCTTTATCGAAACCTACAGAGGCGGATACGTCATAGACGTCTTCGATGAGTTCCGAGGTTATGATCTCCTTTGGACGGCCGATTTCTACGATCCTCCCCTCCTTCATTATGATACATAGGTCGCAATATCTCGCCATAAGTGAGATGTCGTGTTCGGCCACTAGGATTGACATGTCCTTCCGCACCATGGCGTTCAAATATTCCATCACTTCAAGCTTATATTTCATATCCAGGTGTGACGTCGGCTCGTCGACCAGCATCAATCTAGGCTCTTGTACATACGCCTTTGCTATCAATACCCTCTGCATCTCGCCGCTGGAAAGCATGCTAAGTTGACTGTCCTGAAGACCGTGTACACCGAACTTCTTCATTGTCTCCATGACGAACGATTCGTCATCCTCAGTCTCCCACCAAATATTCTTTAAGTACGGATAGCGCCCCATCATCACAGTCTCATACACCGTCAGTCCGAAGTTGCTTGTCAGCTGCGCTGGAACGTTCGCCATGCTCCTAGCTAATTCTGCAGGGGTTTTTTTCATAATGGATTCGCCATCGATCAGAATATCCCCTGAAGAAATACTATGTAGCTTGTTGACACATCTCATCATGGTGGATTTACCACAACCATTCGGACCTATCAGGCCGACAAGATTTCCCGGTTCTATACTGAAGGACACGTCCTTTACAGCGTGAAATCCGTTACTGTAGTACTTGTTGAGATTCCTCAGCTCAAGAAGCGGCACGCTATCATCCACCGTACGACCTCCCCCTCTTTAATATAAGATAAACAAACACCGGCGCGCCGATTATGGTTGTTATCGCACCTACAGGAAGTTCAATAGGAGCTATGAGCATCTTGGCCATGAAATCGGCAGACATCATAAGTAGCCCACCGAGAGCTATCGAAGACGGCATTACCAACCTGTGGTCCCCGCCTAGGATCATTCGACACAGGTGAGGGACTACAAGGCCCACAAAACCTATCGTACCTACGAACGCTACACATATAGCCGTCAGAACGGACGCCAGTATGAGCATCGCCCTGTTGAACTTCCTTACATCCAGACCCATCTCTTGGGCTTGGTCCTCTCCGAGCAGAACGAGATTGAACTCCTTAGCCCATATGAGCGGTATGAGGGCTAGCATGACGGCAGGAATGAATACCATCCAAATATTCCCCCAGTCTATACTAGTGAAGCTTCCAAACAGCCACGTCATAGCATTGTGTATCTTATCGCCGGCGTTGTATAGCAACAGAGTCTGCACCGCACCGAAAGCCATGCCCACTATCACTCCTGCCAGAACATAATTGGTGGACGAGCCGCCAGCCTTCTCTGCTATAAGCATAGTTGCTCCGAAAGCTATGAGGCCTCCAGCCATCGCCATCAGCGGCAACGAATACGAGACTGTGCTGAACAGTCCAAAGAATGTGAATCCTGCAGAAATCGTGGCAACGGCGAACGTTCCCGCACCCGCGGATACTCCCATTATGTACGGATCCACTAATGGATTCCTGATTATAGCCTGATATACCGCCCCGGCCATCGATAGCCCGACTCCCACAGCAAAGGCTGCCATGGCCCTTGGGAGTCTAGAGTCGAATATTATCGTCTCATCGCCCGTAAGGCCCTGACCGCCCTTTGATATGGCGGACCAGAGAAGACCGAACGTTTCGGAAATAGAGTAATTTCCAGAGGGGCCGAATGCAAGACATAATAAGAACATAAACACGGACGCTCCAATGCCCAGAATCAGAACTGAAAGCAACCTTCTCTTGTTGCGCTTTATCTTGGACCTGCCATCAGAGGCGCCACCAAACATATCGGATAATTTACCTCTGATATATGGAATCGGTGGAACGTTAACCTTCTTCCTTAGATATACGCAATATGCCAGAAAGGCCATTAGTGCGGCAACCAATACTGCAACGACCCACAATAATATGTTGTTCTCTGGTTGGACTGCCGGAGAGATTGGTAGGAACCCTCCCGAGAAGGAATAGAAACCGCCGTCGGTCCCGGAATATATCCAGCCATCAATTATCACTGGAGGGGACATTGCAAACTCGGCCACCTCTCCCGGCTGTTTGTATTTTCCCAGGATGTTCCCGCCTGTGTCCAATAGATACATGTATGTGTTTTTGTCATATTCCGACGCAACTATTAACTCATCATTGATGAGGGTCCCTGGTGCACGCACCTTTCCACCGATACTGCTATTTATAATCTCGTAACTTCCGTCCAGATATATTTTTACCAGGCCGTCCGAGGTGAATGAATACGCCCCTCTAAATGAGCTGTCGGACTTGATGAGATATGAGGACGAGAGACCCAGTTCTGTAACTTTACTTATCTCCGAGAGGTTTGTACCATCGAACTCATAGACAGCGTAACCTCCTTCCACAGTATTCATGCCCCGCCCGTCATTGAATGAAAATATCAAGCGGTCTTCGACCTGCAGAACGTTGGATACCAACCCGCACATCTTGCCATATTTCTCCTTGGAGAATACTAAATCGCTACAAATCAGGTCGCCGTTGAACGCGTCGAATACGTAAAGCCAACCGTCAAGTGCCCCTATGAACAGCTTTCCGTCCTGTACTGTCGGGGCATTAAAGTACACAGAACCATTGATGGTGCCCTTCCATATGACGTTCAGATCTAAATCTGTGCAAAACACATATCCTGCAGCAGTTCCGAAATATAATGCTCCCGACCAGTATACGATTGAGGCAGGTCCTGTCGCGTGTGACAACCCATTAAAGGATGGTAGATCGGCGCTGTCCCTGTTGGAGCTAAACAACCCGTCCGGGCTAATTGTGACATTCGACCCGTCGCTATTTGGTCCCGTCAATGGAATCTTATAGATGTGCCCGTTCGTGGCGGGAATATATATGAAATCGCCGACTATAACGCCTGACGCAGTCTCATATCCTGCTCCTGAATCATATGAATATCTCCACTTTTCCTCTCCTGTGATCCGATCATGACAATAAAGAGCAGGATTGATAGAAGGACCCGAAGATGGAGACATGCTGGTCGTACCTCCGGTGTTCACAAAGATACTGTCACCTGCGACCAGGACGGCCGAGTTGACAAAGTTCCCCTTACCATATGACCTGATCCATCCTGGAACATTATCTCCGCTCAGATCCGCATCCTGATGTCCTTCGGATTCGGAACTGCCTCTGATGCATGTCCATGACGATTTGTATGTGGGCGTCTCCACAGGCGCAGTTCCGGTCGGATAATAAGCCAAAGCTACCGATGTTGTAGGCGGTGTTGCATTGCCATCAAAAGATGATGTATTGTCCTCCCAGCCAGCATCCGTCCAGACGAAATACCTCCATGAAATTGTGACCGGTGACGAACTTGCAGATATTTCGTCAACTGTGATTTCGGTGGAGTCGTCATATATTTTACCTGTCGCTTCGACTGCGGACGCCAATAAACCTGAGATTGTGTCCTGAGTGGAATCTGCATCCATCCACTCTGTCTGACCGTTGCCGTAATCTATCAGCACATATGGGCCGTCTGATAGAGCATATGAATCGTCGATGACATATACCATTGACAGTGGAATGAGTAATACTAAGGTCACTAACAAAAATGTGAAAAATCTCTTCCTCATGCATATCCCTTTACTACCGGATCGTTGGTCAATGAAATGAAATCCCTGTAATTGTCCCCAATATATTTAGGCATCTCATCAGTAGGCACCCCACCGTAGAATGCTGTGCCTTGTATAATACGTGCCATGAGCTCGGTGAACTGGGCGACTCTCGGTCCGGCTCGAGATGCCAAATCTGCAGCCGAATCCGTCAAAAAATAGATATTTCTATTTATATATGCATCTGTGAGCTTCCATTCATCCCCCAGTGACTCCATTGCCTTGTTATATTCATCCTGAGTGCTTGGACCGTTATTATTGACGACTACGATATAATTGATGTTCCTCTTGACAAGCGACTCTGAATTGACCATCACCCATCCCCCAAGATCACTGAAGCTATTGCCTACAGATATCATATCCAATATATCGGAAGCGTATGTATACGATCCCGAGGTCCATGGAGATTTATCTGTTGATAGTGCAACCATGGCATTCTTCGGAGCAGAGGAGTTGCTGTTGATTTTCTCCTTTATACCATATAATTCTGAACTTATGCCGCTTATTATGTTTTCAGCCATGCCTCTTGTACCTATGGCTGTACCGACCATCATGATGCCCTCTAGTATCGAACTAACATCTTCCCCTCCATCGACAACCACCACATTGATTCCGACCGAGCGGAGCCTCTCCGCCATGTTTATATGAGAATGTTGACTGTTGATGCATACTACCAAATCTGGATTGGATTTTATAATATACTCATAACTGGGATTAGTAAAACCGCCTATTCTTGTAATCTTGCCAGATTTTCTGGCTGATTCTACGGACTCTGGGTAATTACTAAATTCGTCCGCCCCTACCAATTTGCGCTCACCACCGACCGAACATACCATCTCAGTACAAGACGGTGCAAGAGATATAATCCTGTTCGGATGCCCATAACCATAGAAGCATTTCCCTGTTGCATCTACTGCCCTGGAGGGAGATTCTTCTTCGGAGCAATATGCCCATGCGACCGCAGCATAATCGTTGATTATAACTTCTCGCGGATTTCCTGATATCTTTTTCCATTCATATGAGTCCTGAGTATTCGTCTTGGATTTTTCCACTATGTAAAGTCCCCACGCTCTTTCGTCCGTCCCGGATTCTATGGAATCTATTGAGATCACCATATCGCCATCCCACAATAGTTCAAAACTAAAAACATTACATGTTGTTTCAAGTCCTTCCTGTGAGTCGGGGTCATCCTCGTAGGGAATTGCTCCAAAGTATGTTTTACCGCCACCAAAATCAACAACTGCGCCTGTCATTTCCTGAACGTGTGTGAGACCCGAAACAACGAATGCCGTAGATGTAATGCAAAAAATTATGAGTGTCGCGGACAGCATCGTTTTGATTCTCGCGGTTTTTTCCAATTTCACACCTTATTGAAATTTTTTAAAAGGTTTATTCTGGTCGATGAATGATTACATTCCTTCAGACCATGTCATCTTAGTGTTCTGCGTTTCAGATCTTATGCTTTGTTCGTCACTTTCATGCTGAAATTCCGGTTGGCCCTACTGCAGGCATGACTGATCCGTCGGAGAATACGAATGCGAGCGCATCCACATCCGAGGTGTTCACCTTGTCGATAGATACCTCATTACTGGTCCATTCTCCATCGATATAGCTACGCTGGTCCCACCATGACCACGTTTCATCATCCCCCACTCCTGTAGAAGACATTTCGATCGAGAAGATACTGTCTATCGACTGACCGTAACTGCCTAATGAAGTCTCGAGAGGAATATCATATCTTTCGCAAGCGTTTGTCAAAGCTGTCAGCCCATTACTTCCTTCCCCCTCGATCCAGAAGTATACTCCATCGCTATCTTGAATGAGTATCTTTGTCCCCTGGGCTTCTTCTGCACCGTCATAGAGGACGTATGCCCCTATTCCTATGGCTGCCACGACTAGAATCGCCACCGCCATAATTGTCATTGTTTTTTTGTCCACTGTATCACCTACTATCCATAATTAGATTAAACGGATATGGAATAGTTATCGATTTATACCTTTGGATTAATCATCCAAGTATATAATTTATCACGTATCATTGATTCGGTTTACGCTTACTTTTTAGATTTTGAAGAAAATCTTGCTTGATTGTACTTAAGGATTTTACGGATACTTGCCTAACTCCTAACCTGCACAGTAATGACAAGGTTCAGTAGGTTTCGATAAGAGGGTCGACGCGTAAAACTTTCAACGGTTCCCGCTAGATTTTAGAAA
Source organism: Candidatus Methanomethylophilaceae archaeon (assembly GCA_035271165.1). Lineage (GTDB taxonomy): Archaea > Thermoplasmatota > Thermoplasmata > Methanomassiliicoccales > Methanomethylophilaceae > VadinCA11. The sequence continues at coordinate 21,838 of DATERX010000031.1, forward strand.
TCCCTCACATGAGGCATCCTGCCCCAAGATTATTATTAATCTGCTTTCCTAGAGGCTTTGACCTTTAATATTACATGAACCTAGAATAATTTTCTAAATGGTACTATGCTACTCCTAGTTTGACGCTTACTACAGACAATCTATTCTGCTTGCGCTGAAATATATAGTTTCGCAGGTCAGGTTCTCGTTTCCACTTACGGTTTTCAACAGTTAGAAACAGTCCGAGCGGTCTGTCCGGGCGCCTTCGACGCCTGAACAGACACCTTCCCATATCATAAACGGCGAACAATAAGTCCGAAATTGCTGGAACGTTCCTTGTTCTCCTTTGCCTTTGGCTAAAAACTTAAGTGAAAAATCTGTGAATAACGCGTATATTTAACGTATCAGGATAATTGGTGCTC
>DATERX010000032.1:0-75314 GCA_035271165.1 Candidatus Methanomethylophilaceae archaeon
CCTCAACGGGGACCATCATTTTTTAATTTGTTTTAGAGTTAACACCCACAGTCATTCGGAAATCAAAAAACTTCAATGATGTTTATGATTTTTGTGGCATTGATCGCCTTTACACCCACAGTCAGGACCGTGGGTATGTTCATGATGTTCATGATGTTCATGATTGTCACAATGACAATCATGCGATGTCAATTCGATATCCAAGAACGAATCGTCCAAGGCATGATGCACCTCGTGTTCGAGCGCAGCCTTATCCACATCCAGAACCGCGCACAACATGTTGAAACCCACCCTCTCTAAAGGTTCGATGGTTCCGCGGATTGTGACACCCTCATCGATGTTTGTAAGGTTCAACGTGACTCCAGAATCATCCTCTAGGAATACGCTGCATTTGATATGTCCCAAAAGGACCCCGACCTCCTTTTGTACCCATTTACCGACATCGAGCAATACATTTACCAATTTAGCCTGGGAATCTGCATTGTAGTTTGTTATATATCCTGCAAAGCCGACGGCGACGCCCCCAGCCTCCTCTATTGAACTTTGTTCTCCAGTCATTTCATCATCTCATGTAATTTATCCATGTTATGGCCTGTATTGGTCGATATTGGGATTACCTCCCTATCGCTAAATTTAGACCTTAACCAATCTAGAACCTCATCCATCCTTTCCTTGGTAGAGAGGTCGCTTTTGTTCACCAATATAAAATTGCTTCCGGCCATCTGTTTTTTAAAGAAATCCTCTTTCCTCTTTATAAGGTCATCAAACCTCTGTATGTCGGCGACACCGATTATCATAATCTCTTCCTCACCAATCATAGCGTCATGTACAATCTCCTTAACCCTATTAGGCAGAGCTAGCCCAGTAGGCTCAATCATTAGAATGTCGGGATCTATATCCCTAGTAATATTCTGAACCCCCGTCTGAAGTGAGCTTGAAAGTGTGCAGCAGATGCATCCTTGGGGCATCTCTATTGCATCATACCCTTCCCTTTTCAGTGTCGTACCGTCAACACCGATGTCTCCAGATTCGTTCACAATAAGGGCTACTCGTTTTCCTCTGTCGATATACATCGAAGTCAAGTCGATCATAAGGCTGGTCTTCCCGCTCCCCAGGAATCCGCCTAAGATATAAACGTACATGATTCTAGAACCTCTGGAACCCTATATATGCATTTACTAAGTATATTTATTTGGAATATCTAAATTCTAATCCAATCATATTGACGCTCAGTAAAATGTACTGTTGACTCAGTATCGAATCGAGAGCATAGTAAGAAAAAAGCCTTGAAAAATCCCCAACCAGGAGTTAGATGGTATGGAAAGGTAATCGCAGCAGAGAAGGGGGCTGAGAAGGTATGAATATGCACCCGTCCCTCGCCACCCGGCGAGGACCTATACCAGGTACCCGGCTTCCACCGTTCACAACTTCTATGTCTACATTGTTCGACATATATTTAAGTCTTGTTTATGTAGTCTATATAGATAGTGCAATATCACGCTTATATCAGAGATTGGAAAATACACAAGCTTCTTTATAAATCTAGACAAAATCAATAATTCGCCTAATGATTGAACTATAATCAAATCAAAGATTGTGAATAGATTACTAGAACAAGGAAACAGACACTCCTATCGCAGATAATACTGAAGGAAACCTCAACTCAATATCTAGAATAATCAGGTAGAGGAGGGTCTCGAGATAGATAAGACGGTGATGAAAGTCAATACTATTTGTTGATTTTTAAATTAAGGGTTATAATGAGGTAAGATGGTGGACAAGGCGAGATTTGAACTCGCGACTTCTTCGTTGCGAACGAAGCGATCTACCGGGCTGATCTACTTGCCCATCTGGTTCTGTGATTCCTAAGTAGGATATAAATCATTTGCACATTTCAGAAGGGATATGATTTTTTATAAATATCCTCAGTATGCTTAGAGCGCATACGGATAACATTATTGTAATAACGGAGTAACACTAATTGAAAATAATTAATAACATTAAAGTACGAGCTTCGACATTTCTGATTTGATTGCATGGCGTTCTATAATGTCACATACAATGAGAAGCACGATTTCGCTACCGTGCACAACTATGGATGTACTTTCAAATGTCCCATCTGTAGTTACAAACTGCGAAGCGGTCCTGAAGGGAGGCCAGGTTTAGCATACCCTCGTCCTGAGTCGTTCCTTAAGGCCGAGGAGATCGAGGATGCACTTATGTCCGTCATGCCCTCGCGTGTTAACTTCATGGGAGGGGAACCTACCATTTCCAAGGATCTGCCGCGTCTTCTGGAGTTCTCTAAGAAGACGTTGGGTGCAATAACATCGTTGGGACACACCAATGGTTCAAATCTACAGCTACCGAACATCGACGCTGCAAACGTCGGATTAAAGGCATGGGACGAGAACATCCATCTCGAGCTGACGGGTCTGTCAAAGAAAAGGATCTACTCCCAGGTGGAGGAAGCCTCGAAGAGAGGTATGGATCTGGCAGTCAATCTGATCTACATACCCGGACTTGTGGAAGTGGACCAGGTTGAATCCTTGGCTGATTTCCTAATATCCATAGAAGTCTATAAGTTCCACATCATGGGATATATCCCAGTTCCCGGTCAGAATTATAGGAGACCGACCCATGATGAGATGGAGATCGCACAGGCGGCCGCTAGGAAATACATCCCGGATACTTATTATTCACATCTATCGCCGCAAGAGGTAATGTCCCTCGATAGGAGCGACGACAGGTTCGATGTCCAGATTATCGCTGGCACCACTTCCACCCGTGGAGTGGTAACTCCCAAAGGTAGCATAACTGCTTATTCAGCCTCCGAATAAGATTATAATACATCGGGTTGATTCGATGCATCATGGCAATCAAAGGTCTAAGTAAAGAAGTACAGGACGTAATGGAAGAACAGAAGGTCTTCCCATTTGCGACAGCGTCCAAGGACGGGATACCCAACGTAGCGCCCATAGGATTCCTTTTTGAAGGACGCGACGGAAGCATTTGGGTCATCGATAACTACATGGACAAATCGATCGAGAATATCCGCGAGAACCCTAAAGCATCATTCTATGCTGTAAGGTCTGGTGGTGAGAGCTATCAGGTAAAATGCTCCGTAAGTATAGAGGATTCAGGCGAGGATTATGAATTTGCCGTCGACATTGCCCACAAGAAGAAGGAGGCGTTCCCTGCAAAGACTCTTTTGAAACTTACCGTTGACGATGTGTACTACGTCACTCCAGGGGAACACGCGGGAAAGAGGCTCTGACCGTCATTCCCTCTCAGCGTATATTGTTGCCCAGCCCATTAATGCACCGAATGGTATGAACAGCAGAGACCACAACGAAGATCCAAAGTAGAGGAATATGGTGAATACCACCAATCCAGCTATGGCTCCAAAGAAGGCCGATTGCTTCATCTTTGTTTTTCTGGACATGTGGTTCACACCCTTCTATCTAAAGCCTTCTCGGCCGCGGCGACCATACGATCGGTGATCTCTTTGGAGGCGCCGGTATAACCGGCAGGATCCATCACCTTATCAATCTCATCATGAGTGAGGATGCCGTCTAGCTCCTTAGTTTCCCTGAGGACGTCCCTGAGCTGACGGTCCTCATCTATAGCAATCATTGATGCTTTACGCAATATCTCATGGGCTTCTTGTCTTCCCATACCCTTCTCGGTCAGCTTCATCATTACCGGTTCGGCCATGACGAGGCCCTTGGAGGACTCGATGTTTTTGAGCATCTTGTCAGAATGGACTATCATTCCGTCGAAAATATAGGAAGTCTTTCTCAGTATATCGTTGAGAAGCGTGAATACGTGTGGTAAGGTGAAACGTTCCGAGGACGAGTTCGAAAGGTCCCTCTCATGCCAAAGAATCTGAGATTCGAACGTTGGCGTCACAAACCCTCTCAGGATCCGTGCAAGACCGCACACGTTCTCTGCGTTGATAGGGTTGCGTTTATGCGCCATGGTGGAGCTTCCAACCTGTTTACTCTCGTCAAAGGCCTCGGATACCTCGGCAACCTCAGACCTTTGCAAATTCCTGACCTCGGTGCTATAACGCTCCAAGGATGTTGCAACGTTGGCCATGTAACAGATTAATTCAGTATATCTGTCGCGTCCGACGACCTGTGTGGCCGCGGGCTCGTAACCCAATCCTAGGTCGTCCATTACGGATTCCTGTATCTCGAAGAAGTTCTTACCGAGGGCAGCCCCGTTACCTACGGCGCCTGCCATCTTGCCCGCGCATGCACGCGGTTTTATCTCATTAAGGCGCTCCTTGTGCCTGAGCATCTCGGCTATATATCCGGATATCTTGAATCCGAATGTGATAGGTATGGCGAACTGTGCATGCGTCCTTCCAATCTCCAGCGTATCGCGTTCGCGTTTGGCGAGCTTCGCGAAAACATAAATCAGATCATCGATGTCCTTTTCGATGATGCTTAGGGCGTCCTTGATCTGAAGTGCGGTGGCAGTGTCCACAATATCATTGGATGTAGCCCCTAGGTGGACGTATTTCCCCGCATCTCCGGAACATTGTTCGGTCATTGCCTTGACCATCGCCATAACATCGTGTCTCGTCTCTGCCTCTATCTCCTTAACCCTTTCAGGTTTGACGATATCTAGGGTAGCTACCCTACATATCTCCACGGCGTCATCTGCAGATATAGTACCCAGTGAAGCATGGGCTTTGGCTAAGGAAGCTTCCACGTCCATCTGGTACTGAAGACGGCTGTCGTCATAGAATATGGACTTCATGTCCTCATGGCCGTATCTGTAATCCAGCGGGCATAATACATTCATTTGAATCGTGTGAGTGAGTCAATTAGATTATTTATAACTGATTAGAGTGTGATACACTCATCTCGTACAATACGCGTTAATGTCTGATTTAGGTCTATATTAGCAGAAAATCTTATAAGTGAATTGTTTTATAGAGCCAAAACAAGTGGATCATGCTTTACTCATGATCAGTCGAACACGAGTGTGGATTTATGAAAGAGGTTGATTTTAAAGCTCAGCAAAATTCTGAAGAAGTTCAGCAAGAGGAAACCGTATCTGTTGAGAACGATGTTGTCGAAACAGTCGAGATCAAAAACGTCGAAGAGACTGCAGAAGAAACAGTTGATGAAACTGAAGTAAATGCAGAAGAAACAGTCGAGATCAAAAACGTCGAAGAGACTGCAGAAGAAACAGTTGATGAAACTGAAAAGACTGCAGAAAAGACAAAAGATACGGAAGATACAGCAGATACAGCAGATACAGAATTTAATGAGAAAGAGTCTGCAAAAAGACTCGAAGCCATTGAGGAGAAACGTAGTATAGTCGACCTCAATGCAGACAAGCACAGGCATCAGAGAGACGAATATCACGTTCTTTCCAGGGAATGGAAGGCAAAAAGAGACTCTCTGAATGCACAGGTCCGGGATTTCGTGACCGAGGCAGGCAAGTGCAGGGACCTTCGCGATAAATTAAATGAACAGGTCAGAGAATCCAAGGCTAGCAGGGACGAGTGGAATAAGAAAGTCTCTGATTTCAAGGCCAAAATGACGGAACTCAGGCCCGAAAGACCCGAAGATAAAGAAAAACCTGGACAATCACTTGAAGAGATGAAGAGGACCTTGAGAAGGCTTGAGATCGATCAGCAGACCAAGGCTATGAACAAGGATGCCGAAGACAAATTGGTTAAGGAAATATCCACACTGGCCAGAAGTATCGAAGGGCGTCAATCCGAGGTCGATTCATCACTTGAACAGAATACCGAATTTAGAGCGGTTCACACTGAATTTAAGGAAGCCAAGGCCAAAGCGGAGTCATATCACACCGATATGACCGAAAGTGCTGATAAGGCACAGTCGGAGCACGAGAAGATGATCGGGCTCTATGACCAGGCAGACAGGATCAGGAAAGAGGCCGACGCGGCACAGGCTAAACATATGGAATACAGACGTATGGGCGACGAAGAGCACAAGAAGCACATCGAGCTCGTAGGATCCATCCATGAGGCAGACAAGGAAGCGATGTCGATCAAGAATCGCAAATCCAACGTCCGTAAGAAGAAGGCTGAAGCCGAGAACAAGAAAGAGGCCCAGGATATCTTTGAGCGCTTCAAGAGCGGAGACAAGCTCAGCACTGACGACCTTATGGCCCTTCAGCGTTCGGGCTACCTCTAAACAATTTCGCCTGCAGGAAACTGCAGGCATTAAAGTTTTTTATTTTTAAGAAGATTTATATAGCCCTCATCCAATGAAGATATACGGGGATTAGGTCAGTTATGTAGAGTGCATCCCATCCCTTCTGACCGGCTGACCTCTTCCCGCACTTTTTCAGTTTTAAGACTAAATCTATAATATATCGTAGCACATCTGGAATTTGTTTCTATGGCATTGGACGGTTTGGGAAAGTCACTAAGGAACGTCCTTAGAAAGATCAGCGGCGCCTCATCGATAGATGAAGAACTCATCAAGGAGGTCACCAAGGACCTGCAGCGTGCACTCTTGCAGGCAGATGTTAATGTACAGCTTGTATTGAAGCTCACAGGCGCCGTCCAGGAACGTGCCCTGAATGAGAAACCTCCTGCGGGCAGAAGTCCAAAGGACCATATCGTCAAGATCATCTACGATGAGCTCGTCAAACTTTTGGATAACGGCGAAGGGCTCGCCCTCAAGCCCCAGACCATAATGATGGTCGGTCTGTATGGTCAGGGAAAAACCACCAGTACAGGGAAGCTTGCTAATTATTTCATTAAAAAAGGATTCTCTGTCGGCCTTATCGCCGCCGATGTATACCGTCCGGCGGCGTTGGACCAGCTCCAACAGCTGGGCTTTAAGGTGAATGCAGAAGTCTACGGGGAACCCGGGGAAAAGAATGCCGTCAAGATTGTGAAGAACGGTATGGCCGAGTTCAAGGACAAAAAAGTGGTGATAATAGACACCTCCGGACGTCACGCTTTAGAGTCGGACCTGATCCAGGAACTCAAGGATATATCCAAGGTGTCGAACCCCAATGAAAGAATATTGGTATTAGACTCACAGGTCGGTCAGCAGGCTGGACCGCAGGCGGAGGCCTTCCATGAGGCCGTAGGCGTCACAGGCGTAATCCTTACCAAGATGGACGGTACGGCCAAAGGAGGAGGTGCGCTGTCCGCCGTAGCTAAGACGGACGCAAGGATAGTGTTCACAGGTACAGGGGAGCACATACGCGACCTGGAACCCTTCGACGCCAACCGTTTCATATCGAGACTTCTGGGAATGGGTGACCTTTCATATCTCGCACAGATAGCCCAGGATGAGATAGGCGATGATGAGGCCGTAGAACAGGCAAGCAGGAACATGCTTTCCGGTAAGTTCACGCTCGTAGACATGTATCAACAGATGGCTGCGGTCACTAAAATGGGGCCGTTGAGCAAGGTGATGTCCATGTTGCCCGGCATGAGCAACGTCGAGGACAAGATTGATTATGAGGAATCCCAGAACCGTCTTTCACAGTTCAAGGTGATTATGGATTCCATGACCCTGGAGGAGAAGGAACACCCCAACCTGATAAAGGGCAAAAGAGTAGAACGTATAGCGGCCGGCGCAGGTGTGGAGGTCAGGGACGTGAGGTTCCTGCTCAAACAATACAATCAGAGCAAGAAGATGATGGGCACCATAGGCAAGGACCGTAAGATGCGAAAGAAGTTGATGAAACAACTCGGCGGAATGGACATGGACCTAGGACAGTGAGACTGTGAGGTATTTCGTTATCACAGGCCACCGTGCCAGAACAACTGCGGATTTTAAATTGGACGACATATGTGGCGGTGCGGGGAGATTGGACGTCCTTGTACGCTGTGTGACGTCCGCATTTTTTCTCAGTCATAACATAAGGAAGGATGTGGAAGTGTATCTGATCCTCGAAGGAGGGGACGATGCCCCTAAGACTGTGAGATTCTCAGGCGCCGACATCAGATATCTCAACCCGGACGAAAGGAGCACGGCATCCCTCGTACGCAACGCACTTTTGAAAAAAGTCGCTGAAGATGAGGAGATAAGGTCTTCGCCTGGAGTGTACATCTCTAGAAGATCCTTCGATGAGGTGTTGGAACATCTTTCTGAAAAGGGACAATTCGTCTATCTTAAGGAAGATGGGACGGATGTAAGGGAGTTCAATTTTCCAGAGGATCCGATATTCGTCCTAGGGGACGACAGGGATCTGACCGAGGAAGAGGAACAGACTCTTCTTTCATACGAACCGTCCTGTATTTCCCTCGGGCCTAAGAGTATGCATGCCAATCATTGCATCGTAGTAGTCCAAAATGAGATGGACCGTTCAGAGTGAACCTTTATTATCTGCACTTTTATGACGTACATATGGCCGAGGTAGAAAGGATACCGCAACACAGACATTGTATGAGCTGTGGCAAGGCATTCACCGGTGTAGGCAACTACTGCACTGATGAGTGTAGGGACAGCACTGGCAAAGAGATGAAAAAGAAGCTCAGGAAATACTTGATAGTCCTCGCGATCCTTGTATTGTTCACGGTAGGTGTCGTGATCTGGGGGTCATGAGATGCGTGTCGCCGTGGCGGGTACCTTCGATGTTTTACATGACGGACACCGTTCCCTGCTAATGCGGGCGTTCGAGATAGGCGACTACATATGCATCGGCATAACCAACGACGAGATGGCGTCTGAACGACGGGATAGAATCATCCCGCTGGAGATAAGGAGGTCCGTCCTTGAAACCTATCTCAAGGGCATGAGGAAGCCTTGGGAGGTATTCGTCATAGAGGACATATACGGACCTAGGGAGACGATGGATGCCATCGACGTTCTCGTGGTGTCTGAGGATACTTTGTCAAATGGTAAAAAACTGAACGAGGAACGCAAGTCCCGCGGAGTGGCTCCACTGGAGTTTTCCGTTGTCTCTCTGGTAATGGCCGATGATGGTAAGAAGATAAGCTCCTCCGGTATATTGGAAGGGAGATATGGAAGGGACGGGTCCGTAAAGGCGATGGATTTATCCGTAGGCTCGATGAACCCCGTTAAGATAGAGGCGGTAAGGGCGGTCATGGAGAGGATCTACGGCAGTGTGAGGATAACATCCGTGGATGCGGAATCCGATGTTCCCGAGCAACCTTTTGAATCCGATGTCAGAATCGGTGCGATCAACCGTGCAAGGAATGCATTGGGCGGGCACGATATGGCAGTCGGCATCGAAGCAGGCGTGTTTGAGATGGAGGAGGGACTGTTCGACATCCAGTATTGTGCTGTAATCGACAAGGACGGATATCTCACGGTAGGTATGGGTCCAGGATTCGCTTATCCTGAGAAGATAACTGCGTTGGTCCGCAAAGGAAAAACCGTATCCGAGGCAATCTCCGAGCTGTATGGTGATGAAGATATCGGGAAGAAGCACGGTGCCGTCGGGATGCTGAGCAACGGTCTGTTAAATCGTAAGACGTTGACGGAACAGGCAGTAACTGCCGCAATGATACCCCGGATATCCAAGACTCTTGGTTACTGATTACTTTAATAGCCTGTCTAGGACATACGGAATTATGGAGTACGTAATATCTGCTGTGAGCAACCCCGATTCCGCATTGGGTGCCACACAGACACTGACGTCCGAAGGAGATACTGTTACCGCACTCGCGGTAGGTACTGAAAAAAAGGACGATTTATTGGAAACGTGCATCTCTGGAGGTGCGGCCAATGCCTACCGGCTCATGGACCAGGATTTCATGGGCTCGGATACTTGGGCTCTATCGAGGATATATGCAGCATTCATAGGCAAATATTGTCCAGACATGCAACTTATGATATTCACCAGCTACGATCCCATCGTACCTATGCTGGCACATCTTATGAAGATTCAACAGTTCTGTTATGTCACCGAGGTGGGCAGGGATGATGAAGGCATATTCGTCAAACAGGATTACGGGGATGAGATCAGAAAGTGTCGCGTTCCCGCAGGTTCCATAATATCCATGGGAGACGGAGTCAATATTCAATATTCAGAGAAGGAAGTAGATACCGAGATTATGGTATTGGGACGAAAGGATCTCGAACTTGCGAAAAACTCTGTAGGTATCCAAGGTTCCCGTGTAATAAAGAAGGAGGTGTGCAGTTGAGTAGTTGCAACAGTTGTGCAAGTGCAGGATCATGTTCCAGCAGTGGCGAGGGCGGATCCTGTGAAGGAGAGCAGAGGATACCTCCGGGGATGTTGGATCATTACGATACTAACCAGTCTACAGCCGATGGGACACTCGTATTCATCGAGACAGTCATAAGGGATGCGGTGAAGCAGATTCACCCCGTATCCGCACAGCTCTTGTCCCTGGCCACGAAACTAAAGGGAGGGAGGGTATTCGGCGTCATATTTGGAGGCATAGAATGCAAGGACCTGTACGACGATATCTTCTCATATGGAGTAGACTCACTGTATCATATAAGGAATGACAAGTTGAGGGATTTCCATCCCGAGGCATATTCCGAAGCTATAACCTCCGTATGTGAGCGCGTGATACCTGCCTCTGTTCTGATAGGTTCAACCCTTAAAGGCAAGGAGATTGCACCAAGGGTAGCGGCTTCCATGGGAACGGGCATTGTGACGGAATGTTGTGGGCTCGAACTGAATGGCCGGAAACTCAGCATGTTCAAGACATCCGGTGACAAGACCATACGCTATGAATGCAATTCGTTCCCACAGGTGGCCACGGTAGAGGAGGGGATATTCCCCATGCCCGATAATATAGAGGGACGTAAAGGTACCGCCATCTACTGGCAATACCGCGGAGAGGGTTTCAAGGAGTTACTTTGATTATTTCTTGATCAGGGAAACTGCATGGTCCAGCACTTCCTGTGCATGACCTGCGACCTTTACCTTTTTCCAAGCTGCCTCTACTTTACCGTCCTGACCAATGATAAACGTTGAACGGATCACGCCTTCGGACTCCTTCCCGTACATCTTCTTGATTCCCCATGCGCCGACGGCCTCAGTAAGCGTTCGTTCAGGATCACTTAAAAGCTTGAGCTTTAAATCGTGTTTTTCTATGAACTTTCTATGGGATGCCGGGGAATCCCTGCTCACACCTATGACAGGTATGTTCCTCATCAAGAACTTCTTTGAAAGTTCCGAGAACTCGACTGCTTCCTTAGTGCATCCCGCGGTATTATCCCTGGGATAGAAGTATATCACGAAGCGTATGCCTTCCAATTCTTTGCTATCGAGCATCTCGTTGTTCTCATCTACAAGTACGAAATCCGGGAATTTATCTCCAACATCCATAGTATCACATCAAAACATTTTGGAACCCTTCGAAACGAATCCATCAATATTTAGCTCGAACATCAATATAGGATGGTTTATGCCAAAATCGGTTATGACCTTGGGGGCAAGCTCTCCAAAAATCCCGATGACCTCTCCATCAACGATCACAGACGCTCCCCTACCGGGCACGAATGTGCGGTAATCGCATCCTTTTATAGAATAATCACAACCCATCTCCCTCAGTACACCTTCAGCCAAGGACTTGGATTCGGTGAAAGAGGTCCTCGATGCGGCAGATACTGCACAAAGATGTAACGAATTCTTACAATCGCTTATAACGTATCCAACCTCGAATATCCTTTGGGGCAGGTCCCTATGGCGGTTATGTTTCAAGATCCTCATGAGACTGGGAAATAGGTTCACACGGAGGCATGTATGGTCCTCCGTTATAGGATTCTTGATCCTGACCAAAGTTTCCTCTGGTATTCCGGATCTTGTAAATTCGTCCATCTCATTACTAAGTGTAAGTGTGGTTACCTCAGTATAACCCAGTCCAATCAAAATATCTCTCACACCATCAGACAAAACGGTCTCGACCAGACGTGAGGCGACTGTATTATCCAGCTTGTAAGGTTTCCCGAATTTCTCAAAACCGTAACCAGCTGCCACATCTTCGAAGAGATCGACCTCATGCATAATGTCGACCCTGGTCGAAGGTATAGAAACAAAGATGGAATCGTCCTTTCCTGCAGTGGAATCGAGACCCATCCTCCATAAGGATTCAGTTATCCCCTTCGGCCCGAGGTCAGTACCAAGGAACCTATCACATTTCTCAGCCGAGAAAGTCCACTTTGATGGAGCGAGGTCGGGTGACATGAATTTCTCCCCGTTATCGTTCATATGTACGGAACCTATTCGTCCGCCCCTCTCGGCCAAAGCGGTACAGACTATATCCAAAGCACCTTTCACGGCCTTATGGTCGGTTCCGGTGACGTCAACGAAGACATTACGTGTCTTTGTAGTGACGGTGGTAAGCGTTCCGTTTATAATGGGCGGGAATGAAAGCACATTCCCCTTAGAGTCCCTGATTATTGGATATTTCTCTGCACCTTTCAAAAGGTGGGCATATTCCCGTCCCTTCTCGTGTTTTAACAATATATCGTTCAAGTCCATGACCTCGGCCATGCCGAGAGGCGTGAACTTCACCTTTTCTGGTGATTCGAGGGAATATGTGAACGGAGGCGTCACCTTATCCAGATCGTGTATGCCTATGGCAAGCTTACTTCTCTTGCGACCGATCGTAAGATGCAGTTTCTCCTGAAGGTCCATCATGGATTTCAGAAGATTGTCATCGAATTTCAGATTGAATACGGCGCCGCATAAGAAGTGAGGCCTGAGAGACTTGACGCTCTCATCGACTGTAACCTCTATTTCAGCATTCTCGACGTCATAGGTCTGTAGCCCTGGTCTGATATCTAAGAATGACCTGAGGGCTCTGGCAAGACCCTCTACACTGTATAGATCAGGCCTGTTAGGGAAAAATTCGACGGACATATCGTCCGCGCCTTCCTCTGTATCTTGCATATCCGCTCCAATCAAGGGTATTTTCTCTATCAGGACGGACCGCGGTACCTCCTCACCTATCAACGAACAAAGGTCGCTGTAGCTGAAGTTGATGACTGGCATGCGAACTCCATTGATAATTCCCTATAAAAGGACTTTCAGAGTTCAACGACCTAGTGCGGAATGTGCGGAACCCAGATGCCCTGCTGCCTGCGCGGCGATACTAGACAGCTCTCCTGCCAATACGGTTGCGGCCACGATCTCTGCTAATTTACTGGCCTTACCGACACCATGACATCCTATCATATTCAGAGCCTCGGTCTGACAAGGGAGGGATGTCCCTCCTCCTACTGTACCTACCTCGACAGCGGGCATCCTTACCGAGATATACAGATCCCCGTCCACATCCTCACATGATACGTACGACATGCTTGCGCTCACGACCTGTGCCGGGTCCTGCCCTGTTGCTATGTAGAGTGCGGCAGCCATGTTTGCGGCATGTGCATTGGCACCCAAAGTCACTGCAAGGGCACTCCCCATCAGGTTCTTGCGGTAATTCACCTCTACGATGGACCCCACGTCTGTATGGAGTTTCTTCTCGACTACGTCTTTAGGTATCAGCGCCTCGGCGACGACTGTCTTACCTCTTCCCTTGATGACATTGATAGCAGCGGCCTTCTTGTCGCTGCACATGTTACCGGATACGGATACGAGCCGAGCTCCAGTACCCTCTTCGATGACCCTCCCGGCTGCCTCTGTCGCTATCGTGGTCATATTCATCCCCATGGCATCGCCGGTAGTATAGGAAAAACGGAGATACAGGCTCCTACCCACAGGATATGGATCGATATCTACAAGTTTACCGTGGGATGTGGTCTTACTGACCGCCTCCTTGATCTTATCCATGTTCTCCTCGATCCATTCTATGACGGATACGGAATGGGAAAGATCCCTTACTTTGAAAACAGGAGCTCTGGTCATCGCGTCCTTGAACACTTTGGTCCTAATCCCTCCCCCCGCCTCTGCGACGGACATACCACGGGATATCGACGCTAGCAACGCACCTTCAGTGGTGGCAAGGGGGATCAGGAACCTTCCCGTAGCATGGTCCCCCTTTATGGTGACTGGACCTGCATAACCTAGAGGTATTTGAGTCGCACCGATCATATTCTCGATGTTCTTCGATGCTGTTTCCGAGTTAAAGCAGTATTTAGATACACTTTCAAGAGAAGTGCCGCTGAACTCTTCAGCTGCGGCTCTGCGAGCGTTGACATCACTTCTGGTGTATCCTCTAATCTTCAAATCTGAGGGGTCTGCCATAGAGTATACTATCTGTTTGAATAAATAAGCATATTTACATAAACCATTGATACTAGACTGTATATCAGGTAATGGCGGAGATTTTGTGGAGGGCGAAAATATAGTTCCAAGTAAGAACAGGCTCGACTCCTTCATTGTGAAATATTTCCCTCTTATAGTGATTTATTGTCTTGTATTGGTGACATTCTTCATCATCAACATACCTGTGACCGAGGTTCATGAACTGATATACGCCATTTGTCTTGGTTTCTCATACGGTTTCGTCACCTTTGGTTTCGTATGTATACCGTTCATTCGGAAACAGGTGGTGAAGTTCAGATATTCTTTGCCGATTCTGATCATCCTGCCCCTTGTCTTCTCTTTGGTATTATTCGGATTGGGTGGCCCTGAATTCACTCCGAACATGTTCGTGAGCGAGTTCTATCTTCATATCAAACCTGGGGAGGTGACGTTCTGGACTATCCTATTTGGAAGTTATCTCATCGAGATCGCGATAATTTCCGTCGCCGCTGCTGTATCGTCGATAATATCCGCATATTTCAGAAAATACTTCTCGAAGATATTGATAGGTCCCATGAAGAACAATCCAAATCAGAAGGTCCACAAGGCCTCATTATGGCTTTTCAAGGTTCCAGACATGATAGATGTGGACGATGTGGTTCTAGAACCGGAAGGAGATGATGGAAAGTTCAATATTAGAGTTTTTAGGGAAATCGTATATGGCATATTCATTACGGGGCTGGCGATATGCTCCTTCATGTTCCTTAATCCTTACTTTGTAAAGGAGATGCCTTTGGAGATTATGCTCATGACTTCGATCCTACTCTCGCTGTTCATCGCTGCACTCGTGATACCTTGGCATATCATAAGGACGATAGGCGTTAAGGTCAAATCATCCGCTCCTAGGGACTATTACCTCTGGAAGGGGATGCAAAGCAGGCTGACGTCAAGTGCGGCCGTCGTGATGTTCTTTGTATTGTTATTCTATACGCTGGCATATCTTGAGATGGACCTGGCGAAGGTCCTCATAATCTATGCAAGTTACATGATTTTCATGCTAGTTATATCGGTAATCTACTCCTTCGTCTATGTGAATAGTTTCTATCACAGATTCAAGGATGGGATGATCTACAGCTTCTACTTAGAAAAAGATAAGATGTTAAAAAAGCTGGAAGATGCCGAAAAGGATATCAAATGAGCCTCATTTGCTCTGGAACTTGCCGTCTTTCTTGTGGACGGACAAGTTCGCACTCTTATTCTTAGATTTGAGGTCGTCCACCTTCTTGAGGGCCTCTTCCTTGGTATTGTAATAACCGATAGCACGAGCAGCGCCGTCGGCCTTCACCCTCCACTTGTTCCTTTCCCTATCCGGAGTCACCCGATATGTTATGGACTTGGATTTTGCCTTATTGTCAGTTTTATCCTTATTACTCGATACCATGGTAAAATATCAGCATGAATGTATTTAATCTTTGAATATTCCAGAGGTCGAACCTATCATCTCGCACAGTTCTTCCACGTTCCTCGATACCCTGCCTTTCAAAGCCCCGGTTATCATGAAATTATCCATTCCGTATTCAGAAGATCGCACATCAGTCTTGATTCCGAAACATTCCATTCCCATGTTGTAAGCTATGCCTAACTCGACACATGCACCTTCATCAGGGACTCGGCCATCCATGACCATCAAAAGAACATCGCACTCCATCAATGCTTGAAGATCGGCATCGAAGACACTTTGATATGAGTTCTCCGTATCGATTTCGACTAACTCTTTGGTATCGTGTTCCAGTTCTTGGGGCAGAGTGACATCAAAGCCGTATGCTTCAAGTCTATCTGCCAGTTTCCTGTTGTAATCAAGTTCCGCCTCACAGAACAGTGGACCGGCGATATAGATCTTAACGGACATCTGATGAGGCATTGCATAAAACAATGAAAAATGTTCCTAAGAATTATATCTGCGACCCACACTCATGAGCTTATGAAGGATTTAGCATTCGAGGCTATGGAAAGGGCCAAACGTCAGAACACTGGCGGCAATCCAGAGGGCGCTGTGAAAACTCTTGAGGGCTATCTTGAGACAGATCCAGAAAACCACAAGGCGCGTATCCTTCTTTCAAATTTCTACATTTACAGTCTGGATGAGTTTGAGTTCGGTATTTTCCAACTTGATGCGGTATTGGAGAGGGATCCTAAAAACCTTGAGGCATTGAAGGCGAAGGCCGTAGCTCTTAGTGGGGATAAGAAGTACAACAACGATACGTATGAGATTTACCAACAAATCCTCGAACTCGATCCATCGGCCGAGGTCTTCAGCGCATACGGACAGTTCCTAAGGATGCAGATGGTCGACTTTAGAGGTTCTGCGGAATACTGCCTTAAGGCTATAGAGCTCGAACCTAACAGTGTGGATTACCGCATACACTACGCGTCCGTGCTTCTGAACGACCTTAAGGAGTTCGAGAGGGCCAGGAGAGAGTTGGAGATAATCATCAAATTGGATCCCGAGAACTATACGGCCAGGAAGAACCTCACCAAACTCCTGAATAACCATTTCGACAAGGACGGCAATCTGAAGAAGGGATTTTCCCATCGCCCTCGGAAGATCAAGAAAAAATGAACAGCGTAATTCGACGCATGTATACGTAAGGTTCATATTCAATGACTTAAATCAAAGTCTTAGGTAAAACATGGAACTTAAAGGATCTAAAACAGAAGCCAACCTCCAGACCGCATTCGCGGGAGAGAGTATGGCCAGAAACAAATACAACTACTACGCCTCGCAGGCAAAGAAGGATGGATACGAGCAAATCAGCAATATATTCATGGAGACTGCTGAAAACGAGAAGGAGCACGCAAAACTTTGGTTTAAGTTCCTGTGTGGCGGAGAAATACCTGACACTGTGACCAACCTAAAGGATGCAGCAGAAGGCGAGAACTACGAATGGACGGAGATGTACCCCGAATTCGCCAAGGTTGCGCGCGAGGAAGGATTCAAGGATATAGCTGCCTTACTCGAGAAGGTCGGAAATGTTGAAGAGAAACATGAAGAGAGGTATCTGGCACTTCTCAAGAACCTTGAAGAAGGCATCGTTTTCAAGAGGGATGAGGCTGTAATGTGGAAGTGCGGTAACTGCGGTTACATCCACGTAGGTAAAAGCGCGCCCGGTACGTGCCCTGCGTGCAAGCATGACCAGAAGTACTTCGAGCTAAGGGCCACCAACTGGTGATGTCCCTTCAAACCTTTTACCTAAAAATAGGGGGGATTTCCCCCCTTTAAGGTTTTTATTCCACTCACTTCAAACGGATTGTCTCTAAGTTAAGGGGCGCTTTGGTCTCGATACCGAACTTCTTGTACAGTGACGAGGCTAAATCCAAGGATTTGCGCTCCTCGCCATGACCTATTATGATCTTGTCCGGCCTAGGTTCCATCGTAGAGATGTACTTCATCATCTGTTTGCGGTCCGAATGTCCTGAGAAACCATCAACTGTCACACGGTTCATGTTTATCTTCAGGTCTATCGACCTTCCGCGGTGATTCATGGTTATATTGTTACGGCCTCTCTGGATGGTACGTCCGATGCTGCCTTCACTCTGGTATCCAACGAACAACAACCAATTGCTATCGTCATCGGCCCATTCCCTGAAATATTCAAGGACGGGTCCGCCCGACATCATCCCGCTCGTAGCAAGAACTATACAGGGGTCTGGTGAATGACAGATCTCCTCGCGCATGCCTGAAGTCTCAACCCTCTTGAATATAGGGGAAAGGAAAGGATTCTCGTCCTGCTGGAAGATCTTAGTCCTGAGCTGTGTGTTTAGGAACTCTGGGTGAGCAGTATGGATTGCCGTGGCCTCCCATATCATGCCGTCGAGGTATACATTCTGCTTAGGTATCTTACCCGTGCGCATTAGCTCCTCGATGACGAGCATGACTTCCTGTGACCTTCCGACGGCGAAGACAGGGATTAGCACCTTGCCTCCGTTCTCCGTTGCCTGCTTGAGCAGTCTGCCCATTTCCTCGCTAGCCTCCATCCTGGAAGGTTGGTTATCGTTCTTCCCGCCGTATGTGGATTCTATCACAAGGGATTCCACCCTTGGGAATTTATTATGTGCAGGGTTGAAAAGCCATGATTTCTCAAACTTAGAGTCTCCCGTGAAGGCTACGTTATGGAATCCATCTCCAATGTGGAAGTGTGCAATTGAGGATCCAAGGATGTGACCTGCATTGTACAACGTGAGACGGACGTCGGGTGCGATATCCGTCGTTTCGTTATATTTCAGGGTGATCGTGTGCATGATCTCGTTACGCACATCTTTAGCTTCATAGAGATTCTTCTTAGCCTCACCGAATCCCAGTTTAACATTGTCTAACTGGAGAAGTGCCATGAGGTCGCGTGTCGGCGCCGTACAGTATACTGGGCCGTCATAACCGTACTTGAACAATGCAGGCAAAGTACCACAGTGATCCAAGTGGGCGTGGGTTATGACTACTGCATCTATGTCGCTGAGAGGCTGTGCCTCAGGTATTGCAAAATAAGGTGTATCGTCACTTCCGGGGTCGAGCCCGCAGTCGATCAATATCTTGCTCTCCCTCGTGGTGAGTAAAGTTGCAGACCTACCTATCTGCCTGAACCCTCCCATGGTAGTCATACGTACCCACTGCTCGCCTCCTAACATAGGGCGTGCGAGCTTGCGAGCGACGCGACTAAGCATATCATGCCTTTCATTTTTGTATGTTCTGAGATAACCACGAACATCGGCAACAGTCTTGGAGGGGATCGGAGGAGTCCTAATAACCTTTACATTCCATCCAGTCTCTTGTTTAAGGTTTAAGATCAGTGATCCCTCGCTTCCCTTCACAACATCTGGTTTAATGGCCTCTACCACAGCCTCTCCCGTATCATCATTGAAAAATATATCAAAAATCCCTGCTTCCTCGGGTATAAGTTCTCTTAGTCTTTCCTCGACTATCTTAGAATCGCTAAGCGTAGAGGGGTCCGGCCTGATGTCGACCCTCTTATGGAGGCTCTGAGCGAGCTCCCTAGCGGTCTTATTATCACCTGACACTTTGTCATATTCCTTCGTATACACGACAACCATAGGGCCTTCGAACTCTATCGAAGTGATGTCGAGGTCATCAGGCATCAGCCTTCGGACCTCTTCCCTTAGGCTGTCAAACAGCCTGTCTGCATTCATTTGAATCCTACCATGGCGGTATTAGAAAAAAACACCGTCAATTGTTATAAATTGTTAAAAATATCGGTTTAAGAAAATGTTTAGTTAGGGTAGAAGAACCCCAGCTCCTCGCAACGCTTCTTTATATCGGCCTGCGGGATTTCTTGGTATCCGTCTTTCCCTATGTATGCCATCATGAAACCATCGCCGCTGAAAGCGTCCCTCCTCCTTGCGGAGTTGAGCGCAGTTATAGCGACGTCCATTCCCTCTTTCTTGGACATATCTTCCTTAAAGGATGCCTCCAAAGAACCAAGTGCGAATACGGAACCGGAACCTACGGATGCGTAGTTATCTTCGAGACAGCCCCCCATTCCGTCGATGGTGAAAACATGTCCGCCTGCGGAATCACGACCTCCAACGATAAGCCCGAGATAGAATCCCTGACGGATGGCGTTGGATATCAGTGTGGCGGCGGAAGTGACGGATATCGGAGTTCCCCTCTTCATCTTGTAAAGGGATATCTCTCCAGTCATGTACCTTACCATAAGTTGAGCATCGCCGACAGAGCCTGCGATGGTCATTCCGATGTTATCTGAGAGGGGGTAGACCTTTCTGACTTCTTTACTTGCTATCATATGACCGGCCGTTGCCCTCTGATCGGTTGCAAGGATCACTCCATCCTTCAATTTTAGACCGATGGTCGTAGTACCAGTTTTTAGAGATTCTGCCCCTGACATTTATTGTACCTCATTATATAGTATTGAACGTAAGAATCGTCCGAAGACTCAAACACACCATTGTCTCGACGGTTATATAATTTTCCTATTCACCGTTCGAATTATGCTATGCCTTCCCACTCATGTTAAGCGACGGTGCGCGTATATTAATGATTATCGGAAATCAAAGGATTTTAAAAACCAAATTATGAAAAATATTTAGTTTGTGACTGCATCTAATTGTCTCAACGCATCTGATACACTTGTATCCGGCGGATATGGAGGACGAACTTTATGATGATGAACTGGAGGGAGGTGATGCCTGTTAGCGACATGTCAAAGTTCAGAGAATATGTCGACAGGTTCGAAGATGCCGTTGTTGCCTTTGAGAATGATGAAATGAGCATCGGGGACTTCAAGTCCATCTCAGGGTATTTCGGATGTATACCTCAGAGGGATGGCCGTATGGTCGTGCGTTTCCGTTTTACAGGAGGGAAGATCACTTCGGAAGACATCAGATTCATATTAAGGAATGCCAAGGAACACAAGGCCGAACTGATCCATCTCACAACCGGCCAGACGGTCCAGCTTCATGGTCTTGGCGGCAAACAGGCGGCGGACACGATTCGTTCGGCCGTCGATGCAGGCATAGTAACGAAGGGGGCAGGAGGAAACAATCCCCGCAACGTATCGTCATCTCCATTGTCGGGACTAGACTCAAGGGAATCCTTCGATGTGCTCCCCTTCGCCGAAGCGACTGATGCTTATCTACTAGGTATAGCAGATTCGATAGATCTTCCATATAAATTCAAAGTCTCGTTCTCGAACGGTACCGAATGCGGTGTACACGCGACGGTCAAAGATCTAGGGTTCGTTGCCCAGAAGGACGGTACCTTTGACGTATATTCCGGCGGAGGGATGGGAAACAAGGGCGGAAGGATAGGTGTGAAGGTCCTAGGGGAAGTACCCCCGGAAAAGGTATTGTATTGCGTCGAGGCGGCGGTATCCCTATACTTAGAGTATGGCGAAGGCATAAGCAGGGCCGAGTCAAGATTCAGGTTCCTGAGAGATCGCCTAAGTGAGGATGGTTTTCTATCTGAATTTAAGACAAGGTTCGAAAGATCGTTGAACAGAGGAGGACTAGACCTCGATATCGACCCGTCCTTAAGAATCAATCACGAGAATGTGGACGCAAAGGGCATAATTCCTCAGAAAAACGGGATCCTTTTCGCTGTACACGTCCCGTTCATAGGGGACCCTTGCATCGAAGACTTATCGAAGTTCCTTAAGATCCTAGAGGATAATCATGGTTCAGAGATTAGACTCTCTCCCGATCAGACATTGTATTTCATAAATATGGAGAAAGGTCCCGCCAAGAGACTAGCGTCCGAATACGCCAGGGAGGCGGAGACGGAGTTCAGGAGCTCGGTTTCATGTGTAGGATATCCCATATGCCGTACGGGCAGGAGGAATTCCCGGGATATTCTTGATAGTTTACTCCAAATGGAGATGTCGTCAGGACTCCCCGATGGGGCCCTACCGAAGATCGGTATCTCCGGATGCGATTCATCATGCGCTTGTCATCCTCTCTATCTAATCGGATTGAAGGGCACCACAGTGAGACTTCCGGAAGGAAATCTACCAGGTTTCGAAATTCATCTCGGAGGAAGCTCTGTATGTGGACAAGAGAAGTTGGGAGATATTATCGGAAGCGTACCCGAGTCCAGACTCCTGGATTTCTTCAGGTCCGTAGGCGAAGAGGCCTCGAAGGAGGGATTCCGAATATGGGTTGCTTCGAACAGGAAAAGGTTCGTAGAACTTGTCGAGGAATTCTCAAGCAAGTGACCGAATTTTTTGATTTCTTTATAGCTTTTGTTACTGAGAATTTTTTTAAAACAGTACCTTCTTTAAAGTCAAAGGTATCACGGTGCCTTGGTAGTTACACATGGAGATTGAAGATTGGCTTGGACGTGATAATCAGATCGGGATTGACATTTGGCAGAAGAAATACTGTCACAGAGGGGAATCCTTCGATGCCTGGCTAGATCGCATATCTGAAGGGAACGCGGGGGTTCGCAGACTAATGGCGGAGAAGAAGTTTCTGTTTGGTGGGAGGATCCTCGCCAACCGCGGACTACACAAGTCCGGCTTAAAAGTCACATATTCCAATTGTTACGTCATTACACCACCCGAAGATTCCATTGAATCCATATTCGATGCCGCCAGCAAACTGGCCCGCACGTTCAGCTATGGAGGAGGGGCAGGTATCGACCTATCCAAACTCGCACCCAGAGGTGCAAAGATAAATAACACTGCATCCGAGACGTCAGGTTCTGTTTCATTCACAGATCTATATTCCATGGTAACGGGACTTATCGGTCAGCACGGTCGCCGCGGTGCATTGATGCTTACTATATCATGCGAACACCCGGATATGGAGGAGTTCATGAACGTCAAGACGGACCTCGAAAGGGTCACTAAAGCTAACATGTCCATTCGTATGACTGACGAGTTCATGAATGCCGTCAAGAACAAGGAGATCTACGTACAAAAATTCTCCAGGCCTGAGACCGGAGAGGTCGTCAGGAAGGATCTGGACGCCTGTTCGTTCTTCAAGGACCTTTGTGAGGCAAACTGGGATTTCGGTGAACCTGGATGTCTTTTCTGGGATCGCATATCTAACTGGAACCTTCTAAGCGAATTCCCTGATTATGAGTATGCAGGAACTAATCCGTGCGGAGAGGAACCTCTTCCCGCCGGAGGAAGTTGCCTCCTCGGAAGCCTCAATCTTTCTGCCTTTGTGAACAGCGACGGCATATTCATGGAAGATGATTTCATAGAGGCCGTACGCATCAGCGTCCGTGGTCTTAACGAGGTCCTTGACGAAGGATTACCCCTTCACCCCCTCGAGGAACAGAGGATATCGGTGAACGACTGGAAGCAGATAGGGCTTGGAATAATGGGATTGGCTGATATGCTTATCAAGCTCAGGCTCAAGTACGGCTCCCCTGAATCTGTAGAATTCTGCGACAGGCTCTCATTCGTAATGGCGGACGCCGCAATAAACGAATCTGCAAAGATAGCGTCCGAGAAGGGAGCGTTCCCCAAATGTGTGATTGACAACGTTCTTTCATCTGAATACTTTAAAGAGAACACCACACAGGAGACGAAGGACCTCGTGGCTGAATTCGGACTGAGAAACTCACAGATTCTCACCATAGCACCTACAGGTACGATATCCACCATGCTTGGTATATCTGGCGGTATAGAACCGATCTTCGCCAATTATTACGAAAGGAGAACAGTCTCGCTCTCCAACAAGGACGAGTATTACAGGGTATACACTCCAGTCGTCAAGGAATTCATGGAGGAGCATGGATATCTGGATGATTCCGAACTACCCGATTACTTCACCAACGCCCAGGTCCTGTATTACAAGGACCGTATCGACCTCCAGTCAATGTGGCAGAAGCGTATAGACGCGTCCATAAGTTCGACTGTCAACCTTCCCAACGGATTCCCACTCGAAGAGGTGCAGAACATATACCTCTACGCATGGGAGAAAGGTTGCAAAGGCATAACCGTCTTCAGGGACGGATGTCAGCGTGACAGCATCCTGACGCCTCAGGTTTCGAAGGAAGAGGAGGAAAAGATCAAGGAGATTGCGAAGGAAACGAAGAGAAAGCGCGGTTCAGTTCTCGAGGTCGCCGACGATGTCGTCGGTAAGAAGCGTAAGCTCATGACCGGATGTGGAAGCCTTCACTGTACGGCGTTCTTCGACCCGAATTCCGGGGAGCTCGTGGAAGCATACCTCAACAAAGGTTCCACCGGTGGGTGTAACAACTTCATGATAGGTCTGTCCAGGATGATATCTCTGGCTGCCAGGAGCGGATGTGACGTGTATTCGATAGTGGACCAGCTCAAGAGCTGCGGTTCATGTCCGTCCTACACGGTACGTACATTCACAAAACATGATACCAGCAAAGGATCCTGTTGTCCGGCCGCCGTAGGTTATGCTCTTGTGGATATGTGGAAGGAGATGCAAACCGAGACCAGAGGTGTCGAGAACATGCCTTCCGAGCCTGTAAGAAAGGTGATAAATCCCTGCCCGATGTGCGGTTCCGAACTTGAGTTCCAGGGTGGATGCAACGTATGTAGAACCTGCGGATGGACCAAATGCGATTAAATAGTATCAATATGTATTAAGTGGTGAGGGAGCAGCGATAAGACCTGTTCTTCAAGCACGAGATTAACTATCGTGCAGCTCAAATATTAAATCCAGACGGGCCCGCGTTGAGCCTTAGCTCACTCCCTCACCCTTCCAAATACCTACTATCATATTCTGTAGTATCAGTGCAACCCCCGCACCGCCGACAACTCCTGATGCCAGTCTTAGATATTTCAGGTCATATCCCATAAACATCCCAGTCGCCCATTCGGCAGCCATCATCAATAACAATAGAAGGCCGATTAGCAAGATTCTCCTCTCTGCAAGGACGGGCCCGTCCGCGATACGGTACGTCAACACCAAGGTAAAAGCGGTACCTGCAAGGAGTCCGATATCTCTTGTACAAAAGGCCGTCTGTGACCCGTTTATGATCAGGCTCCGGCCCATCTGCTGATGACATAACATGTCGCCAAGAAGATATATGAACTGTCCAGGAGACCATTGATGGTCGATAACTCCCGAGGTTCCGTCGAGGTTCAAAAATGTGCCGGGTTCGTACAAGAACGGTACTAAGAACATTAGCCCCAACAACGTGAACAGTACTAGTGAGATTGACCGCCCGGGGGTGCCCGCCTTCATACAACGGGATGTTCCTGCCGTATTAAAGATAAATTGTGTAGTTCAGAACAACATCCTGGTGCTCAGATAGAAGATTGTCATGGACAGAGGTAGCATCATGGAGAAGCGATAGGTAATGCTCTTTAGCCCATCCTTTCCCGCCAACGTAGTGGTGAACATAGCTATAAGTGCGCAAAGTTCTATCAGATATATCCCGATTATAACCGAGATGCCCGACATGTCAGCGGACTCGGTGAGTTCTGATAATGGACCGAGCATTGCTATGCAGAGCCCGAGGACCAACGGTGCGAACATGGCGGCCGTGGCCGTCATCATATCCAGCATACTCTTCAATTTATTAGAGAGGTTTTTTAAGACGGACTCCCGGTCCTGCATCTGTCTGCCGACGGATATGGCAAGGCGCCCCGCCTCCCTGATATCTTTTTGAGAAGATCTGTGTACTTCGTAATAGGTGTCGGCAACAAGGATGGATGTAGGTTCGATGGCAGTCCTAATCGCAGATTCCATGTCTCCCCTACAGATGACCATCCCTTTCCTCAAAGATTCTGCTATGTTATACGTATCGGATCTGGTCTCTAGCGCGCCCAGGACGGACGTTTCAAAATTCTCACCGGATATCAGACGGTTCCCCAGTTCAAACACTGAGTCCTTCAACATCGCCTCGACCTCCAAACGCCTCCTTTCCTTCTTCTGAGACGGATAGAGAAATACGAATGTTGCAAATCCAGATGGGATGGTCGCAATAAGTATCGTTAGCAGGACATCCTTAGTCAGGATCCAGCTAGCTATTGCTAAAGGTATCGATGTGAGCAACATTGCTACACCGATCCAATCATTATCCTCCTTTTCCGACCCTAAAGGATTCTTGCTTTTTATGCCTAAGGTGATGCATAGAACGCCTGCTGGGATGATTATCAACGTCATAACGATCACGGGTTCCGCCCCAATCATTTTTCCCGACGTATCCCCGAACTGTAATATTGGCAGAATGGACATCATGATCATCGGGACCATTATCCCAAGGCCGAATATGGCGATGCAGTAATTGGTGAGGGACGAACTGAATGTTTCCCCTGCATCCTTCAATCCGATCAGGGAGATGTCCGTCGCGTCCTTCAGGATCCTGACCTTCTCCGGTCCAGGGAGCATCTCCGATGCAGCCATCAGCATATGCAAGGACCTTCTAAAGCTGGCTAGTTCCTTAGGAAGGGATGACAGGACATGGTCCAATCCCGTACGTATGTCCGAAGACATCCGGGTGTCAGCATCGACTACGATCTCCAAGAACAAACTGCGTGTTTTAGGCGGACCGCATTCCATCACATTTCTCACAGCTGCGTCCAAGGATCCTCCCGACTCGATTATCACAGACATCATGCTTACCGTCAACGGACCTTCTTTCAGTATTGGGAGGAGGTCCTTTCCTGACATTTAATCGCCTCCAGTCCTACCCATCTTCACCTTGAAGGAACTGATGATGTCCTCAGCACGTTTGTTGGAATTCCTTGTGATATGGTCGTTGGCTACACAGATCCATTCGGGACCTAGGAATCTCTCATCGACGTCCCCCTTCTCGGCCAGCATCCTTCTGATCTCGGACCTTGCCTGTATGTCATCAAGTATGTCTTCGGAGTCCATTCCGCAAGATTGTGATATCCGGTTCATCATCGGTGCCGAGAACAATCGTTCTTTGTCTGATAGGTCGATGAAATCCCCAGCCCTCTCACCAGTGGCGACGACCTCCCTGATCATTCTCTTCTGGTCGCCCGCCCTCCGATTCCTGACGGTTCCAAGAGTGAGTATTACGTCCGTCGCCATGAATGCCTCGGGATCGATACCTATGTCATGTACGACTCGTTTGTAGACCGAATCTGCGGAGTCTCCGTGTATCGTTCCCATAATGGAGCTGCCCGCACGACCGGTCCTCATACTTTGATACAGCGTTCGCGCTTCATCCCCTCTAACTTCTCCAAGTATTATCGCCGACTCGCCCATCCTAAGCGATACCCTCAGGGCCTCGTCCGCACGACTGAGGTTGCTACCATCCATCCTATCGTCTATCAGGAGCGTCTGGACCTTGAATCCCATCCTTCTCATCTTGTCACCAGGAAGCTCCATTGTATCCTCTATGGTCAGTATCCTCTGCGATAGGGGGAATTCGAAAAGCAATGCTGAAAGCATGGAACTCTTACCCGCCCCCCTAGCACCACATATCAAGAAGGTGCAACGGTTGTCTACCAGGAATGATAGCAATCCCGCAACATCGGGGTCGATGGTGCCGTTGGCTATCAGACGGGTAAGCGTCCATGGTCTGTCGGAATGTTTCCTTACTGATACTGAATCTCCGTTGGGGCTTAGTGGATATCCCACAACGGTTGCACGTGCGTCGTATCCCTTCATGTCAGTCTCAAGTACTGGGTCTGATTCACAGAACGGGAGCCCACTGTCACGTTTGAGAACGTTTATGAGGTTCATAACCTCCTTACGATCCACCATCAGATTCGTCCTGCAGCGTTGGTTGGAGTTCATCCCGGACACTCCGCTTATGGTCACATGTATCCGGTTCTTATCACAAGGGGCGTCGATATAAACGTCCTCCAATCTGGGGTCGGAGAGTAGTATATCGAAGACTCCTAATCCTACGGTGTATCTATAGACGATGTTACAGAGACCCTCGATCGCCTTATCGATATCCATGCTATTGTTGCCATATACGGACTCGATGACATCTGAAGAACTCATCAGCATCCCTCTCGCTTCGCTAAGGACGCTCTGTCTGTCCATCCTTCCGCCATGTCTCATATATGACTCTCTAATGCCTGCTATCGTTCTCTCGATTGCTGCGTTAATGGAATCCGATGAGGAGTATTCGTTCGGAGTCAGGTTATATTCCATCTCGCCATCTATTGAAGTCCCTATCACAACCATAGCTCCTGGCAGACAGTACTCTGAGATTATGTCCAGATCCTCGGATGACCCAAGAAGCCAACAGTCCGCGTAGATCGGTTTCATCCTGATATTGGATGATATCACATTTTCAAGATCATCCAGTAGACCTTCCGCCCTTCTCTGGACCCTTTCCTGTGGGTTAGGTCGCTGTGTACCCATCCCCTGATTCAAATCACGTTCGTCCTGGTATGTCTCATTATGTACCTGTATGTAGCGAGGAGAACCCATCATGGATATCACCTTTCAG
Organism: Candidatus Methanomethylophilaceae archaeon; assembly: GCA_035271165.1. Classification (GTDB taxonomy): domain Archaea; phylum Thermoplasmatota; class Thermoplasmata; order Methanomassiliicoccales; family Methanomethylophilaceae; genus VadinCA11. Next base: position 28,043 of record DATERX010000032.1, read on the forward strand.
AAAGAGATGATGCTCGACGGGAGATCTCGGACATTGAAAGTTCCGCCTGGTCAAGCGCCCTGTATGTTCTCTGTATACAAACATCGCATACTCCGTTGCCTGTTCTAAAGGTCATCAGCCTTCCTCTTGCACCTGCGAAATCGGGTTCGGGGAAGGTCTCCCATGCGATATCCATGATCCTATCCTCCGAATATCTGCATGCTCTGCATCTCCCTCTCTTTACCGTATTTACTGCGGAGGAGGATCTGTCGACGAAGGATAGTTCGCACAATAGTTCCGCGGCCGGACCGGATATTTCGATATCCCTACCAGTCCTCATCCTGATCCTTTCAACACATCCCCGCTTACCAATCTCGGTGACCGTGCATCTTACACATTCTGCAGAAGCGGGGTCGGGTATACGCCCGCATTCGCGACAGTTGATGCTCAGTACGTCGCAGTCAATCTCGGACGTGATTGCATCCCTTCTTTTCCTGCGGTCATTGTATCTCATATTGTTGGCATCCGCATGTCCGCGGTATTAAGATGAAAAGTTACAGTTAGTCTTCTATGAGCGACGAGGGTATAGATTATAAACAAGGTAAATACTGGGCTACATATGGAAATATTGGCTCCCGCAGGTTCGCCTGAAGGTCTTGCTGCTGCGATCAAGGGCGGAAGCAACGCAGTATACCTCGGAGGTAAATCCTTTGGGGCCAGAGCATTCTCTGATAACTTTACCGACCAGCAGATCGAAGGCGCGGTGAATTTCGCACATAATCGAAACGTGAAGGTGCATGTAACCGTGAACACGCTCATTAAGGATTCCGAGATGGACGATGCTGTTTCCTTCGTGAAGTTCCTTGCCGACATAGGTGCCGACGCTGTTCTGATACAGGACCTCGGTCTACTCAGGAAGATCAAAAACATCGATATTCCGAAACATGCGTCAACACAGTTAGGAATACACTCGAGAGCCGGACTTAAATGGTGCGAGGAGAACGGTATCGAAAGAGCGATACTGGCAAGGGAACTCACATTCAAGGAATTGGAATACATCATAGAGGACTCCCCTGTGGAAACTGAGGTCTTCGTACAGGGGGCAATGTGCTATGGGATGTCTGGAGGATGTCTTTTCTCCAGCCTCATCGGCGGAAGAAGTGGCAATAGGGGACAATGTGCACAGCCCTGCAGGAAGAAATACAAGTCGGGAAAGGAGGAAGGATATCTCCTCAGTTATACCGACCTATATGGATTGGATTACATACCTAAGTTCAAGGATTTGGGTATCACATCAGCCAAGATAGAGGGACGTATGAGAAGCCCCGCATACGCATATCTGGCCTCCAAGGCATATTCCATGAAGGAAAGGGGGGAGCCTGAAAAGGCCATAGCCCCGGTCACCAAACTATTGCATACGATATTCAACCGCGGGACGTCCGAGGGATTCTTCGGAGGCGTCGTATCGCCCGTACAATCGGAATTTCCGGATAACAGGGGATATCATCTTGGTACGGTCACGATAAAGAACAGGACCTTCCTGAGCTCCGTCTTCAACAGCGAACTGAATGTAAGGGACGGTATATCTCTATTCAGGGGCGAAGAAAAGGTCGGCGGATTCAAAATAAGCGATACTGGCACGATCAAGGTACCATTCAGTATCCCTGACGGAAAATACGACCTATATAGGACATACGACCCGCGCATAGATGAGGTAAAGAACGAGATCGGAGAGGCCCCAGTCCTGACGGGTTCCACTAAACGCGTGGTCCCTAAGAAGAAAGGTGTCTACGAAAAGATAAACAGATTGTCCGAAAGGCCTGACATGTCATTCTACCTCAATTCGATCAGGAACCTGGAAGCAGTAGGTGACTACGCGGACAGGATTTATTTCGAGACCAATGACAGTATCAATGAGGCTAGGGAGATATGCGAAAACGCAAAGATAGATTTCGTCCAGATCCTGCCTCGTTTCGATCCTATGGACGTCGTAGTAGACGGTCCGGTCATGGTCAACACCGTAGGTCAGATGTACGCCAATAGGAAGTCGCCTAAGCTTTTCGGAAATTATACCATGAACATGTTCAACTCCGATTATCCGGAGACGATGTATCAGACGACAATTTCAGTTGAACTGAACAAGAACGAGATGCGGGAGATAACCGAACGTTATCCTGGACGTCTGGAAGTGATGGTCTTCGGCCGTCAGGAACTGTTGGTCACGCGGGACCCAAACATGGGCAACGGAATACTTGAGGATGTCAAAGGTTACAAATTCCCAGTCTACAAGAGCTATGACGGGACCTCACGTCTTCTGAACTCTGCAGACCTCGTGCTGTTGGAACAGCTTCCAGATCTTCAGAGCATGGGATTCGACTCATTCGGGATAGACTTAAGAAAACGTCCGCAGAAATTGGCAAGTCTGGTGGCGGAATCCTTTGCAAAGAGGGATGTCAGCAAGAAATCAAAGATCTCGGAGATCTGCGGTTCCATCACTGCAGGACACTATCACCGGGGAGTCATCTAAACTAACTGTAACTTACAGCCTATTTCATGATATGAATCATCACAACCGCCGTGAGGCTGGATAGAAGAGGCGATATCGGATTCATGGAGGCTATGGTCGCGGCAATGACTGTCACGATAGTGCTTGCAGCATTCATCGGTGCGGTTGCTCTGAAGGTCCATGACGCGGAGATGTCCCCTGGTCATATAGACACAGACTCGCTCATAAGACACATCACTGTATCCGATGAGGTGGAGGGCGACCTCCAACAGGAACTGGAATCACAGTTGGTCAAATATCGTTTGAATGGAGCATCCATAAAATGTGTCTCGGTCCCTGGCACCGACGGCAAACCTGCGATAGGCGGTGAATTGTTCTTCTTTGCAGGTTCTGAATCAGGTGAGCTAGATACAGAAAGGAGACTGTGTTCCGTGGACACCGATGACGGATTCATCCTTTTGAATGTGGAGGTTAGAGTCTGGAGATAAAGGGGCGGAGGGGATTCACCGCTATTGTAGATGCGATGATATTCATCACAGTTATCGCCCTTGCATTCTCGATTATATTCAACATAGCCGAGCCCCGTGAAGATTATGATTTACAGGAAGCACCAGATATACTCCCAATACTTCTAGAATATAAAATCTGGACGGACCTTGGGGACGGTCCGGTGGAAGTAAGAGTTTACGAAGGACTCATCTATTCCATGTACCGATATTGCGGTGTGCATGAACTTGTGGCAGACATACTCGATTCCCATTTTATGAGGGAGGGGGCATATCTTCTTACCGTAGAGCATAACGGGAACTACTACACCCTGGGTTCAGGTAGCGGCGTTCCGTCTTCTGCACATTCGCAACGTATAATCCATGAATTCTTCACTGCAGATTATACCTTGGAGATATTCTGATTAGGCTCCATACTTCTCTGAACGGTTCGCAAGGTCCATGCATATAGGCACGATGTCGAAACCGCGCATGCGACCCAATGAACCTATTGAACATCCGGACTCACTAAACTTGACCGCCTTGTCCGAAACCACGTCGTCGGAATAGATCGTGATGGGGACCGGGTCCGCGGAGTGATCCATTACCGTGCAAGGGGTGCTGTGGTCCGCTGTGAATACGATCACCAGGTCCTCGGGCATGTTATCATATAGATATCCTGCGACCTCGTCCAGCTTCCTGACTATCTCACATTTGAGATGCACATCTCCATCGTGGCCTGCAACATCCGGTGCTTTGAAGTTGATAAGGACGAAATCATAATCCTGTAGGGCCTTAAGTGCGTGTTTCGCCTTCACCATGAAATCACAATCAACCCCTCCAGTACATTCCTGCGGGAGGTCTACAACGTCGAGTCCGCAGACTCCACATATTCCCCTTATCATACCGACCCCTGCTACCCCTGCGGCCTTAATATTATGAATCTTCGGGAAAGGATCGATATCAGGGAATCTTCCGGCACCTCTTGGAAGGAGGATGTTGGCCGGTGGAAGTCCTTGGGATGCCCTTTTTTTATTGATCGGATGGTCCTTCAGAGTCTCATAACATATCTTGACGAACTCGTTGACGATATGGGCTGTGAACTGTGCCTCCGGCACCAATCCTTCGGATTCCTTTACCTTAATCAGGTCATGGGGATCGACATCTGTGACCTTCTCGGATAATCCAGGACCTCTCAAAAGCAATGCGGCCCTGTGTTCGGTACCTTCCTTCACAATTATCTCTATGCCTTTTATAGTGATTCCTTGAAGGGCACTTATCAGCTCCTGGGTGTCGGGTTCCTTTATCCTGCCGGCGCGTCTGTCGGTGACGACCATGTCCTCGTTGACGGAGGCAAAGTTACATCTTAACGCGACGTCCCCCCTCTCTCCGATGACCCCTATACCTGCGGCCTCGAAGGGTCCACGTCCAGTGTACACCTCTCGAGGGTCGTATCCGAGTATCGCCAGATGTGCCGTGTCACTTCCAGGTTTTATCCCTGGTGCGATGACGTCACATAATCCGGACATTCCTTTCTCCACGAACCTGTCAAGGTTGGGGGTGTCCATAGCCTGAAGCGGTGTCTTTCCGCCTATCTCCTTATTGGAACGGTCGCCGAGGCCATCCATGATGACCACCAAGATCTTTTTTTGCTTTACCATTTTCATTCCAACTTCTTGAGCAACCAGGCCATGTTCTCGCCAAGAGTCTTCATTGTGCGTACGCCTTCTTCGTCATCGTCGTAATCGCCCGGGGCCCTTGCAAGGCTCATGTTCCAGTATGTAGAACCAGGGATTATCATCTCTTTTATGAGGAAGAAGTGGTTGATATTGTCTAAGACTTGTATTGAACCTGCCCTCCTCGCGGATGCTACGGCGGCACCTACCTTCCTCTTGAGAGGATTGCCCTCCTTGGTGCCACAAGAATAACCGACCCTGTCGATCAGCGTCTTCGCCTCCGCCGTTAGGTCGGAGAAATATGTGGGAGAACCTATTATTATACCATCGGATTCCACCATCTTGGCAGAGAACTCGTTGAGCGGGTCATCGTTGTATATGCATTTCCCGTCCATGTTTTCCTTACATTTCCCGCAGGCGCGACATGCACGCATATCCACGCCGCCCACTTGGACGAATTCCGTTTCTATCCCGTGTTCCTCGAGGACGGAGAATACCGTCTTTATCATTCTGGAAGTGTTTCCGTCCTTACGGGGACTGCAGTTGAATCCTGTGACCTTCATTCTTAAACAATTCTCCTTGTTCCCGTTATATGTTAAAGGTTTTTATAAACCATCTTATTGCCGCTCGTCAGATTTTTGTATATGAATACTAATCGATGGAGTATGCCCTTCGTCAGGACAAATGGCGCCGATATCTCATATTCCGTGAAAGGTTCCGGGGATCCGATTGTTCTACTGGCCGGTTTCGGCAGCGCAAAAGACTTCTGGGACCAGGCTGTCTCCGAATTGTCTATCGGGTATACAGTCATTACTCTGGACAATAGAGGGTCTGGCGAGACGGTCTATGAGAATGGTTTCACAATAGACGACATGGCAGACGATGTCATACAAATCCTTGACGGACTTTCCCTGAACAAGGCGCATGTCCTAGGTTGGTCGATGGGCTCACAGATAGCACAATCTTTGGCTATTCGATATCCGGAAAGGGTCTCCACCCTCGCACTCGTCTCGTCTTACTTTAGAAGACCTGAACGTTCATCATTTATGTTACGCGGGATGATAGCCGCCGTCGAGGAGGGTATGCCGGTCAAATATCTCAGCGTACCTCTCAAGGCCATGACGCTTCCGGAATCATACTTCAGTATCAAAAAGAGGGAAGTGTCTGACTTCTCAGATCTCGATGTTAAAGGTCTCGCCCATCAAATAGATGCAGTTGACAAGCACGATACCGAAATGGAAATTCACAGGATAAAGGCGCCTGTACTCTCAATACACGGAATGGAGGATTATATGGTACCAGTCAAAATGGGAGATGAATTATCGGACCGTATTACGAACTGTGATGTTTTAAGGTTGGAGGACGAAGGACACAACATCCTGCCCTCAAGATACATGGGGATTTACGAATCGTTTGTGAATACTCACGGCCTCTGAGATCTTCTGATCTCTCTTGCCTCGTCCACCTTTTTAGATACTGAACCCTTTATTCTAACCGTGCAAGGCCAGGAATCGTCCATATAGTCTATAAGCTCAAGGATGTCAGCTTCCTCGTTAACGATGGCCAGATAAACCCGACTCATGAACATGGAGACCATGTAGGGGAAATCATCGCAAATCTGCGGACGATCCTTCCATATCGTACATCCGTTGTCCTTACCTAGAAAGGCACAAGGGTTTGTTTGGAGCAACATTATCCGTCCATCGCTGGCGATACCTGCGTAAGACGACATGAATTTCCCTAGGGGGATCTTGGCAGCGGACGATACTCGGTCAACCTCCTCGGGGAGTATGGTGATCAGGTCCTGATAACAACATTTCCCGCATTCCTCGCAGGGGAACTCGTTGTGCATATATTCGCATATGTCATATGCCAGATCAAGGTCCTTCTCCATCTCGGGAGATATCTCCCCTAATCCCTGAAGGATGTAACGTCCTCTGTATACAGCCATATGAACCTCAGAACGCAGTAGCGATACCGAGTATGAATCCGACCATCGATAGGAGTATACCGATAGTTGACAATATTACGAGGAGTTTTCTCTTGTTCTTATCATCGACTATGCGGCTAAGGTTGAACGAATATCCTCCGAACAGCAATCCTATGGCGCCTAACACCATACTGACGATGGGTTCGAAATACAAGAAGGCGGATGCGACGATTCCTGCTATGAAAGTGATGGCTGCGCACATTTCCACGCCAAGCTTCCTTCTTTCAGGAACGTAGGGGATATCCATCCTCCAGTCGCACTCTTCGCAGAACAACCTGTCCTCTTCATTTTCCGTTCCGCACTTTGGGCAGATCATGAAGAAGTCCATTTTATCACTTGATATAACCTTATCGGAGCGTCTTACAAGGGTTTGATGAAAACACATTCTGAACGGCTGCGGATTGTACCGAACTTCGTCTGCTCGTTCACGATCGTTGAACTCCCACATACCATATCCTTGAACAACGACGAGAGATCCTCGGGCGTCCTGTAATGGTAGGATATCCCGTTCCTAACTTTGCCGTCCGACCTCATATCATCTGGTGAGAATGATCGGATGAATAACTTTCCTCCGGGTCTGAGGATCCTATTGCATTCCTTGGAGAATTGCATCAGCTCCCCCTCAGTCAGATGTTCAGTCAGATGTACTGCATATATCCCTTCCATAGAGAAATCCTGTAATGGAATATCCAGACAGTCGGAGACGATGAATGTGGCCTTATCTCCGAGGCGTTCTATGCAGGATCGTATGGCATATTCGGAATAATCGACCCCGGTGACATTGAAGCCCATCTCGATCAAGCGTATGGATGTCTTACCGTTGCCACATCCAGCATCGAGGACCTTGCTTCCGGGCGGAAGGTCTAGGTCGGGCAACATCAATGTCCCTCTCCATGCCCTGGGCTGTTTCCTATAAAGTTCATCCCAGACCCTTTTACCTTCCATAATGTCGGGATGTGCTCGCGTAATATAAATAAAAGGGATTAATTAGCGAAAGATAGAGATCATCATGTTCTGGAAAGCCGAGATGGAGTGTATGCCTATCGAAGAACTGAGGGCTCTGCAATATAGCAGACTCAAAGACCTTGTCGCAAAACTGTACAGTTCTAACAAGTTCTACAGGCATAAGATGGAAGCCGCGAACGTGACACCGGACGATATACTCTCTATGGAAGACATCTCGAAACTTCCGTTCATGTATAAACAGGAATTCAGGGACAACTATCCGACCAAGATGTTTAACGTTCCCAACACGGACATTGTCCGATATCACGTATCCTCTGGTACCACGGGCAAACCAACGCTGGTCGGTTACACCAGGAAAGACCTTGATTATTGGACGGAGGCACTTGCCCGTTCTCTGACATCGATAGGTATCGGGGATGATGATACGTTACAGGTATCCTATGGATACGGACTATTCACCGGAGGACTAGGGTTGCATTACGGTGCAGAACGCGTAGGAGCCTCCGTTCTCCCCGCAAGCACGGGTAGTACGGAACGACAATTGGAACTTATGCAGGATCTAGATGTTACAGTCATCGCCTGCACACCTTCCTATTTCGTCCATATGATGGAAGTGGCGGAAAAACTGGGCATCGATTTCAGGAAGGACACTAAGCTTAAGAAAGCCGTAATGGGTGCTGAACAGTGGACCGAGGGCATGAGGGATCGTATCGAGGAATCCACGGGTATAAGGGCCTATGATATTTACGGTACAAGCGAACTTGCTGGACCAATGTTCACCGAATGCGAGGAACGTGACGGTATCCATGTCTGTAGCGATATAGCGTATGTGGAGGTCATAGACCCTGCCACTGGAGAAGTGCTCCCGTCCGGCGAGGAGGGGGAATTGGTGATCACCATGCTGACCAAGGATGCTTTCCCACTTGTTAGATACAGGATAGGAGATATAACGTCCATTGAAGAGGAGAAATGCGGTTGTGGACGCTCATCCCCCCGTATAGCCAGGATTACCGGACGTTCCGACGATATGCTTATCGTGCGCGGAATAAATGTATTCCCATCCCAGGTCGAATATGCCCTTATGCAGGTGCCTGAGGTCGGCAACCAGTACATGATCGTAATGACTCGTGAAGGAGCGTTGGACAATATGACCGTCCAGGTTGAGATCAAGCCCGAATCCTTCAGCGATAAGATGGAGGACATGCGTGCATTAAGGTCACACATCGAAATGGAACTTAAAAAATATCTCAACATAGGTGTACATGTAGAACTTAAGGCCCCGGGAGAGCTCCCGAGGTTCGACGGTAAAGCTTCCAGGGTCAAAGATAAGAGGTCGTTATAATGTCAGAAGAGAATATGATAATCCAGCTTTCGATTTTTGTGAACAATGAACCAGGACGTCTTGCGGCCATAGCAAAGACGCTCAAGGACTGCAAGGTCAACATGAAAGCGTTCAATCTTGCTGAATCCTCCGAGTTTGGAATACTCCGTGCAATCGTAGACGATCCCGAGGAATCCTATGAGAAGATCAAGAAGCAGGGCATCATAGTGAAGAAGACTGAAGTCATAGGCATAATAATTGATAATTCCCCGGGTTCACTCTTCGACGCAGCAGATGTATGTGGACGCGAGGGCATCAATATCGAGTATGGTTATGCATACGCAGGCGATAAAATCTCCGCGTTCTTCATACGTGTCGATGACACCGCTAAAGCCGTAAATGCACTGAAGAAGGCAGGCGTCAAGCTAATCAAAGGCTCGGAGATTTGATGAGCAACCTGAATGTCGCCGTCCTAGGAGCAAAGGGTGTTGCTGAGGAGATCGGTAAAAGGGGCACGGTAACCGATGTCACTTTCTTTGAACTTAAGAGAGGGGATGCTTCCGTTACTTTATTGGAACCTTCAAGGTATCCCGACAAACTCTCATCATTATTCTATGCCGCGGAGATGGCGGAATTCGTCATATTGGTCGTGGATGCGCTGGACGCACACCTCGGTGAGACCATTGTAATGGCCGATACAGTAGGGATATCAAGAGGATGGATCGTATTAAGAAATTATATCCAACCAGAACAGATAAGGCCCTTATTGGTCGATACGAATCTGGAATCATACGAGCTGAAGGAATATGACTCCAATGCAATGAGAGAGGAATTATTGAATCTCGCAGAGGAGTACAAGCGGGAGCCGGGCGAGGGTTCAAGCGGATCGTGTCCGGTTGATAGTCACTTCAACGTAAAGGGAGTGGGTACAGTGGTGTTGGGCTCCATCGTCCATGGACATATACGTAAACACGATAAGATGAGGATCCTCCCATTGAACAGGGAGGTAGTCTTAAAATCCATTCAGAAACACGACCTCGATGCTGATAGTGCGGTCAAAGGAGATCACACGGGCCTCGCCCTCAGAGGCATAGAGTCTGATGAATTAGATAGGGGATTTGTCCTAACCACTGATAAAGATGTGACGATGTCGCGTAAATTCACCCGCAAGGTGGACCTTGTAAAGTATTGGAGGGACCCATTGAAGGATGGTATGGTAATGCATCTGGGTCATTGGATGCAGATGGTCCCGTTCAGGATCTCCGTATCAGGTGATGATGTAGCATTTGATTTGGACACTGACCTGATATATAGGCCTGGGGACAAAGCGACGATTATGTATCTAGAGGGTGGGAAGCTGAGAGTCGTCGGTAGTATCACGCTTTAAAACACCTTATCCTACCTAAAAATATAAGTCATAGTTCCATGTTCATGAGGATATCGTGCTAAGACATAGCACGGAGGCGCTGTTTTATGGCATACTGGAATGAGGAATTGGAAACCAAGCCGAAAGAGGAATTACAGAAGATGCAACTGGAACTTCTTAAGAAGAACCTCCGCATCATGTATGATTCCTCCGATTTTATACGTGAGCGTATGGATTCGGCTGGTGTCGATCCAGATGATATCAACAGCTTCGAAGATTACAGAAAGGTCCCTTTCATGTACAAAGAAGATCTGAGAGATAACTATCCAGATCATCTTTTCGTTAAATCTTACCAGGAACTTGTGCGTGTCCATGTATCATCTGGTACCACAGGCAATCCGACAATCGTTGGATACACTCAGGCAGATCTAGATAATTGGGCCGAATCACTCAACCGAGGTATGACCTCCTTTGGTATGAACAAGGATGACATGCTCCAGAACTTCCACGGTTACGGTCTTTTCACCGGCGGATTGGGAGTACACACTGCCGCTGAACGTATGGGAGTCACCGTACTTCCGATCGGTACTGGTAACACAGAGAGACAGATCAAAATGATGCAGGACCTCCCCATCACAACCTTTGCTGGTACGCCATCTTACATGTTCCATATCGCAGATGTCTGCGATCGGAAGGGGGTGGACATCAGAAGGGACACCAAAGTGAAATATGCGATAGCCGGGGGTGAACCATGGTCCGAGAGCATGAGGCAGAAGCTTCAGGAGAGGACAGGGATAAGGGTGCATAATTGTTATGGCGCCAGCGAGTTCTACGGGCCGATGTTCCTCGAATGCGATCAACAAGATGGGTTGCATATCTGGGCGGACCTCGCCTACATAGAGATACTCGATGAGAACGGTGAACCCTGTGCTGAAGGCGAAAGGGGTGAAATAGTCGTAACCATGCTCAAAAAGGAAGCCTTCCCACTTATACGGTACAAGATCGGCGACATATCGGCCATAACTTGGGAGAAATGTAAATGCGGACGCACACACTCGCGTCTTATGCGCATCACCGGACGCACCGACGATATGCTGATCATACGCGGAGTAAACGTATTCCCCTCACAAATAGAGGAAGTGATAGGGGAATTCGATTTCCTTGCTCCGTTCTACAACATAATATTGACCAACGAGAACTTTATGGATAATATGGTCGTGGAGGTTGAGATCGCAGAGGAATCCTTGACAGAGGATACCGTAACGCTCGAACGCATGACTCGTTCTGTAGAGGAACGCCTAAAGAGTGTTCTAAACGTCAGAGGAAAGGTGCGCATGGTGTTACCCGGAACCTTGAAGAGGTTCGAGGGTAAATCACACCATGTGGAAGATCTGCGTACTTACGACTGATCATCCTGTTATGCGATTGATGAAATCCTTCATCTTCTCTACATACATAGGGCGATCGATCTCGTTCCTATCCGCGAAGGGCAGGGCAAAGGTGGACAGATACACCATGTGGAAATAATTACACATCTCCATCATTGCGGTCACCGCATATGATGCGACGAACTCGTCATCACCCATGGTCGTTACCAAGGCAATTCTCTTACCTTCCAAGGAATCCTGCATACAGTGAAGGCGCTCAAGGAATGCGGTCGTACAAGCGGTAAATTGCCACATATAGATGGGGCTGGCTATTATAATCAGATCGGAATCCTTGACGTAAGGATAGACATCCTCCATGTCGTCATCTATGGTACATTCGCCCATGTAACCCTCCTCTTCGCAGACGCCACAGTTGTTGCATCCGATGATCTCCAGAGGGTACAGGTTCACCGTTTTGACCTCGCATCCAGCATTTTCAAGCCCAAGTATCAACTTGTTGATGACCGAGGAGGTGTTTCCATTTTCTCTGGGACTTCCGTTGAATATAGCTACCTTCATGTTTGTCTCCGTAATGGGATGAATCTCACAGCTGATAACCGTTTTGCTATCATTGGGTGCTGAGGAGCTCACCCTTCCTTGAGAAAACATAGGTGACGAATTCCATATCCTTCCCACTCTTTTTGATAGCGTTCTTGACTGCGTTGTACATGCCGCTACAACATGGGACTTCCATCCTCAGGAGTGTGATCGACTTGATGTCGTTATTCTTGATTATCTCTGAAAGCTTCTCGCTGTAATCGACGGAATCCAGTTTAGGGCACCCTATGAGGGTGATACGACCTTTGATGAATTTCTCATGGATGTCCTTGTAAGCGAAGGCGGTACAATCGGCGGCGATGAGAAGGTCGCTACCGTCGAACCAAGGGGCCTTTACCGGTACGAGGTTTATCTGGATGGGCCATTGGGATAGTTCCCCTTCCTTAGGTGCATCGCTGTCACGATCGAAAGGTATCACCAAGGGCTTTCTCTCACAGTCGCAATCCACATTCTGTTGAACGCAAGGAGACTCTTGTTTGTTCGGTTTTACATGGGGGTTCACAAAAGCAGGCGCATCCCTAGTCTCGAACTCTATGGCATCCTCTGGGCATACCGGCAGACAGTTACCAAGACCGTCGCAGTGATCTTCCCTGATGAGCTTAGCCTTGCCGTCCACAAGGGCCAATGCACCCTCAGAGCAGGCATCTATGCAGATTCCACATCCGGTACACTTCTCTTCATTGATTTTTATCATCTGCCTCTTCATAGGCTCTTCATCGTATGGAGAGTATAGAAATATTGAGTATGTGGAAAGAAACCAGGAATGGTGCGGGGGATGGGATTTGAACCCACGAACCACTAAGGACAGGATCCTAAGTCCTGCGCCGTTGGCCGGGCTTGGCAACCCCCGCTGATATGCGATGAATGCGCGTCCTGTTCTTATTATTTGTCTTTGGTCGTCTATTTTAATAATGGTTTATTATATACCCTCGTAAGAGGCAATAAATGACGGATCTATTGGCTAAAGACGGAAAACGCCTGCTTTTGGGTAACGAGGCCATCGTAAGGGGCCTGTTCGAAGCAGGAGTGAGGTTATCGTCGACGTATCCGGGGACACCGTCCTCAGAGGTCGGAAACATATTGGAGAAGGAGTCAGAGAAGGCAGGGATGTACTTCGAGTTCTCCATCAACGAGAAGACTGCTCTCGAGGTTGCGGCAGCAGCTGCATCTGCTGGAGTAAGGTCATTCACTTTCATGAAACATGTGGGACTGAACGTGGCCGCGGACCCGATGATGACTCTCGCATATTCGGGTGTTGAAGCGGGTATGCTCATAATGACCGCGGACGACCCCTCATGCCATAGTTCACAAAACGAACAAGATAACCGTTATTACGCTACACTTTCACTTCTTCCAATGGTGGAACCATCAACTCCAGAGGAGGCTAAAGACTTCATCGTAGAGGCTTACAAGATATCTGAGGCAGTAAATCTGCCAGTAATATATCGTACCACGACGAGAGTTAACCATGCCCGCGGTCCGGTAAGGTTCAAGTCTATGATCGAAACTCCTCCCGAGGGACATTTCGTCAAGGACGACCCTAAATTTGTAAACATACCGGCATATTCCAAACTCAACAGGGTAAGGCTTCTAAATAAACAGAAGAAAGCCCAGGAACTGTCAGAGAACTCCATACTCAACTTTATAGAAGGCGAAGGAGACGTTGGAATCATCACATCCGGTGTCGCGTACACATATGTGAAGGAATTCGTCAGCGACGTTTCTATCCTCAAGCTCGGATTCACCGCACCGGTTCCAGACAAGAAGATCGCCGATTTCATGAAGGGTAAGAAGGCAGTCATTGTGATTGAGGAGCTGGAACCATACCTTGAGGACAACGTACTGCGTATTTCCGCTCAGGAAGGCATGAGCGTCCCCATATACGGTAAGAGGAGTGGTCATTTCCCCAGGGAATGGGAATACTCACCGGACACACTCTCTGCTATTGCGGACATGGTCAAGGTCCCCGAGTTCAGGAAACCTCTCCCTAAGGCGGACATATCGCTACCTGGAAGGCCTCCGACACTATGCGCGGGATGTCCTCATCGCGGTATCTTCGCTGCCGTCACTCGCGAGGTCAAAGGCAAAGAAGTCGTCTACTGCTCGGACATAGGATGTTACACCCTTGGTTCGCAGGCGCCCTTCCATGCCGCCGATTTCATAATATGTATGGGCGGTGGAGCAGGTGCCGCTGGGGGTTTTGCGCAGGTGACGGACCAGATACCGATTGCATTCATGGGCGATTCCACATTCTTCCATTCGGGAATACAGCCTCTTATCTCGGCTATGTTCAACGACCATAAGATCAAGATGTTCATTTTGGACAACCGTACAACGGCGATGACGGGGCATCAGCCCAACCCGGGTACCGGCAGGGACTTCGGAGGAATCAAGACCGAACCGCTGGATATTGAATCCATAGTAAGAGGTCTAGGAGTCAAATCCGTCGCATCGGTTGACCCATATGACGTTAAAACCACTCGTAAGGTTGTAAGGGATGCTTTGGAATTCGACGGCATCGCCGTCGTGATAGCAAAACGTGCCTGTCCTCTCGAACTCAAGAAGGAGAAGATGCTCGAGGTGAAGAGGTGCGAGATTAACACCGAGAAATGCGTCAAATGTTACACATGCCTCAATACGATCGCGTGCCCCGCACTCATAAAGACGAAGGATGGTTCGATATCTGTAGATGTCGTACAGTGTATAGGATGCGGCATGTGTGCGAACGTATGTCCCAAGGGTGCCTTGGAGGTGAAGGAATGAAGTATACCGTCCAGATAGTCGGCGTAGGGGGACAGGGCGTCCTTCTAGCATCCATGGTCATTGGTAACGCAGCCATGAAGGAAGGTTATGATTTAGCCATGAGTGAAGTTCACGGAATGGCCCAGAGGGGCGGAAGCGTGCTTTCGACCGTCAGGTTCGGAGATGGCGTCATCAGCCCCCTAGAGGCCGCTGGAGGCGCGAACCTATTGATGGGTTTCGAACCTGCGGAAACTGCTAGGAACATCAGTCTCTGCAACAAGGATACTTCCGTCCTCATGAATCTTAACCCAATCTACCCCTCATCGGTGGCAGCAGGGTTCGACATCTATCCGGAAGTAGAAGATATAGTCAAGGCCGTCAGCGATGTGGTCCCTAAACTGATCACCATCGATGCCACGGACCTGGCCGTAAAAGCAGGCAAGGCTGTTACCGCAAACGCGGTGATGATCGGCGCCATCGCGGCGGCAGAGGGTTTCCCAATAAGTAAAGAGGCGTTATTGGAGACACTTCTTGATACCGTGCCAGCTAAATTCACCGACATCAACAAGAGGGCGTTTGAACTCGGTTTCGAATACTATAGTTCTAGGGGTACAAAACAATAAACTCAAAGGCAGGACTCAGGAGGTATTGGGTCCTGCCGCTGATTTATACTTTCTATTCAGACGAATGTAAAAGCAGGCATTGTGAACATCGGGCTCCTTTCAGACCTGATGTAAACTGGTAAAATCCTGCAGATCTCCTTCTCTAACGTTTCGGAAATCATTCCTACCTTCTCCTTTACAAAGGCCCTAATGCCTTTGTTTATCTTTCCGAATGCCTCCGTAACCGTGAGGTCGGGGAATTTCTCGAATACCAGGTCGTTTTGTATAGTGACCATTGCTGGACATACGGACCTCAGGGCCTCGAGGCCCTCCTTCGCAGATCTATCCCTTCCTTCAATGGAGAGGGATTTGACCGCGATGGTGAGAGTCATGATGTTGAGCTCCCGCGCGATCTCTACTACAACAGGGGTGGCACCAGTCCCGGTACCTCCTCCCATACCTGCGATTATAACAACAACATCATGACCGTGAAGTGCATTGGAGATATCATCAGAATGTGATCTTGCACATTTTCTTCCGAAGGCCGCATCTCTTTGGATGCTAGCAAATTTAGAAACACCCTCATATAACAGGACCTTGCGATCTGCAGTGGTTTCAAGAAGAGACCTCTCATCAGTATTGACAGCTATAACGGTAACAGGCGCGAGATCCTTGAAAAATCCCTCTGCAATGTTGCATCCTGCTCCGCCAACGCCCACTACCGCCACGCGCGGTCTGACATTGACGCTGTTACTGTCGATATTGGTCGTGTGTGCATCCCCCTTCTATATGCAAAATATTTGTGGTGCGGAGCCGGCGGCCAAGTCCCATCCCGCCGCCGGCTGCCCGCACTCACTCTGTCTTCATTTCATTTTAGAAGTCAGCTGCGCTGTCGAGAAAGCATTCGTCATGGTCTTGTTACGGACCTCTTCGGTTACTATCTCATTCAACACACATGTTCTTATGAACTCCTCCTCGTCAAAGCACATCCCTTCAGCTTTGATCATGGAGAGCGCGTTCAGCTGTACTTCCGAAAAGCGGACGAAGATTCCGCCTTCCTCCTGACCTATGTTCGTTTCGGGTGCATCTCCGGAAACATAGGCACGGATCGCAGCGCGGATGAAATTCGAACGGCTGCCTAAGTTAGGGTTATCCGCCACAAAGTCGTCCATTATCTGGAGTTCTTCGGGCCCCATCCTGATTGTGACCTTCGCATCCTCAGCCATATATTCCATCCCACGTTGCAGAGCATGTAGAGTCCCATCCCTTCTAGCTCTTGTAATAAAATGTACTACTGATTATTTAATACTGTCGGACTTTGCCTTACATTGTCTGACAAACAAGGAAGTTAGAATAGCGAATTATGTTTTCTTCCAGGTCTATTAGTCTAATTATGAATAGAATAGTATATAATCCGTGTGGACTTCTTCACGAAATCATCGGGTAATGTAAATGGAACTCGACTATAGTAATATAGAGAAGAAATGGCAGACTAGATGGCAGGAATCAGGCATCAATACAGCGTCAAGGGACGATGATAGGGCCAAGTTCATGATCATTTTCGCATATCCGGGTGTAACCGGATATCTTCATGTCGGTCATCTTCGAGGATATACGTACGCAGACGCAATCGCCAGATACAAGAGGATGTTGGGCTACAACGTCATGTTCCCTGTCGGGACACATGCTACAGGCAACGGAGCGATAAGTCTAGCTAAACGCATAAAGGAAGAAGATCCCGACACTATCAACTACATGAAGTATAACGGCTGCACGGACGAGCAGCTGAAGACTCTGACCGACCCTATGGCTGTCGTGAACTACTTCAACGAAGTGTATGTCAACGATTATTGGAAGAAATTCGGATTCCTTGCCGATTGGCGCAGATTCACATGTACCCTTAATTCGGATTACAAGAGATTCATAGAATGGCAGTTCAGAAAACTTATGGACAAGGGACTACTCATACAGAAGCCTTATTATGCGCCCTTTTGTCCTGGATGTGGACCTGTGGCGATAGATGCTTCCGAGACAGATATCTCCAAGGGAGGGGGTGCCGAGGTTCAGGAATATGTCCTGATGAAGTTCAAATTTGGCGAGATGTACCTTATAGCTGCCACGCTCAGACCTGAAACCGTCTTCGGACAGGTCTGTTTTTGGGTGAATCCTGAGACGGATTATGTCAAAGTAAAACACAACGACGAGATCTGGGTTGTATCCCAGCCCGCCGCCGAAAAGCTAAGGTTGCAGTTCGACGACATAGAAAACTGCGGTATGATTCGCGGAAGGGACCTTGTCGGATGGACCTGCAAGGCTCCAGTGGTCGGACGCATCATCACGATCCTGCCAGCATCTTTCGCTGACCCCGAAGTGGGTACGGGGATGGTGACCTCCGTCCCATCGGACTCTCCTGATGATTACGTCAATCTGAAATTTATAAAGGACAACCCGGAACTGTTTAAGAAGTACGGTATCGACGAACGCACCATGGCTTCAATCAACCCCGTCGCCATCATAGATATCGAAGGTTACAGTGAACTTCCAGCAAAAGATATTGTTGAGGAGATGAATATAACATCTCCTGGGGACCCCAGGCTCGAAGAGGCCAGGAAGAAGATTTACAAGGATGGCTTCCACTCGGGCATAATGAGGGCTACCAACGGATCCTATGCAGGGATGCGCGTTGAGGAGGCCAAGGATAAGATCAAGCAAGCTATGCTCGATTCCGGTGAGGCCGAGATACTATACGACCTTTCAGAAGAGGTCATCTGTAGATGCGGGGAGAACGTCCGCGTGAAAAGAATCGACGATCAATGGTTCATCGATTACTCCGGGGAGAAGCTTACCAAGGATACGTCCGACCACTGCAAGGATATGGAAATCTACCCTCCCGAATATAACACCAACATACACAGCACCCTCGATTGGTTCAGGGAGCGCGCATGTGTAAGACAAGGTAACTGGCTTGGAACGAGATTCCCATTCGATGACAAATGGATCATCGAGGCCATCTCGGATTCGACCCTATATCCGATTTATTATACAATCTCGCTTTACGCGAACAACGGTAACATCTCTGCAGAGAACATGAACGAGGCCTTCTTCGATTATGTGATACTCGGTAAGGGGGAAGTTGAGAAGGTCGCCGAGGAGACGGACCTCGGAGTGATCATCCTCAAGAACATACGTAAGGACGTCGAATACTGGTATCCATTGGATATCAACCTTGGAGGAAAGGAGCATATGACTGTGCATTTCCCCGCGTTTTTGTTCAACCATATGGCGATACTTCCAGAGGATATGCAGCCAGAGGGCATCCTAGTGAACTGGTATATCACCGGCAAGAAATCAAAGATCTCCAAATCCAAGGGAGGGGCGCAGCCTATCCCCGGTACCATGGAAAAATATGGAGTAGATGCGATGCGCCTCTACTACGCCCACGTGGCATCCATGTTCGTCGATGTGGAATGGAATGAGGAGATCCTTTTTACTTACAAACAGAGAATCGAGAGGATACTCACATTGGCCAAGGATATAACCCTCACTACCGGCGAGAAGAAGGGCGTGGACAGATGGCTTCGCTCAAGGTTTCAGACTCATGTAACAAACATTAGGAGATACATGGAACATTACGATCTCAGGCAGACTGCCACAGAGGTCTATTACGAGATGTACAATGACATCAGATGGTATCTGAGGCGTGATGGGAACGATGGAACCACACTGAAGGACGTCCTCAGGATCTGGATACAGAGTATGATGCCTATAACGCCGCATATGGCCGAAGAGCTTTGGGAGGCTGCAGGTTTCGAAGGCCTTGTCGCTGATTCGCTGTATCCTAAACCTGGATACAGAGATCCGGAGGCTGAATACGGTGAGGACCTAATCCGTTCCACTATCTCGGATGTCGCACAGATACGTAAGGTGGCAGCGATAGAGGCGACCAGAGTTTACATCTACACATCACCGTCATGGAAACGCAAAGTATTCTCGTTGGCTGCTGACATCATCAAGTCTGGCGAACAGCTTACAATACCCGGACTGACTAAGATGTCCATGACCGATCCAGAGATAAGGGAGAATGGAAGAGCTGCTTCTGAACTTTCAAAGAAGGTTGCTACGGAAATGATACGCGCCGAAGCACCGAAAGTGCGCAGGCTTGCCGATACCGATGAGTTCACGATACTAAATAAGGCATCGGAGTTCCTTTCAAACGAGATAGGGATACCAGTGTCAGTGTTCAGCTCGGATGATGATTCGAGGTATGATCCACAGGATAAGTCGAGGGCGTCTCTGCCTGGAAGGCCTGCGATATACCTCGAGTGATCAGTTCCATCTCGTGAACATGTCGTTAGGGACCTCGGCAGCGTCCATGGCCTTTCCGACAACGAAATCCACGATATCGTCCAGACTCTTGGGTTTGGCGTAGAATCCAGGATTAGCATCAAGTATGACAGCGCCTGCACGGGCGAGCTTCAGCTCGTTCTCCAGCATGATTTGACTCTTGGGGGTCTCCCTGACCACCAAGACCAATTTCTGCATCTCCTTCATACGTACGCTTGCCGCACGAGAGATCAGCGTGTCAGCGATTCCGTTGGCAAACTTACCGACGGATGATTCGCTACAGGGGGCGACGAACATACAGTCGTATCTGTAGCTGCCGGACGATATGGGTGCGAAAAGGTCATCATCCTCATAGACCTCGTCCGCCAAGGAATAAACCTCCTCAATGGACATACCAGTCTCTATGGGTATTATTTTCTTGGCCGTCTCGGATATGATGAGTATCTTCTCTCCGGGCAGCTCCTGCAACAAGCGCACCCCATATATACTGCCGGATGCGCCGGTAATTGCAACGGCGAACTTCATACACCTGTTATACAGAGTCTATAATAATACCTGACGGTCAGTCCATTGCCGCATTTATCGCAAGTTCTGAAAGGTCCATCGCGTATTCCGCGATACGTCTCAGACTTCCGGCGATCATACCCGTAGATATGCTGGCGTTCTGACCGAGGTCTGTAGAGTTCCTGGAAAGTACCTCTGTCCTCTCCACTAGATGTTCACTATCGCTTATGCAAAGATTGGCCTTTTGCACATCCTTATTAAGATAGTTGATGACTGCAGTGGAAACACACTCGTTTGCATCCCTGCCTATGGAGACGGCCTCTTCAATAAAACTGGATGTACCTGGTTCCGATAGAAGGACGCCTATATTCTTCGCAACCTGCAAAATATGGTCGCCTATACGTTCCATCGCCCTACTCGCAATACTAGTCCTCGTAACGCTCGTAAGGTCAGTACCCACCTTGCGAGCGAGTGTAAACTCTTTTTGAAATATGTTGACTTGACGGGATATCAACCAATCAAGACGGTCTATCTCCCTGTCTCTTTCGTGAAGGCCTTCATAAAGATTCTTTTTACCCGCCACTGCATCGTCCAGTACGTCCGATAACAAGTTTTTGATAAGAACGCGCATACGATCCAAGGATTTGGAGGGCTGCATCTCGCTCTGGTCCACAAGATCCTTTATGAGGATCCTGCTCTCGCTTTCGTCCATTATCTCAAGGCCTATAGCGGTCTGAGTGAAAGATGCCGCTACGCCTGCTACAAGGCTGGATAGCTGTCCTGAGGATTTCAGCTCAATCTCCCTATGACCTGCTATATATGAACCTACTAACAATCTGTATAGGTATTCGCGGTTGGCAATCTTGTCGACGTCGATGCTTTTAGCACTGCGTTCGGCGACTTTACGCGTACCCTGAGGGAATATTATGAGACTCCCGTCAGGTTGTGGCTGTAGACTTACAGAATCGTTCTTCTTCAATCCTATAGAGTTCGCCCAATCCTTCGGCAGGGTCACCATAAAGGACGAGCCGCCGGTAATCTGTACTCTCCTTATGTCCACATTAAGCATTATGAAACATGAACATTTAAGGCTATCTGTATGAATATGTATATTTATAAAAAGTATATAGAGTACTAGTTCACATCGGTTCCATCAACTGTGTTGTAATAGAAAAACCTTAAACGTTTTAAATCATAATAGTCAAAACCGGCAGTGCGAACTGGTGATGAATGAACCTATAATATATCTAACTATATTGAATATATATTTTATAAAATGAATATAGTCGTATATACGAGAATATAGAGTAATTCGACAGGGTATATATTGGAATGAAAACTACTATCACTTGTGGCAAAAGGATTTGAAAGTAAAAACATAGCACTGCTCATAATTGCTCTAGTGTTGAGCTTGGGCGCGGGGTCTACGGTCTTCGGTGCAGGTTCTGATGAATCAGAACTTGTTGTCGTATCTATAGACGGGATCGACCCCACTGCTGAATATATTGCCGACGGTTCTTATGCACTCCAGAGGGATCTGATCCTGGTTACAAAAGATGAACCAAAAGGTCTTACTCTTGACTTTATTAATTGGATCATTAGCGCTGAAGGTCAGGCCATAGTCGAAGAGAGTGGTTTCGCCTCGCTTCCTGGTGCGGAAGAATATGTCGCATCCTCTAAGAGTCCTTCTGGAACACTGACTGTTTCTGGATCCTCTACGGTACAGCCTCTGATGACCGAGTTTGTCAAAGCATATCAGAACACATATGATGTGAAGATAAACATCGTAGGTGGAGGTTCCGGGAAAGGTATCAATGATGTGATGAATGACATCGCAGACATCGGTATGATCTCAAGGGACCTCAAGGGCAACGAAATGGATCTTAAAGCTACAACTATCGCTAAAGACGGAGTCGTAATCGTAGTAGACAAGGCTGCTGGCATCACTAATCTTAAGATGGAAGAGGTAGCTGGAATATACAGCGGTAAATACACGAACTGGAGCGAGGTAGGCGGGAACGATGTTAGGATAGTCCAGGTCGTAAGGGAAGCGGCTTCCGGTACTCGTAGCACACTCGATAATGCAGTATCCGAAATACTCGACATAAGCGCTTTGAACCTGGGTGCGAAACACATGATCAGCTATTCATTGTCAAACTCTACTGGTGCGATGCTTTCCAACCTGAAAAGCAACAACGGTGCCATTGGGTATGTTAACATGAACGGTCTAAGCTCCCTGTAAAATAAAGGTATAAGAGTGCTGAGTGAGGCGATCTTAGGTAAGTAACGATTGCTTCATGACAATACGACGCGTCTTTTCGGGTTGAAGATATAAGAGGCGGGATTATGGTTTCCAGCGACGTTGCATACGGATTCAAAGATGTGGGCCTTACCGGCACCGGACACGAGAATCCCGATATCAAAGGCGACCGTGGACGTCGCCGGAGGATCGACCCTGATTCTTTACCAAAGGCTGTATTGGCCATCATGGCCGTGTCCGCGGTCATAATTATTTTCTCTATAATCATATACATAGCAATAGAGAGCATACCTGCATTCAGGCATGAAGGGGTTTGGAACTTCCTAACGGGGGATACCTGGTTCTTCAGTCCTGATTATCCTAATGATCCTAATCCAGGATACCTAGGTGCCCGTCCGCTTATCGTAGGCACCATATTGGTGACTCTGGGCTCAATAGTGATTGCAGTACCCATGGGAGTTGGTGCCGCGATATATATCTCGGAAATAGCATCCGAAAGAATCAGGAATATAGTCAAACCGGTCATCGAGATATTCGCCGGTATACCTAGTGTCGTTTATGGGTTCTTTGGAATCATAATACTGTCCCCCATCCTTCTGAACATTTTCCCAAATCATATACAATCAACATCCTGGCTTGCCGGTTCCATATTATTAGGCATTATGGCATTACCCACTATCATCTCAGTCACGGAAGATGCTCTTCGTGCGGTTCCCAGATCCTACCGTCAGGCGTCCTTGGCTATGGGTGCAACCAATTGGGAGACGACTAGGAAGGTCGTACTCCCCGCCGCCTCCTCTGGAGTCATCGCGGCATCGATACTCGGTATAGGAAGAGCAATGGGTGAGACTATGGCCGTCATAATGGTAGCTGGGAACTCGGCGATTATCCCGGAGCCCTTTTACAACATATTCTCCAACATACAGACCTTAACTGCCGCCATTGCCCTCGATATCCCCGAAGCAGGATACGGCGGCCTCCAATATTCAGCGCTGTTCGCCGTCGCCCTGATCCTACTGATATCCGTAATTATCGTCAATTATGCCGCAAACGTTGTAGGAAAAAGAACGAGACGCAAGCTTGGTATCGAGGCACCTTCGAAATACTCCTTCGATATCGGAAAAAGAGTCTGCAATAAAATGAGTAATGAGACCCTTGGTAAACTGAGAAGGAAAAAACCACTTTTAAAAACAATTGGTTTGACTATATTATCATCTGCGTTCGTATGGATGATGGCGTCTTTGTTTGTTTCAGACCTGGCTGCCCTATTGGTTGCATCGACTGTTGCCGTCATCTACCTTGCAATCACTCGAATGTCGGAATCCGTGCCCTCCTCGGATAAGGAGAAAATAGCACACACATCCCTCGAGATCCTGATGCTGGTAATATTGGCGATACTCGCCATCATAATCGGGGACATAGTCGTCAAGGGACTGCCTGCTATGTCCATGGAATTCATATTCGGTTCAACTACCGTGGTGGGAATATGGCCTGCTATCGTCGGTACGTTGCAGCTTGTAGCATTATCATCGCTCATAGCCTTCCCGATTGGAATCGGTGCAGGGATATACCTGTCGCTTTATGCCGGCAAATCAAGATTCACAAATATCATACGGGGGGCGGTCGACGCATTGAACGGTACACCATCGATAGTGTTCGGCCTGTTCGGTATGGCGGCGTTCGTATTGCTTTTCGGATGGGGCATATCCCTCATATCAGGATCCGTCACCCTCGCCTTGATGGTGTTGCCTGTTATAATCAAGACCACGGAGGAATCAGTCTCCTCCGTACCTAAGAGCCTTATGCAGGCCTCGATGGCAATGGGCTCCAGCAAATGGCAGGCAATACACAAAGTCGTCCTCCCTGCCGCAGCAGGCGGTGTCATCACGGGACTGGTGTTGAGCCTCGGACGTGTAGCAGGAGAGACTGCACCTATAATGTTCACCGCGGTAGTGGCATTGGGGTCCAGCGCCTCACTCTCGCCGTTTGAACCTGTGACATCGCTATCCTACCACTTGTACAACCTCGCTACGGAGTCGCCCGGGCCTGTGGAATACCAATACGGGACAGCATTGATTCTTATAGTAATCGTCCTCTCGATGTTCATATTGGCCTCCCTGCTCCGTAGACATTACTCTAAAAACACTAAATGGTGATTTCAATGATAGGCATTAAAGACACTGTGATCGACGTGAAGGACCTGAACCTCTGGTATGGGGACAAACAGGCTTTACATAATGTGAACATGCGAATAGAACGCAACAAGATCACGGCATTAATCGGTCCATCCGGATGCGGTAAGTCCACACTTCTCAAGACACTGAACCGTATGAACGACCTCGTTGAGGATGTCAGGGTCGAAGGCATCGTCGAATACGATGGAAGAAACATTTACGCGCCTGATACCGACGTCCTGAATGTCAGGAAGAGGATCGGCATGATATTCCAAAATCCCAACCCCTTCCCTATGCCCATTAGGGACAACATCACCTACGGCCCTAAGATACACGGCATCAAGAACCAGGCGGAGCTCGACCTCATCGTCGAGGATTCCCTAAGGAAGGCCGCATTGTGGGATGACGTGAAGGACCGTCTGGATACCAACGCCATGAAACTATCGGGTGGTCAGCAGCAGAGGCTCTGCATCGCCAGGGCTCTGTCAATCAATCCCGAAGTTTTACTGATGGACGAGCCTACCTCTGCCTTGGATCCCATAGCCACAAAGAAGATAGAGGAGCTGGCTGTAGATTTATCCAGGGAATATACCGTGGTCATGGTTACACATAACATGCAACAGGCGATGCGTATAGCACATTATACAGGATTCATGTACATGGGTGTACTCGAGGAATTCGGAAAGACGGAGCAGATATTCAATTCTCCTAAGAACGAGCTCACCAAGGATTACATAACCGGCGCCTTCAGCTGATTTAAAAAGATAAATCCGGACCATCCCTGTGTTTCAGCAGAGCTGATCCTTAGTTTGAAAAATATTTAATCCACAAAGGCAGGTCCGGTAGTGTACAGTACATACGTTACTGTCAATCCGATTAGGACTAAGATTATGCCGTCAATGATGCCGAAGGGTATCATCACGAGTGTCACCAGGGATCCCATGGCACAAGCAGCTACCGCTACCTTATGCATTCTCTTCATAATGGAAAGGATGAGGCTGGCCAGTACTGATATCACTGATATAAGGAGGACGATACCAACCAGGAACATTACTTCCTTGAGTGAGACTAACATATCGTAGTTACTCTGCCCTATCGTATTGATCAACTCCGGGTCCGATTCGATGATATTCAGGAAATAGTCATAGGAGAGTCCTCCTAATGCGGAGAATGTGCCTATGATGATGTATCCTATCAGTAAGATGTAGATCCACGTAAGGCGCCCTTCGGCCTTTGCCTGAGCTAAACTCGATATGCCATATTGGTCAGTAGGATATCCCGAACCCGTGGAGCGGCTCTGTCCATAGTTATACATCATATCCGGTTGGTCAACTGGATTACCGCATTCCGAACAGAATTGAGAATCAGGCGGTAGCGAGGCTCCGCATTTTGTGCAGAAAGCCTTCATATCTTCGTTCATGGTCCCCTCTATCACTCTATATTTTATTAATTGTATGTTATCATGCGCATAGTCCGAACAATTAATATAGCCCTAAAGAATAGCTCCCCTTACGGATTATGCCTTGTGTGAACAGGTACCGTGGCAGATGTTACATCTGCAGTCCATACGGGGGCCGTGGGCCGAACGTGCGGGGTTGAAGTTTGTTATTTTAATTAGCAATGCTTTTATACATCACAACTATACCAAAGTTGTCGTCCGCACTATACGGACGCATATGAGGTACAAACATGGTAACTGTCTATGATGTCCCTGCCGAGAAACTCATACTCAAGACGGCCGAGAAACTCAAGGAAAACGATAATATCGTTCCTCCCGAGTGGGCCGAGTATGTCAAAACCGGCAGGCATACTGAGAAAGCCCCTATGCAGGATGACTGGTGGTTCACAAGGGCCGCCTCAGTCCTTAGGAAGCTTTATGTGAAAGGACCTATGGGAACATCCCGTCTCGCAGCCGAGTACGGTGGGTTCGCCGATAGAGGGTCGATGCCCAATAAAGCGGTAAAAGGAAGCCGTAATATTGTCAGGAAATGTATGATTCAGCTCGAGACCGCAGGTCTGCTTGTTTCTAAGGAAAAGCAGGGAAGATCGGTCTCTCCCGCTGGACAATCGCTTCTCGACAATGCAGCCAAAGAGGTTTACGACGAATTAAATGAATGAGAGGAGTTGAGCATATATGGATGACCCTGAACTTAGAGCTTTGAGAGAGAAGAGAATGGCCGAGATGCAACAGCAGTCCGGTTACCAACCACAACAGATGGCCCAGCAACAGCAGGCCGAAGAACAGGAAGCTCGCGCAGAAGCGCAAAGGCAGGCAATTCTCAGACAAATCCTAACACCTGAAGCGCGCGATAGGATGGCCAACGTTAAACTGGCAGACCCTCAGCACGCGGGATCGGTGGAGATGCAGCTTATTCAGCTCGCACAGTCGGGAAGATTACAGAAAGTCATCACAGATGATATGCTCAAAGAGATTCTCAGAAAAGTCGCTCCTAAAAGAAGGGAGATCAATATCGAGAGGAGATAATTATGTCAAGTACCAAACCACCTGCAATGAAAGGCAGGCTTAACAAAAAGATAAAACAGAACCGCCGTGTACCGGCATGGGTCATGATCAGGACCAATAGACAATTCCTCCGCCATCCTAAGAGAAGGTCATGGCGTATGGGAAAGCTCAAGGAGTGATTCATAATGGCTGATGATATCGAAAGAATAATCGTAATCCCCCTTAGGGCTACGAAACAGGCACCTCGCACAAAGAGGACCATGCGTGCAGTTAAAGAGGTCAGAGAACACATCATGAGGCATATGAAAGTCGACGCTGAACACGTCTGGCTGGACACTGCCCTAAATGAGAGACTCTGGCAGAATGGTATCCGCAACCCCCCGTCAAGGGTCACCGTAAGGGCGATCAAGTTCGACGACGGGCTTGTTGAAGTTACCTTGGCAGAGTGATATAATGATGAGGCTTTCCCGTTACGGAGGCAATAGCAATATCGGCGTATACGCCGCGACTGGGGAGAGCTTAGCCATTGTCGCCGGGGATGCGGAACCGGATTTCATAAGGGATCTGGAAATCATCCTCGGCGTCGAAACTATTTTGACCACCGTTGCGGGGTCGTTCGTGGTCGGTTCATTGACCGCGATGAATTCCAATGGCATAGCGCTTTCCGGACTTGCTGAAAAAGAGGAGATTCTATGCATCAAAGAGAAGTTTGAAAATGTCACGACGGTGCCCGGGCGCTACAATGCGGCAGGTAACAACATCCTTGTCAACGACCACGGATCAATCGTTAATCCGATCTATTCCGATGCAGCCGTCAAGAATTTCGAGGACATATTCGGTGTTGAATGTGTGCGCTCGTCCATTGGTGGATGCGAGACCGTAGGTTCCGTCTGCGTAGTTACCGACAAGGGATGCATATGTCATATGGACGCGTCTGAAGAGGAGATGGAGCTCATCAAGGACCTATTGAAGGTCAATCCTGTGAGAACCACCGTTAATCACGGTGTGGATTTCCTGGCGTCGGGCGTAATAGCCAACTCCAAGGGCGCACTGGTCGGCGACCAGACGACACCTTTGGAGATGGGAAAGATCGAGGAAGGCTTGGACCTTTACGATTAACGGTCGAATACCCAGCATTCGCTGTGTTCCGGCAGTTCATCATAGGACAGGTCTATCTCGTTCCCTACATAATCCACGTTTTCAACAGGTACCATCTTCAGGAAGTCCTCCAAGGGCAGTATGGCGATACTCAGTCCGAATACCCTGTAATGCATTGGAACTATGATTTTGGGATCTACCCTGTTTATGAACTCTTTGACCTGGGGGAGTTCCATCGTATAATTGGCACCTACGGGGACAAAGAGCATGTCCACGTTCTTGATTTTCTTCATAACCTTATCATCAGGTATCGCGCCCAGATCTCCACAGTGACAGATACTTATACCGTCCATCTTGAAGAGATACATTGTATTCTCACCGCGTTTGGCGCCTTTTTCCTCATCATGATATGATGGGAGACCCTCGATCTCGAAGGAACCGGATTTAAATTTACCAACCCTCCCAAGAAAATCCTTATGCTCTCCGCTAATGACCCTGGCGACACTATGATCATAATGTCCGTGAGACATCAGAACAACCGAGGTATTGGACGGGGAGGGAGGCTTGATTCCTATTGATTTACCATCGTGAGGGTCAGTTACGATAGTCCCTTCTTTACATTTAAATTCGAAACATGAGTGGCCGTGCCATCGTATGAGCATGATTCTAACAAGAACTCTTCGATTGTATAAGTATTACTCAATAACCTATAGCAAAGTGTTTATCATCAAGAGCTAATTTCCAGTTGTGAAAAAGACTTTGGTCCTCGTTGTGGACCGGGATAATGATTTCGGTAGCAAAGGCGGCGTAAACACGCCGGTCATAGGGGTAGCAGAGTGCTCGGTGGCAGCAGCCGCCTTAGGTATAGCCGATCCCGAGGATTCCGATATTAACTCCATATATTCCGCCATAAGCATCTATAAGGAGATGCTTAACGAGGGAGCTTGGGTCGAGGTCGCCCTTATCTGTGGTGACCAGAGGATTGGTCACCATTCCGATTCCGCCGTCATAGATGAGCTCAACCAGGTATTGGGAGAGGTCAAACCCGATGGCATCATACTCGTGGGAGACGGTGCTGAGGACGAGTACGTCTATCCAATCATCTCTTCACGTGTTCCAATAGATTCCGTAAAGAAGGTTGTAGTGAAACAATCACCCGGCCTTGAGGGAAACATCTACATCATAACTAAGATGCTGGAAGATCCCCTCAAAAGGAAGAGGTTTCTGACTCCTGTAGGTTGGATATTGTTCATGATATCCATGGCTTACATCTTACCAATGCTGTATTTCTACGGCTTTAATGCTTCAAACTTTACACGCTTATCAGGTGCACTGGTCGTGATGATAGTGGGCCTAGCCTTGCTGATATATGGTTACAATACGTTAGGTGAAATGAGCGGCTCGTTCCAGAGATGGACGTCCAGTCTGCAGTCGGGTAGCGTCATGGTAACGTTCACACTTATAGCGATAGCACTTATCTCTTCAGGTATCGTCCTTGGAATCCTGTCGATACAAAACTTCTATACCCCCTCGCCATATCAGGCTGTTCTTAGGTTTGCAGCTGCTGCCATATGGCCTATGTTGTTTGGTTTCCTGTTCTTTATGATAGGCAGTTTCATCAACGAATACCTGACCAAGGGTGCTGTCAGACTCGGCTTCATAACTGGTTCCATCAATATACTGGGGATCGGTATGGTAATAATGGGCGCGATCGACCTCATGATGTCCTATGTAGGCATAGGTCCAACGGCCGTCGTTGTGATTGCCGCTGAGATCATGATAGGTATAGCGCTTACATTGACCGCAAGCATGGTGAGAAGATACTTTAAATTCCAAATATCACAAGCCGTGGCTACTGCAGGAGAATGAGCAGGTGGATTTTGCGGAGTGGGAACCCATCTATCTCAAAATAGTCGAGGAGATGGGTTTTGATACCAACGGGGACGATAACTCCGTTAGGATGTTGATGGCGTTGACTTTAAATTCGAATCTCGTAGGAGAGGACGTGCTCGATGAACTAATTGGTGAGAAGGTTACCATATTCGGCGATTCCGATGATCTTGAGAGCGATATCGATAAGATCCCTCCAGAGGGGACGTTGATCTCCGCTGGTTCCGCGACAGAACGTGTTTTGAAGAAGGGTATAATGCCTCATATCGTAGTCACGGACCTAGATGGGGATATTGCAAGCCAGATAGAGGCCAGCAACTCGGGAGCGATAACGGTTATATTGGCACATGGGGACAATTCGAATCTGATATCCGAACACATATCCTCCTTCAAAGGCCCCCTCATCATCACCGCACAGGGACGTCCCCCGGGCATAGTAGTGAATTACGGCGGTTTCACCGACGGTGACCGTGCCGTATGTATCGCAAGACATTTTGGTGCCAAGGAGATTTTGATGGAGGGGTTCGATTTTGAAAATCCTCGACTTAGGAGAGGGGATGATTTCGAGATGTCCAGTAAGAAATTGAAATGGGCGGAAAGGATAATTTATGATATGAATCCGCCAGGGATTGACTTGATTAGGCCATGATCAAGTATTAATGAACAGCACCATATATTTTAGTAAAGATTAATAAGGCCAAGCTGTTGTACGTCCGAGGGATACGGATCAACATAATATGGACTGTTCTGATTGTTCTTGTGCTTATCTATGTGGTCGTCCTGCTATGGGTCTTGCGCTCTCCAAAGGCCAAAGAGCTTAATCTGAGCCTTCGCGGACTCATAGTTGTGTACACCACCCAGCGCGGAAAGGGTGCCATGGATCGCGTCGGGTCGTATCGCAGATTCTGTAGCGGATTAGCGGTGTTTTCAAAGGTGGTATCTGCAGTTCTGATGCTTATAATGGTATTCTTGATGCTTGTGGCCGCCTACAACATCCCCAGCGTGATAAAGGGTAGCACTGCTAGCGCTGTCGGTACCGGTGGATTCGAACTCAATATGGTTCACTTCCTAGTCTTCGGGGTAATCGCGTTAATAATCGCCATGGTCATCCATGAGTTTGCACACGGAGTACAATCCAGGGCAAACGATGTACGTGTTGAACAATCCGGTCTGATGTATGCTGTCGTCCCTCTAGGTGCCTTCGTGGAGATGAATAAGGAGGACTCCGATAAGGCTTCCTTGAAGAGTAGGATGAGCATCTACTCCGCGGGAGTGGCCAGCAACTTCATAGTCGCGGTGATCGCGTTCGTCGTGTTGGCGGGCCTTATGTTAGCGCCCCTCGGTAACGCATCCGACATCCATGATGACAGCGCAGGCGTTTATGCGGTATCCTCGAATTTTGGTTCCGTGATACCTGTAGGTGCAGTGATCACTCATGTCGATGGCGATGAAGTCTACATTATGGATTCAGGATCTGATAAGATTCTAACCATCGATTCAAAATATTCAAACGATAAATACACCATTAAATACCTTACCAGGGACGGGGAAGGCACGATAGATGATTTCCGACTTGGATTGTATGTTGATTTCGTAGCTAAAAACTCCCCGGCCCATGTCGCGGCGATGGTTTCCAATTCCATCATAACGAACATTCAGGTTAACGGCGAAGATACCAAAATGTTTGGAATCGAATCATTTAGGGATTTCATTGCGGGATCCTCGCCTGGAGATGAGGCGACCATATCTTATTTTGATATTGATAAGAATGAGGGAAAAACTGCAACAGTCACTCTTGGTCAGAACGGTGACGTTGGATACATCGGGGTTGGTGTGAATTACAGCGGAATGAGCTTCATCGCACCAAAGGATGTGATTGGCACCGCGATGAATCCCATATACGGTCAGACTACGGTTATTGGAGGTGTCCTTTCAATGATCAGCTATCCGTTCATTTCCTTGAGCGGATTCTCCCCTATGCCCGAAGCGTTCCAATGGTGGTTCGATGCACCTGGAGGAGAGATATTCTGGCTTTTAGCCGCATTCATATATTGGATGTTCTGGGTGAATTTCCTGCTGGGAGTTACTAACGCACTCCCTGCTATACCCTTCGATGGAGGTTTCCTATTCAAGGGATGGGTAACACAGTTGCTCAACAAGATTAGTTATAGAGATCAGGAGACGAGAGAGAAGATAGCAGACAATGTTACAAGAGCAGTATCTGGATTTATGCTGTTTTTATTAGCATTGATTATATTTGTGATCATATTATATTGAAGTTGAGGGAGGTGAAAAGATGTACGAGATTTTTGCAATTGAAAGGGGTCGCATAACTAAGGTCGACGAGATTCAGGATAATGTTTGGATTAACATGGTACGACCTACACCGGAAGAGGTGGAAATGGTAGCTTCGGTACTTAATATCGATAAAGCACCCATAATGGCGGCACTTGATGATGAAGAAGAATCAAGAGTCGAGATTGAGAGCGACTACTCCTTGATATTGATAGATGCCCCAGCGACAGAAATACGGAACCAGAAGGAACAGTATGCCACATATCCCCTGTCGATAATCATAACCTCAAAGGCGATACTGACGGTTTCGTTGGTAGATATAAGATCCATAAGATCGATAATTGACAATAAATACAAACATTCAACCTCGATAGACGTGGAGGACAGGACTTACTTCGCTCTGACGATAATGTATAGAATCTCTATGCAGTATCAGAACTATTTGAAGGTGATTGCAAAGAAGCGCATGACCATCGAAGCGTCAATCAGGAACAAGACCCAACGTAACGATCTTTTCGAACTTCACGAACTTGAGGCGAACCTAGTCTACTTCAAAACCTCACTGTCTGTCAACATATCTATATTGGAAAGGCTGAGCAAGCAATTTAAATTCATAACGGAGCCCAAGGACCGTGATCTCATAGAGGATGTCATGGTCGAGACAGATCAGGCACTGAAAATGACGACCACATACAGCGAGATAATAAGAGGTACTCGCCAGCTTGTACAAGCAGACATAAACAACAGCCTAACGGGTATCATGAAGTTCCTGACATCGATAACATTGGTCGTGTCCATACCTACTATGATATCCGGTATCTTCGGAATGAACTTCATAAACATCCCCCTTGGGGAACATCCATTAGGATTCATATTCACTGTATCGCTAATGATGGCCGTCATGTACGTAAGCATAAGATACCTCCGTAAGCGCGATCTATGGCGTTGACCAAGGAGCATCTAAACATGTCCGGTCTCCACTACTGGACAAATATTAACCTAAATGTTGAATTGCTATGAATTTATCCATTGGATGCAACTTAGATAATTATTTATACTCATACTTAGTATAATTATCTGCACGCGTGGAGATCGCACGAGTGAACAAAGACACCTGAAAGGCCCCTTGGGGAAATCCGCAGCTGTCGACACTCAGAGCCCCACAACATGCAGAAACGGTTATTTCCGCCCTCGGGTCGTATAACCGCGAACTGAATGTGAAGATTCCTCAGAGAGGGTGAATCGAAGGCGTAGAAAGATTTCGGAGGATTCCCTTTTGGGTACAAATAACCCTCGCGGGATTAAAACGACCTTCGTAGGGCTTCACGCGTGCTAATTATATATCTAAATTATTACATTTTAAAAGTAGTCTGCGACTCTAATTTACCCTCAAAGTGTGTGAAAATGTCATAGCGCTCGCTGAGGTATGTTAGGATTCTTGTTATTTGCGCGGCCTTTGGCCGCGCCAATCATGCGGATCTTATCTCGGTCCGGACTTCACTTTATTCTACGACCACTTGATCAAGGGTCAACTTTGCTCCGAAAGACGAGGGAATACTGCGCAAATTTGAATTACGTTCGGTTTCCTTAAGAAACGAACAAAGAAAGTCCTGCGATTTTTCCTCCGACGTTGTCCGACCTTCGTCTCCGCCACGGTTCGATTACTCGATCATCCACTCCTCGACTTGGTTAAATACCGCCGACACAAAAAGTACACCCCGTCACTCATTTTCCGTTGATTGTTCAACCAACTTCCAAGATGTACTTCACGATCTGTGCCTTTCTGTTGTTTGTAAATCTCAATGGGCAGACAACTTTAAAATTGGGCAGATTTTTACAATAATTTGAATTTATTTTCGAAAATGTGTTCATTTCATGCATAAAACCGAAAGTTATATATAATCCGCACCTCGTAGTTTACATTGCACGCGTGGAGATCGCACGGGTGAACTAAGACTTCGTAAGATCCCTCGGGAAAACTGCATTGTCCGAACACCTAGAGCCCCACAACTTGCAGGAACGTCTGTCCTGCCTTCGGGTCGTATAGTCGTATGCTGCTTGTGAAGATTCCTCTTAGGGGGATGAAGCGTAAGGCGTAGAAAGATTTCGGAAGAACCTCCCCGGAGATATTTCTTTGCGAGATAACAACGACCTTCGTAGAGCTTCACGCGTGCTAATTATCCACTTGTTTCTTTGCAGCACAGTAACTATTTCAGATTGACTGTCCCTTTCTACGATCTACAAGTTCTCCTAGCTTACCCTTGTTCCATCCAGAGATCTTAGAGAAGAATCCCGTTACGCGGGTTATGCCTTCAATATTTACCGAACTACAATAAGGACATGCTTCCTTGAGTCCTCGGGATGTCTTTCCGCAATCGAGACACGAAGTAAACTCTGGACTGAAAGCGATCTGTCCGTTCTGTGTCTTCTCGAATGTATTTTTCACGAAGGAGGCTACGCTCTCCGGTGACGGTTCGGATTCCCCGAGCCATACATGAGTTAGCGCTCCTGCGTCAATCAAGGGGTGGAACATTCCTTCGATCTTTACCCTCTCGATAGGGCTTATGTCTGAACCTACGTTCAGATATGATGAGTTTGTGTAGTAGACCTCTCCTGCGTCACGATTACCCTTTACCACCGATCCAGCCTCCTTGGGATAATCCCTGAGATCCAACTTAGCAAGTCTGTAAACAGTGGACTCGCCTGGGGTCTGTTCGAGGGTCAGTTTCAGACCGCTCTTTTCGGACAGCCTTTCAGTCTCCTTCCTCATGTATGCGATCGCCTTGAGGCCGAACATCAGGGCTTCCTTCGATTCGTGCATCTCCTTCCCTGTATGGAATTGCACCATCTCGTTCAGTCCGAGGACTCCGATTAGGTATGAAGACTTCTCAATCCTATAGTAAGGTTCACCGTCGTGGTCCATTGTAAGCAGTCCGAGGGGGCCGCTGTTGCCCAAGGATATGAGCTCTTGTATGAACTCCTTCTTCTGGCCATGAGCCTTCATAACGAGCTCTAAAGCTTCGGATATGTTACTGAATAATTCGTCGTCACTGCTCTTCGACATGTATGCGAGACGCGGAAGGTTGAGCGTGACGTTCTGCATCGCAGAGAAACGCATCTTCCATGGAGTCTTGGCATCCTCGAGGTCCTGGTCATCCAAGTTGAATGATAATCTGCAACATTCCGATATGCGTGCGGTATCTCCGCGGTCGAACACGAAGTATGTGTTCCCCATCTTGGCCGCCAACTCGCATATTTTATGCATGAACTCCTCGTGACCCGGGGTTTCGAAGAAACGATCGGTAATATGCACCTCAGGTTTGGGGAAGAAGAATGGTCTCTCATTCGCGTCCCCTTCAAGGTAGACATCCATCATTGCCATTGCGAACCTTTGGGATTCCTCCTCGTAATCCTCGTAGTTCTTGCCCGTAAATTCCCCTCCGGGACCGATGGCGGGAACTCCGACGAAATGCTTTGGCGTCTCCCAGTAGATGTTAAGGTCGCTGAATATCGATTGTCCGCCGCGGGCGACCGCCTGCTGTGCAAACTCGTAGATGAGGATCTGTGCGAGCTGATGCATCCTCTTATCATCTACATCGACCAGATAAGGGGCCGTGAAGACGTTGAAAGCGTCCCATCCGATTGCTCCGGCGAAATGACCTTGTAGGGCTGCAGAGAATTTCACGATTTGTTCAATAAGGACCTCGGGGTGTTTCGCGGGTTTCGCGATGGACATCGCGTTTGGGAGGTTGAGTCCGAACTTCTTCACGTATTCAATAGATTGACCGCCGCAATAGGGACGGTCTATCATTCCGAGATCGTGTAGGTGGATAAGACCGGACATGTGTGCGTCCGCCACGTCGGGAGTAAAGACTTCCAGTAATGCGAACTCCTTCTTGATGTTCTCAGCTAGTGTAAGATTGGTAGCTTCAGGTCCATGGGGAACGTTTGCGTTCTCCTTATTCGGGGACATGATGATCTCCCTTGCATCGTATATGGGCACACCGAGACGGGTGTGTTGCTTCCTTGCTTCCTCAAGGCCGTGCTCCATAAGTTTGGCGTTAGTCAATTCTCTTATAAGGGGGGCTGTGAGATATTTGACGCCGATCTGCTTTACCATCCGATCCACGTCGTTGGCTATGACCATGGCGTTAAGCTCGGATACATCCGTCTCCCGGATGAGCGCATCGTATATCCTCTTCTTATCCCACTTCTTGAGGTCGTCGTCCGACGACCTAACGAACAGTCCTATGTCCGTCGATTCCGAGCTTCCCTTTGTAACGATGCGTGTTTCTGTATCCATAATTATCTGCCCCCTATATTCTATTTTCAGCCATTGTGTTGTGGCTTGGTAGATATAAAGTGTTTTTTGAACTACAATTGGTAAAACATTAACGATTGATTGTTATCATATCTGTTATCATATCTGTTATCATATCTGATAATATAAAGATGGCCAGACATTCAAATTATAACATTTAGTGATTCAGTGCATAATTAAGGACATTAAAAAACATGTTTCAGGATTTTTTTCTAAAAGTACGAAAATGCACAGATCTTAGCGCTATTTCCACAGTAGGTTTAAGTTATCAGATTGGTTATCAGAGCCTGTGTTCAATCCTGATAAGGACTTCAATCGAATATTACTCGACTGCCTCGTAAAGGAGGGTAAATCGATAAGTGCACTTTCCCGGGAACTAGGTGAGAAAGGTTTCAAACATCACCGATTAATCCTCACAGGATACTTAAGGGCCTTGGCAGATATGAATGTGGTCAAAGAACGTCCCGTGCCTCCTTCTAAAATATATCAACTTATCAAAACACCAGACGACAATATCTATGAGGCAGTCGGACGCATGTGTAAGAAGAAATACCCCGACAATAAAGATCTTATAATCTACACACTAAACCAACTTTTTAGACGTCCTGTCTTCGAATCAGAACTCCTCCTCGCAGGTGTGGTCGAACACGATGGAAGGGTCGCAGAAGCGCAAGAGGTGTCCGAATGCAGGAAGCTACTGAAGCGATTAGGTAATGTCGTACCTACGCATGATGCGTACTATTCCCGTTCGGAATATCCGAAGGAGATGAGTGAGATACTATCGGAAATGGCTATAGTGAACGCCGATTCTAGTCATTTGGTGATGTCCACAAAGCAGACTCGATTCGTCTAAAATGACAATATCCTTTTATTGAGGTGTAACATCACCGTTTTATGTCTCTGGAAGAGCTTGTGCATACGATACGCACGTTCCCGGGCGTTACGAGAAAGAACCCCATACACGAAGTAGTCAATCTTTTACCGCTCGTCGAATTCCCACAGGTCTTCGCCTCTGAAGGGGAGGACGCCGCTGCTGTGGAGTACGGTGACCGTTACCTTCTCTTGGCCGCTGACGGGATAATGTCCTCCCTTGTAAAATCCGAACCTTTCTACGCAGGATATTTTGCGGTTCTTGTAAACATAAATGATATTGCGGCCATGGGAGGCACCCCCATCGCAATGGTGGACGTCATATCCATTAACAACTCGAAGGTGTGCACACATATGTTGCGCGGTGTCGAACAGGCAGTAAGGAAGTTCGGCGTTCCCGTGGTGGGCGGACATACACACCCGGACGGGGATATAAATTCCATTGAGATATCCATAGTAGGCTCCGTTCCCAAAGACGACATCATACTCAGTACGACCGCCGTGGCGGGGGATGACATCGTATTCATCGCCGACCTTGACGGATTCTATCCTAAGAACCTGCCCTTTGCATGGGACACGACTACCTTGAAGACTGCCGAATCGGTACAAAAACAGATGGCGATGCTGCCGAAGGTCGCCTCCGAACATATTGTGAACGCAGGTAAGGACATGAGTAATCCAGGAAACATAGGTACATTGGGCATGATGCTGGAATCATCATCCCTTGGTGGTACCGTCGATATATCCAAGATCCTTAGGCCAAAGGGTGTAGATCTCATACCTTGGTGTCTTTCCTACCAAGGATTCGGATTCGTGTTCTCCTGCCCTCCTGAGAATTCGGCCAGATTGATTGAGCTATTCGAGTCCGTGGGCGCCTCGGGTTCCATTGTGGGCTCTGTAGATGATTCGATGGAATTAAAGCTTATAATGGACGGCGAGACACGTACCGTGTTCGACTTCGATAAGGACATCATCACAGGATGCCGTCCAAAGGAAAAGAAATGAAAGTGTTTGGCCACATGGGTTGACCCCGTATTCCGAACAAGTAGACCGTCTCGTTTCTCGACCCTGCGATCCCGCAAACGTCAGTAGTTCAAGGTAAGGCTGCTCCCGTCAGGACCTGACCCGGTTTCCCCAATTAATGCCGATCAACGATCCTCCGACCGATTCAACGACATACTCTGACTCTGCAGGACAAGATCTCATTGTCCCGATACGGGCTTGAACGTTCAACGGGGCCGTCCCATGCTGTCACCCCAGCATATCGACGATTTCAGGTATAGGGCACGCCGACCTCCCCGGTCAAGCCAAACAGTTTACCAACCGATGAGGATATATTTAACCGCTTGTCAGATGGGAATCCTGATTCAGAGCTCATTATATTTCTTATTGGAGCCTCGGGAGATATCTTCAGGATATTTCTCCTCGTTCTTACGGAGCTTCTCGATGAATGAAGAGGAGAGGTCGATATCGTTCATGTGTGCGAACCTCAGTACGAAGTACAGTACATCGGAAAGTTCATCGCGTATCATAGTACAATATTCAGGATCCTCCATGATCTCCATGATATCGTCCTGGTCCTTGAATCTGAATATCTGGAGAAGTTCCGATGCTTCCGTAACCATCCCTATGGCAAGATCTTTCTGATTATGGAACTGATCCCATTCCCTGGCTTCGCAAAAGACCTTCACTTCTTCCTTGAGGTCTTGTATGGTCGTCCTGTCGTCTTTCATGATGCCATATTCTATGCTGAACGTATACTTTTTTGCATTTATTTCAACAACCTGTTAAATAGAACCTATCCGTAATGTGGGTTCAACCGTGCTAAGTGTTAACACGGTACGCGGTGAATGTGATGTTGGGATTGACCAATCCATGGATTTGGGGCGCCTATGTGGCTTGTTTCATAGCTACTGCCTTCTGCATAGTGTTTGGATATGTGAGAACGCGGGGATCTAAGGAAGAGGATGATTTAGATGAGTGATGGCTTAAATTTGACCATATTTGGAGTCATGGCCGTCATCTTCGGACTGGCCGCCACGGTTCTCGCTTATTACGGATATAAGAACACGCGTGACAGCCAACAATTCATGCTCGGAAGGAATAAGACCAGTCCGGTCATCATAGCATTGTCATACGGCGCCACCTTCCTAAGCGCCTCGGCCATCGTCGGTTTCGGAGGTCAGGCGGCCGTCCACGGTTTCTCGTTGATGTGGCTGTGTTTCCTTAATATTTTCATAGGTTTGATGGTAGCATTCATAGTATTCGGGCCTAGGACGAGAAGGCTCGGTGTGAAATTGGGCGCATCAACATTTGCAGACCTTTTAGGTAAGATATACAAGTCCAAGGCAATCCGCGCATTCACGGCCATACTTATTGTGGTCATGATGCCGATCTATTGCGCCGCAGTCCTCAAGGGAGCGGTGAACTCCCTGTCGGTGATGACCGGACTTACACAATACTATGATGTTTTGCTGATCCTGCTCGCCGTGGTAGTAGGTCTGTATGTGGTATACGGCGGTATTATCGCCGTCATGTACAACGATGCACTTCAGGCAGGTATAATGTTCATCGGAATGGCAGTCATACTTGTCATCACATACCTCTCCTTCGGAGGAATCGGTGCCGCCAACTCCCAACTTGCAAATCTATGGGATGCCGGGATAATAGATCAGATGGGGGTCTTGGAAGGGGCTAGGGGGTGGACCAACTTCTCAGAGTTCGGCACCCCGGAATGGATGTTGGTCGTCACCACTTTCCTGATGGGTGTCGGTATAGGTTCCCTAACACAGCCACAGCTGGTCGTACGTTTCATGTCCGCCCGTGACGATAAGACCCTTTACAAGTCGATGATCATAGGCAGCATATTCATGTTACTCGTTGTCGGTGCCGCCTACACAGTCGGCCCTCTCAGCAACATATACTTCGCTGAGGAGTACGGGATGGGGGCTTACGAGTACATCAGAAGTATGGGACTGGGCGTCGATTTCATAATTCCACAGTTCCTGACTGAGATATTCTCCAGCATCACGTTCGGAGATCTGTTCCTTTCGTTGTTCCTGTTGGCCTTGTTGTCAGCCTCCATATCGACCCTTAGTGCACTGATACACACGATAGGTGTCGCAGGTGGTTACGACCTCTTTACGCTGGCCAAGAACCGCGCATATGGCGAGGAGAAGGATTCACAATCCATGAGAGTCAACAGGATTTTCACGATGATCGTACTGGTCGCGGTGGTAGCGGTATGTTACCTCATGCCCAACGACGTGATAGCTAAAGCGACGTCCCTGTTCATGGGGATAACCGCGGCAGCACTTCTACCAGCATACGCTCATGGACTTTATGCCAAATCACCTAACGCACGTGCCGCAAAGATCAGTATATTGCTGGGAATCTCCATATATCTGTTCTGGGCACTGTTCATGAACGCGAACACCGCCGTGTTCCTGCCGATATGTGAACTGATGACAGGTAATATGGTGTTGTTCCCTGGTTCGATATTAGCCATGGTGGATTCGATAATCATAGCGTTGCCTATATCGATCATCGCGATGGCCATCGTACTTTTGGTCGACAGATATGCCGTTAAAAAAGAGGTTCCGGCGATCTGAGATCAGCGTCCCGGTTCCCAAAAACCCTTTATATCAACCTTTACAGACTTTGAAGTGTTATTGAGTATCTCGATATCGTCCTCATCCATGATCAGTCCGGTAGCGGAGACGATGCCGCCGATATGCGATGATTTCGTGATACCTATTATTGGTAACGTTCCGCGCCCCAGGCTCCATGCGATGGCGATCTGGGCATCGGATACACTGTAACTCTCAGCCATCTTATGAATGGCTGATTTCAAAGGTTTGAGCGACTCCATCACTGGACGGTTATAGATGTCTGAGCGGATGGTCCTGCTATCAAACATCGATGAGTTGGAATACTTGTATGTGAGGGCTCCCTGTTCGAGGACCATATAAGCCATAAAGAGGGCGTCGTTCTTTTTACACCATTCCAATATCTCATCATCCTTCTCTGTGTGGGAGGCTATACTATGATGCTTCTGTACATATGAGAGCGAATGCCCCGACTTCTCGAGTATGAACTGGGCCTTTTTGACCTCGGATATATTGAAATTTGAAACCCCTACGTTCTTTACCGTGCCATCGTCCAATAAAGGTATCACCTCCGCTGTCCATTTATCGATATCTGTCGGGGCCTGTAGACCGAAGAAGTCCAGTGAATCCGTACCTAAGGCCGCTAAGCTGTTCTCAGCGGACTTCCTTAATGCGCTCCTGCGTTGGAATATCCCTGGCAGGAACTTTGTTGAGAAAAGCACGTTCTTGTTGAACCTGCTGGCGTATCCCAACGTCTCCTCACTCGTACCGAAGGCGGGGGATGTGTCGAAAAGGTTAATGTCCTGTGCGATGGCGGATCTGAACATGTATGTCAGAGTGTTCTCTGATATTTTCGAACCGTACATCTGGTCGCCTCCATTTATACCGGTTCCCCATGCAGCAGTACCTATGCCGACGGGAGATATCTCCATGTTCCTGAATTTTAACCTTTCCACAGTTAGAGAATGATACCAATCATTATAATTAATCTTCATTGTGAATAACTTCCGTCAGTTTTAGGTATTATGACGATATAGCTCAACCATGGAAAAAGCGATGGAACTCAAGAACGTCTCAGTCGTAAGGGACGGAAAGAAGCTTTTGGATTCTATCGACCTTGATATCTATGCTGGGGAGAACGTCGCTGTGATTGGCCCCAACGGTTCCGGTAAAACCACCCTCATAAAGCTACTCAGAGGGGACATCCACCCCTATTATGATGAGGGGGATCTGGCCTGTATGAGGA
The DNA here is from genome assembly GCA_035271165.1 of Candidatus Methanomethylophilaceae archaeon. Lineage (GTDB taxonomy): Archaea > Thermoplasmatota > Thermoplasmata > Methanomassiliicoccales > Methanomethylophilaceae > VadinCA11. Next base: position 70,735 of record DATERX010000032.1, read on the forward strand.
TCTTCGGGGAGAGGATTTGGTCCATAACCGACATAAGGAGCAGGATGGGCGTGGTTTCAATGGACCTTCAGAGCCTGTTCGGAGACGATTCCATCGTGAGCGACGTAATACTTTCCGGCTTCTTTAGTAGCTTGGACGTCTTCAGAAGCCATGATGTGACCGATGAGATGGTATCAAACGCCGGGAAGGCGGCCGAGTTTATGGGAATTGAACATCTCGCCGATAGGACGCTGTCGGGATTGTCCTTGGGGGAGATGAGGCGTGTATTGATCTCGAGAGCGCTGGTGACCTCGCCGGACACCCTCGTACTCGATGAACCCATGACCGGACTGGATATCGTTATGAAGTCCAAATTCCGTAAAATGTTCGATATGATGACAGAGGCGGGCGTTAATATCATAATGATAACCCATGACCTTACGGACATACCACATTCATTGGAACGCATAATCATGATAAAGGAGGGTAAGATATACGCAGACGGTTCGAAATCTGAAATGCTTAACTCCGAAATCATAAGCGGGCTTTTCGATGAACATATTAATGTTCAATGTGATAAGGGGACTTATTCTATGAGGATGAGCGAATGATAATCTACATCTGTTCGGAATGCGGGCACGAGATTCCGCAGGATTCGGACTTCTGCTATAAATGTGGCAGTCTCAGAAGCAAAGCCCTCAAATTCGACACGGGCGAAAAGGTCCAGAGGGAGGAGGTGCAATATCCATGTCCTAGCTGTGGGAAGCCGAACGACCAGGGCGCAAAGTTCTGCAAACACTGCGGAATAGAGGTTGATTCCATTGAATCCCCTGAACCTACCGCATCCCAATATCAGTCTGGTGCATCATCCACCTCATATCAGGTCGGTCGCTATGGTTCGCCATACGGTCATTCCCCGGCGCCTGTCCTTCGTAAGAATGGTGGATTGGCCATGGCACTGGGTTTCTTATTTGGATTCGCAGGGATATATGGCATGGGGCATTTCGTATTGAGGAGATGGTCCAGAGGGCTGATGTATCTGGCGATATCCGCTGTGAATTGGTACATATATATCAGCGTCTCAGGATATCCACAATTGATAATTATAGCTTCACTTTTGATATTCTTCAAACAGTCCATGGAGATCACCAATCTTGCATATGGGAGGGAATAACACGTCGGACGATTGGGCGTCCATATACCGTCCCGGAACGCTTAACGACATCCTCGGGAACCCGGGTGCCGTAAGAGAACTGAAATCCTGGGCGGAGTCGTGGAACGAAGGGATACCTAAGAAACGTGCGGTCGTCCTGATGGGGCCTCCTGGTATAGGGAAAACCTCGGCCGCTTTAGCACTGGCATCTGACATGGGATGGGGCGTCATAGAGATGAACGCCTCGGACCAGAGGACCGGGAAGGCCATAGAGGACATCGCTTTGAGAGGGGCTATGTTCAACACCTTCACCGCCAAAGGAGAATATCTCAGAAGCTCGGAAGGAGGAAGGAAACTGATCATCCTTGACGAGGCAGATAATCTATTCGGACGTCAGGACAGGGGCGCCATGCCCGCGATAGTGAAGCTCGTATCCGAGACGTTGCAACCTGTGGTACTCATAGTCAACGATTTCTACGAACTGTCCAGAAAAAGCTCTTCGATAAAGACGAAGACATTACAGATTAAATTCCAAAGACCTCCTGCTACCACGATCAACCGTGCACTGAGGAACATCGCTGACAAGGAAGGCGTCGACATAGGACCAGCTGCCATAAAGATAATAGCAGATAACGCGGCAGGGGACCTCCGTGCCGCGGTAAGCGACTTCCAATCGGTCGCACAGGGCAAGACCACAGTCACCAATGCTCATGCGGAGGTTGTCTCCGAAAGAGATACCAGGTCCTCGATGTACGATCTCGTTTATTCCGTGTTTAGGAAGAAGGACCCTGCCGCAGCAAGACGTATCCTATGGGATACCGATTCAACTCCAGAGGACGCCATATTATGGATAGACGAGAACATGCCCCATGAATATCTGGATAGGGGAGACCTCGTACGAGGGTATGAGAAGCTCAGCCGTGCGGATATATTCCTTGGAAGGGTACGCAGGAGGCAGTATTACGGGTTCTGGTCCTATGCTGGAGATATGATGACCTTCGGTGTATCCAACGCAAGACATTCCAATAAAGTCGCAAGCGGGAGGATACGGTTCCCCTCATACCTTTCGAAGATGTCGAGGAGCCGTTCCGTACGCAATACAAGGAAGGGAGTATCCCTTAAGCTTGCGGTCTACATGCACACATCCACTAAACGTGTGGAGCATGACGTCCTGCCCTACATCAGGATAATAGCATCCAACGACGCTGATTTCCGTACGCTTCTGATCAGGGACGTCGGATTTGATTCCGAAGAACTGGCATTCATCATTGGAAAGAAGATCGATTCATCCGAGGTGATCGATGCTGTAGCGGCCGCGGAACCTGACTTCTACAAGAGGGTTTCTACTGAACCCGTCCCGTTGGAGGAGGATTATTTGGAGGCCGAGGTTACCAAGGAGAGTCCCTCCCCTAACAGGAATCAGAGGAGTCTTTTCGATTTTTGAGGTGATGAATTGGATCCGGATTACAAGGCACTGTTAGAGAAGCAACAATATCGCATCTGCGGGGAACATGCCGCAGTCAAGCTATGTCATTGGGCAAAGGAGTCCATCACCGGCAGGAGGAAATGCTATAAACAGGATTTCTACGGCATAACTAGCCATCGCTGCCTACAGATGACGCCTGCGATCAACGAATGCAGCCATCTCTGTTCATTCTGCTGGCGCGTCCAGGAACATGATTACGAGGTCACCGACTGGATGGAACCAAAGGATATGCTGGACTGTCTGATCGAAAAACAGCGAAATCTCATCACAGGTTACAAAGGGGATCCCCGTGTGACCTCGGAGGCCTTCGAGGAGGCTAGTAATCCCGATCAGGTTGCAGTATCATTGGCCGGGGAGCCGATAACGTATCCTTACCTTTCAGATTTCTTCAAGGAGTGTCATGGAAGGGGTATGACCACGTTCCTTGTCACTAACGGTACATATCCCGAGAGGTTGGAGGCTTTGGACGAACTTCCATGTCAGCTCTACGTGACCGTTGCAGCTCCCGATAAGAAGACGTACGTAGAGGTATGCAGACCTAAAATTGATGACGGGTGGGAGCGTATCATGGATACCTTAGACCTCTTACCCTCATTGGACACCAGGACGGTCATAAGGCATACGCTCGTAGACGGTCTAAACTTATTCGACACGGAAGGGTATGCTGCATTAGACAAGAGGGCGGACCCCGACCTCATCGAACCTAAGGGCTACGTCTTCGTCGGAGGTTCCAGACAACGCCTTTCGATAACCAATATGCCATCGTTTGACAAGATACGTCAATTCTCATCGGACCTTGGGGAGCTCGTAGATATGGAGATCCTAAAGGAGAGGAAGGACAGCCGCGTCGTCCTTCTAGGAAGACCGGGCGTTGAAACGGACGTCAGAAAGTTCAACATCTGCCGTTTAGGACAATGAGGCTCCGAGGTCATATTGATCGCCTCACAATGGTGACAAAGTCCTAGATCCAATATTCCAGATGATTCCGGCCACAGGCATTCTATTGATATTGTTATGTATGTTTCCGTTCTCGAGCTATGCGGAAATCGATGAGTAATTATTCTTTGCCCATGACCTCATCGTAGAGGGATTTTACGTATTGGTTGTAAAACATGCCCTTTTCCTTACTTAGGGCGCGTATTATATCCGTGGTGCCTGAGCCGTACTGAGATGATTTCTTCTTCCGTTTGGATATGATAGGATATCCTAAGTCCATCGCAACATCCCTCAATACGGATTTCCTGGAATCCATATCCTTAGGCCTCAGGACCGCCGGGTCTATTTTATTGATCTCTGCAATCACAGTTTCATCGAGATAGGGGTATACCAGCTCCTGGCCGAAATGATCGGCTATCGCTGACTCGCAGGGCATGGATACATCCCATAACCTGTCAACGCACTCTTTGACCAGTATTTCATAATCCGGGTCAGGACAGTCGACGAACTTGGCACAGCCCATGAAGTACTCATCGCATCCCTGACCTGTGAGTATGATCTTTTCGTCGGATGCCTTGCACACACAATAAAGCTGCATTTCATATGATAGAGTAAAGGAGTCCGATTCACCTGTGGAGGCGATCATCTCTTTGATTATAGACTCGACGTTGTCCTTTGAAATCTTTGCGTGGACCCATGGGAGTTCAAGTTTTTCCGATAGTTCCCTTGCCATTATCGTATCAAATGATGTGTCGGTGCCACATGTGTATAAAGTGACCGAATTCGCATATTCCTTGGCAATGGCCGAAACTAATCCGGAATCCAATCCACCCGAGAATGCTACACCGACGTCCTTACCTTCGCTGCCCTTCCTTACGGACGCTACTATGGTATCCCTTAAATCGGCATATTCGAATGACATGAACCAACGATACTGCTTCTAGTCTATAATTGGAACGTACGTTGAATCTATCAGCTCTTTGTTTCCTCGACGAACTGGACGGTCACGCCGTTCGGATCGGAAAC
>DATERX010000033.1:0-17264 GCA_035271165.1 Candidatus Methanomethylophilaceae archaeon
GGGGCCGCTGTGCTAAGGGAATCCACTGTCGGGGCGGAGATGGAGGCCGTGGAACAGCTCATGACGGAGATCGCCAAAGGGGATCTTGCCACATATGGTCCCGCGGAGGTCGCCATGGCGGCAAAGGCCGGTGCGGTCGAGACTCTGTTGATACTCGACTCGGAAGTAAGGGATAACGATCATGACGAGGTCGTCAAGGACGTCGAGTTGCAGAACGGTAACGTGATAGTTGTCTCCTCACAGCACGATTCTGGCAAAAGATTGGCGGCTCTGGGTGGTATCGGGGCGATTCTAAGATACCCCCTATAAAGACCAGTCGAACCGAGGGAAACGATTATTAATGATAATCGGATAACTCAAGGATAGTCATTTATCCTTTTACAGGTAACCCGCTAAGACGAGGTGGTTATTAAATGAAAAGTAAGGAAGACGTAATAAAATTACTAGGTAATAGGCTCAACATCTGTGACACCACGTTAAGAGATGGCGAACAGACAGCAGGCATTGTCTTCTCCAATCTTGAAAAATACATGATAGCGAAGATGCTCGATGATGCCGGAGTCCAACAGATCGAGGCAGGAATCCCCACTATGGGCGCCGACGAGAAACAAGCTGTGAAACATATCGCGAGCATGGGTCTCAACGCCTCCATCCTAGGTTGGAACAGGGCGGATATCAACGATATCAACACCAGCATAGACTGTAACGTCGATTCTGTGGCGATATCGATGTCTGCATCCGACATCCACATAGAGAGCAAGCTCAAAAAGGACCGTCAATGGGTCCTCGATAAGGTATATGAATCCGTATCATACGCTAAAGACCATGGATTCTACATCTCATGCAACGGGGAGGACTCATCCCGTGCGGACATGGATTTCCTGATGGAATTTGTGAACACTGCGAAAGAAGCCGGCGCTGACAGGTTCAGATACTGTGATACGATAGGAAGGGAACAGCCCTTCTCCACATATGACAAGATAAAGCGCATAATCGACGAGACGGGAATGGAAGTCGAGATGCACATGCACGATGATTTCGGAATGGCCACTGCAAACTGTATCGCGGGAATCCATGCCGGTGCAAAGTTCGCAAGTACAACGGTGATGGGCATCGGGGAAAGGTCAGGCAATTCTCCTCTAGAGGAAGTAGTCATGACCGCAAAACTCTTGTTCGATATCGATTCAGGTATCGATCCCCTAAAGTTCAAGAACCTTGCCGAGTTCGTTTCCAGAGCGGCCGGACGTCCCATAATGGTATCCAAGCCCTTCCTGGGATCCAATTGCTTCTCACATGAAGCAGGAATACACGCCGACGGAATCATCAAAGACGCGATCAACTACGAACCATATGACCCTGAACTGGTCGGGCTCGAGAGGTCGTTGGTCATCGGGAAGCACAGCGGACGCAACACCCTGATCACGGTACTTACCGAAATGGGTGCGGAGATCGACAAGGAATCTGCGACACGTCTTCTGGACGTCGTAAGGCGTGCATCCGTCCAGATGCACAGGAGCATATCTCACGAGGAGTTGTACTACCTGTACAAGGACATGCAGAGCAAGGACGACTTGTACGACGATTCCAAGTCCGCCTGATCGTTACCGACGGTTCAGAAAGGAACAAACACCTTACCTTTTTCAAATCATATCATACAGCGGAGCTGCACACGCGTCTCCAATCATATACTGGTCGGTTATCCTTCTCAATCGTCAAACCGTCCGATTGGGATCAGAGAAATCCTTAAACCCAAGACCTACGGAATCCTAAACCGAACTTACTGCGATTCATCAGACAAAGTGACGCATTAAAAATTACGAGAAGTCACTTCCTTCTCGCGTACTTGATGAAGTATATCACTAGCAATATTGCAAGTCCGGACAATATAATCAACAGATGATCGATCAGATGCAGCGGGTTAGGTACGATAAGTAGAATGACGAAGTCTATTATCAGTACCAGGAGGATGTTGCTAATACCGATCAATCTGGAGTATGCAGACCGTGCATCCGGGTCCTCCTCGAGATGATACCCGCGTTTGCGCTTCCCACCTTCTATCAACATCCTATCCACCACCTTGAGGCTGACGACTATCGCGGCGGTGGGCATTATGATAATGCCGAGGTTTATGAACAGCGTGATTATGTCGGAGACTCTCTGAGTTAGACCTAAAGAGTCCACAAGAAGTCCGGAAAGGAGCGAACCATACAACCAGAACATTATTTCGATGACAATGATGACCAATATCCCGATGTAGACTACGGTCATCCTGTTCCTGACGCGTTTGACCGATTTCTGGGAGAATACGATCCTTGAATAAAAGTTAGAGCGGGAGGTCTCCAACCTCTCAAAGCCCGATAAGACGGACTTCGGAGCGTGTTTTACCAATCCATCGTAGACATCCGGACTCTTCGATGCCAGAATAGGTAATAGCATCATCGAGATCAGCGATGAGAATATGACAGCAGTGTAGAACTCAATGGAAACAGCGTTCGCATCCAATGCGGCCTTGGCAATGACGAATGCGAATTCTCCCATGACAAGCAGACTAGCGGCAGATACGAAGGTGACCTTCGCACTTTTGTTCCCAATGAAATATGCAAGACTCACCGTGAGGGTCTTCGCTATGAAGAACACTATGTAGATGTATCCCGCCATCATGATACTGGAGCCCATGTTAGCGAGCTCGATTTGCATACCCACGTCCATGAAGAATATGGCCATGAATGTGACCTTCATCGGTTCCACATCACGTTCCACCGTGTGGGCGAACTCCGATTGTGAGACGATAAGTCCCATTAGGAAAGCACCTATCGCCATAGAAAGTCCGATTTGTTCGGAAAGTAGGGCCAGACCAAAACACAGCCCCAATGCGGTGATAAGCAGGATCTCCCTGCTGAACCTCGATCCTACCCAGTTCAGTAAACGAGGGACTAGTAACAGACCTATTCCGATCGATGCGATCATGAATATGACTATTCCGACGGTGAGACCGATCGTATCGGCAGCAGATGGTGATATCCCGTCGAAGAGCGGATACAGCATTGTCAGGATGATGACCTGACCGATATCCTCCATGACAGTCACCAGGATTACTGTGTCGGCAGTCTCCTTTGTAATTTTTTTATTGGCCCGCAACACGGCCGTACACACGGCCGTCGAAGAACCTGCGATCACAGCACCCAGTACTAGGGATTCAACGAGGCCGAACCCCAATATGGAGCCTGCGATATAACCTGCCAGCATCATCAGCGGCAATTGCACCGCGGCGACCATTATGGTGAATCCGCCACTTTGTTTCAGCCGTTTTATGTTCAGTTCCATACCGATGGCGAACATCAGTAGGACAAGACCTATATCGGAAAGAATGCTGATTATAGTTCCTGCAAGCCCCTCTGGCATGCCGAACACGTTCGTTATAATGATACCTGCAGCCAGATAACCGATGATTGCCGGTAACCTGAGCTTGCTGAAAATTATTGAAGAGATGCTAGCTAATATGAGCATCAGGGACATTATCCCCAAGAAAATTATCGCCGGATCTGAAACATCAATATTTATTATCGACAGTACCATTGTGGACCTAGAACCTTATAATAGACATTATTTAAAAAGATGACTAATTTTATACATGCGGTTGTACGCCATCTATAAAGGAACATCACTGTTTGGTTCCGCCCTCTTCGGAACTGACCGTGACCTTCTTCCTCTGTCGACCACCGGTCTTTCTGAGTTTTCCCTGGTCGACGGCCCATTGGAAACTCTCCATCTCTGTAGGAGTTACAAGGACCCTTTCACCCTTGACATACTTCCTTCCATTGACCCAGTTCTTGAAGGGAGACAACACTCTGAACTCGTCCGCATCCATCACGATCTCCCTTATGTTCCTGACCCCCTTCCTTTCGGAATAGGTGCCTGCGGCCTTCACAATACCGCCTTCCTTGACCTCGATGGTACTTGTACATACAGAGTCTAGGAAATAACGGTCGTGTGTGACTGTGACAAGTGTTCCATCGTACTCGTTCAACGCGGACTCGACCGCATGTCTCGAGGGGATATCGAGGTAGTTGGTGGGTTCATCGAGAATCAGCACGTTCGTCTCCTTGAGAAGCAGCATAGCCAATGCGACCCTTGCCCTCTGACCCCCGGAAAGTGTGGACATAGGTCTGTCCACATCGTCGCCAGCCAGTAAAAGGCGTGCAAGCATGTTCCTCGCCTCAGCCCTTTTATCGGTACCGATCGCCTGTAATATCTGTTCCTCCGCAGTCAGACGAAGGTCCAGACCTTCATGGTTCTGGGAGTAGTACCCTATCTTGGCGCCCGGGGCGACCCAGAGTTCACCCTCGCTCGGTATCTCACCGATCAACGCCTTCACAAGGGTGCTCTTTCCCTCTCCGTTTGCACCGAATATGCCTATCCGGTCCTCCTTCATTATGTCGATATCGACATCTTTCAGTATCATCCTCCCACCAAGCTCCACCGAGAGGCCCTTGGCGGTTATCACGTTCTTGCCGGATTTCTTTGCGGCCTGTATCCGAACGGTTATGGACTCGGTCTCCTCCGGCTTCTCTTTGACTTCCATCTTGGAAATCAATTTTTCGCGAGTCTTATGTAGGGCCGAGAACCATTGATCTTTGTGAAGTTCTTCAGCTATCTCCTCTTGGGTGCGCTTTTTGCTGGTATACCGTCGGTATTCCTTTTCCATGCGCTCCATGTCGATACCCTTCTTCATCACGAAGTCGGAATAATTTCCCTTATACTCTCGGGATTTTCCGTTGGATATCTCAGACACCCTTGTGACGACCTTGTCGAGGAAGTAACGGTCATGACTTATCACGACAAGCGCACATCCAGAATCGAGAATAAAGTCCTCAAGGAACTCCACAGTTTCTATATCTAAATGGGAAGTGGGCTCGTCGAGTATCAGAAGGTCGCACTCTTCCGCCTGCACTAGGACTCTTGTAAGCATGATTTTGGTCCTTTCCCCTCCGGAAAGGGTATCCATGGTCCTATCCATTACCTCACTAGAGAGACCAACCTCCTCAATTGCAGCCAATATGCGCCTCTCATCATCCTCGTTGGAACTTTTCAAGGCGGATTCCAGTCTTGAATATTCCTCGGCTATGGCGTTCCAATCAGTGACGTCGCCGGAGGCCATCCTTTCCTCTATGGCATTCATGCGCTCATTGATACGCTCGATGTGTCCGTAAGGTCGTCCAAGGACCTCCCTCACAGTCACGTCAGGGGAAGATTCGGCGAACTGTGGAAGATAACCTATCTTCTCCGTGTTCCTCATTATCTCCCCTGTATCCGGAGGGATTTCCCCCAGAAGTATCTTTAGAAATGTAGTTTTACCGGCACCGTTCACGCCTATGAGTCCTATGCCGTCACCGTCATTTATCTGTAGACTTACGTCTTTTAATACCTTAACGGGACCGAAGGATTTGGCTATCGAAAGGGCTTTTAGGAGCACGACTTCGTCATATCTCTTATGATATTATGCTTTACCTCGTTTGTGCGTATGACCTACGTTGGATGTAAAGGAAAACCCGTCGACGTCGCAATCCTTCAATATGTATTCAGCGTGTGGAAATTTGTCATACATACTACCAGTCAGAATTTTTTGAAACGGTGTGAAGTTAAGATTTATGAATTAACATGACTAATCATCAGGTAAGATGACGACTCATCTTGCGATATACTGAAATACAACTACTGATTTTCAATATCTAGGCGTTAGCCAAAGGCGACTCAGTCGCGAAGGAGAAAAAAACATGAAAATATCAACAAGGGAGGCATTGTTTTGAGCGACTTTGCCAACGAGATAAAAGCGATCAAAGACGCAATGGTCGCTTACAAAGTAGATGGAATAAAGAAAGCCAGTGAAGACGCGAAAGCGGCCGGAATGGAAGCAACCGAGATCATCGAGACTATGAGTGCCGGGATGAGCGAGGTCGGTGTCCTCTTCCAGAGAGGAAAACTCTTCCTGCCCCACGTTCTCAGCGCAGCCAACGGAATGACCTCGGCTGTCAAGTCCTTGGAAGAAGACCTTCTTACTGGTGAGGTAAGCAAGACGCTCGCCAAAGTATGCATGGGAACCGTTGAGGGAGACGTTCACGACATCGGAAAGTCCATCGTTTCGACAATGCTCCAGTGCGGAGGATTCGAAGTAGTGGACCTCGGAAGGGACGTACCCTCCAAAGATTTCGTTACACAGGTCACTGAGAATAACTGTACGATGGTTGGACTCTCTGCTCTCATGACGACTACGATGACCGTCCAAAAGGACGTCATCCAGTTGCTCGAAGAAGCAGGCGTCAGAAACGACGTGAAGGTTCTGGTCGGCGGCGCACCTGTAACACAGGTTTGGGCGGACAGGATCGGTGCGGACTGCTTCAGCGAGACCGCATCCGAACAGGTCGAGAAGGCAAAGGCCCTACTCGGGTGAGATCATGGCACAATTCTGTACTAGAAGAGGAGACGGTGCAACGCTCTATCAGACTAAGGAACAGATCATCCAGGACCTCCTGGATGGATCCGCAGATGCAGCCGACATGGGAGGCGTCAAGGACCTTACATCCGATGAGATAGAACACCTTTTCGAGATAATTAGCACTAAGAGCAGGATCGTCGGTGTCGAACGCGGAGCCGAAGTCGTTCTTTCTTACGACGTTGGACAGCTCGACATGACCGGAGACAACGGTAACAGCGGCGGAGGGGTACCTTCAAGCAGACTTAACGGCGCACTCGTACACGAGCGCGTGCTTTGCGCGGACACCTTCGAGCTCGCACACTCCGATTACAGCATCAAGCCCGTGAAACAGGTAATATCCAACGAAATGAATGATATGGAGAACATCCAGAACAACATCACCATCCCGTACTTCTACGGAGCTATGCCCAACATGGGACTGTACTACAAGCCTGACGGACCCTACGGAAACCCCGCAGACCTCATGAGGGAGTTCAAGATCGAGGAAGCCCAGCAGGAAGCAGAGAAATCCGCAAAACACCTCGCAAGGGACGTCGAATATGTTTCCACAAGGATGTACAGGGCAGGAGCCGACGGTTTCAACTTCGACACCACCGCATCCGCAGGTGACGCAGACATGGTCGGAACCCTTCACGGTGTGGAGAAACTCAGGGAAGAATGCCCTGATGCATACATCCTCCTCGGCATGGCCGGAGAGAACGTAATGGGTATCCACGGTGAGATCGAGTACGACGGTCAGGTAGTTGCCGGACTGTTCCCCCACCAGCAGGTTAAACTCGCTGAGAAGGCAGGCGCAGACGTCTTCGGACCTGTGTCGAACACCAACACCAACCAGAGCTTGTCATGGAACCTCGCACGCGCAGTCACATTCGTGAAGGCGTGCACCGAGGTCTCCAACCTCCCCATCCATGTGAACATGGGAATGGGAGTAGGTGGAATCCCCATGTCCGAGACCCCGCCGCTGGACGCCGTAACACGCTGCAGCAAGGCAATGGTCGAAATCGCGAAGGTCGACGGTATATAGGTAGGAGTCGGCGACCCCGCCGGCATGTCCATAGCCCACTTCGTCGCATCCGGTATGGGCGGTATGAGAGCCGCTGGTGACCTCGTTGCAAGGATGGAGTTCTCCAAGCGCATGAAGATCGGTGAGGCGAAAGACTACGTAGCCAAGAAGCTCGGAGTCACCGCATTCGACCTCTCTGATGAATGCCTGCTTAGGGACCTCAGGGAAGAGACCGGCCTCGGTGTCATCACCGGAGTGCCCGGAACTCCCAGGGGAATCGCTGCCAAGATGAACATCGAGGATCTGTTGGACACAAAGATCAACAGCTGCGAGAAGTTCAGGCAGTATCGCGCCAGGAAGTAAATCAAACATCAAAGCTGTCCGGGCGACCGGACAGCCAATTATTTTTTAAATCCAATTCCGATATGTAACCCGGCATGCCGAAGTACACGCATTTTTAGATAGGCCATTATTTTTGATCCACCTATAACAAGATCCCGACATCCTTTCACGGATTAAGGAGTCATTCAATGCCCATTTCCAGCGGTGTGGATGGATGCATACATGGATGGATTTAGAATGCGACGTCATCATACTGTCCAGACATATGTTAATGGATATTCAATCAATATTGAAGAAATAACCACATTTATATATCACATTATTTTTTACAATTAAATTTAAAGAAAGTATAATATATCATCAGAGTATGTCAATCTTTCAATCTAACAACATCTTTATATAATTAAAATTCTAAAAACCTAGCATTTAAGGTATTTTCACACCCGAACCTTCTAAACGCTATCGTATTCCCAACCTCCTTTAAATACGCAACAATTCGTTTTATTCTATAACCTAGGGTGGCGCTACATCTGGGCCAAAGGAGGAAAAACACACATGGACGCGGGAAGCGGGTTACACGAAGGTCATAACGGATCAGCGGTAGCATGCAATCCAACTATTGAAGGTCCGGTGGATTCGTCTGCCGCACCCCCCATTTATTTCGGGGAATCTTCATGCGTCCCATCTGCGCCTAAGGTTAACTATTGTACCGTTTCTTTTTCGGACGGCATGTCTAGGGGCATGCTTCCTGAGGGATCGGTAAGAACGGAAGGACTTCCAATTGTTTTGCATAGGGATATGCATTCGATATCGTCGATCATGCGTATCGAAAGAAAGTCCATCTCCGTTCCCGCCTTCCTAAGCGGCCCTTCTCATCAACGCATGTACGGGAAGGAAGAGGGAACGAAGACCGTTCGGCGGTCAAGTGCCGATTCTAAGGGATTATTTTTTAACCCTCGATTTTTCGTAACACAATCGTCGACGGTCAGTCAAAATGGGAGCGAATAAAAATGAAAATGGATAAAACACAAAAGATCTGGTTGGTCTTCGCGATAATTATCCTGGTAGCTGCGTGTGCGCTAATCTATGTAGATTGGAACGCCGCACCTAACGCCATGGGTAATTTCGTAGACTCAAGTCTATATCCAGCGAGCGAAGAACTGGAGATGATAAAGTACAACAAGAATATGGACATATGGTTCATGCTCTTTATGGTCGCATTCTTGATGATGTTCATCAAGAAGTTCGAGTGGGGTGTGGCATTGGGAGTATCACTCACTACCGCAGGAAGCTATCTCGGATACCTGTTCATCAAGACGACGTTCTTTGATGCAGCTTGGAACCAGGACCTCATGATTGGAGCAGTTGTCTGTGCGATAACAATCGTAATAGGAATAGGAGTGTTCTTAGGACTGATAAAGATGTGGCAATACCTTCTTGTGGGTGTATTGTTTGCACCGGCATATATCCTAATAGAATGGTTCCTCTCCAGCCCCTTCATGGGACTTGCACCAGCGGTTGATGCCGGTGGTTCGATGTTGGTTCACATGGTCGCTGCATACTTCGGTATCGGAGTGATCCTTATGTTGAGGGAAAAGCGGTCTTTCGACGAACCTATGTACACTACTACACATAGCATTACGTTTGTGTGGTTGGGCAGTCTGCTTCTCTGGATGCTTTGGCCATCGTTCGTCACTGGATTCCTTGATCCCAGTCAGACCACACAGGGACTCATAACCTGTTACATGGCAGGTCTCGGTTCGATAATATCCGCATACTTCGTCTGTATGATAATACAGAAGAAGGTCAATCCGCTCATATACACCTACGCTTTGCTTGCAGGACCTGTTGCAATCGGAGGGCCTTTGTTGATCCTCGGACCTTGGGGAGCACTCGTTCTTGGTATCGTGGCAGGAGCAGTATCCGCGCTCTGTTTCATCTATCTGCAGCCTTGGCTTAGCAAGAAGATGGGCAACGTGGATATGATGGGCGTTCACAACCTGCACGGAATGGCAGGTTGGGTGGGGGCATTATCCGTATGTATCATAACTCTCTCACCTGACAACGCGGTGTACGCGATAATAGTCGCGGCCCTCGCAATAGGTACGGGAGCTATAGCTGGTATCATCATCAGGCTTACACGCGGAGATATGCCCATAATCGCGGATGACGAGACGGACTTCATCAAGAGCGAAGCACCTCAGTGATCTAAAATCACTCGAATCAAACCCTTTACCTTATTTTTATTATCATATCGAGGAAGGTATACCTATCAATCCAAACCTCATTCATCTGTAAACATCAACACGAATTGAATTATCCCCTGTATGGTAAAACGTGCAGATCAAGCGCGGTCCAGCGTATGGTGTTTTCAAATCACGTATTCATGAATTATCAAAATATTCAAATATCGTCCCTTAAAAAATTGCTTGTATGGATGTTAAATAATGCAACTTTATATATAGGGATGGATGTAACTATTTTGGAAAAACGACCTTGTTATTCGAGATTTCGAGATAGTAATAACCCGATTTCATATAGATTTATATAATAGAATTTTTTTAACCTGAAAAAAAACCATTAATATTAAATATCAACATCAATGTGTTGGTTATGTACGTGGTGAATTTCGCTACACCGATATTAAAATCGGTATATTGTGCGACCCGAAAGGGAGATTGTACTATGCACAGCAAAAGGAGGAAAAATATGAGCGACAACAAAGC
Organism: Candidatus Methanomethylophilaceae archaeon; assembly: GCA_035271165.1. GTDB lineage: Archaea > Thermoplasmatota > Thermoplasmata > Methanomassiliicoccales > Methanomethylophilaceae > VadinCA11. Next base: position 10,565 of record DATERX010000033.1, read on the forward strand.
AATTCTCGCAGATTGTAAAAAAGCTGTAGAGACATGGAACCTTGCGCTTGCAAAAGAAGCAACCCAGAAAGCGGTTGATGCAGGCGTAAAAGCGAGTGTTATCATCAACGAAGGACTCGGAAAAGGTATGGAAGTGATTGGAGAACGCTTCGACAAGGCAGAAATCTACTTGCCGCAGGTCGTAGCAGCATCCAAGGCGATGGAAGTTGGACTTCAGATTCTTACCCCCCTCATGGCAAGCGGCGACGCTTCCTCAATGAAGGGAGTAATAGTCTTTGGAACAGTCGAGGGAGACATCCACGAGATCGGTAAGAACGTATGCTGCGCTATGCTTCGCGGCTCCGGATTCACCGTATTAGACCTCGGGCCCGATGTGACCCCCCAGGACTTCATCGACGCAGCAGAAGAGAACAAAGCTAACATAATAGCCGGATCTGCACTTATGACAACAACCCTTGAAGTACAGAGGGAAGTCGTAGAGGCAGTAAAAGAGGATGGCGGCAAATACAAGACAATGTTCGGCGGAGCACCCTGTTCACAGGCGTGGGTCGACGAGATCGGTGGCGACGGTTACTCAGAGAACGGTGCCGAGATCAACGCATTGGCAGCTAAATTGGTTGGGTGATTTATAATGGCAGCAACAAGACCCCTTACGATCGGTGATGTATATGACCGTATCATAAAAGGAAAGAAAATGCCGGAGGATGAGTGGGACTACCAGGTCATCCCTCAGAACGCAACAAAATTCAAGGAGAAATACAAGCTGGATTTCGGCAACAAATTCATCCCTGAAGACAACGAGACCAAGAACAACCTGTTCGCAGCCGGTCTCGAGATGCTCGTTGAAACTGGTTTCTACTGCCAGGACAACAACCGCGTATTCCACGTAACTGAGGAAGAAGTATGGGAGGGAATCAAGAAGACTCCCAAGTACCTCACACTTGGTGACGGAACGGAAGCAGCAAAGTTCTACCCCAGGCGCGGCAACAGCCCCGTCAAGCCCATAATCCAGGGTGGACCGACCGGATCACCTGTATCCGAGGACGTGTTCGTTCAGGTTATGCAGTCTTATGCTCAAGAGAGCGTCGTCGACACAATCGTCAACGGTGTTCTTACGACCATTGAGGGTAAGTCCCCGAAGACCAACACCCCCTACGAGATCCGTGCAACGATGGCGGAACTCCGTGCAGTAAGGGAAGCTTGTGTCCGCGCTGGAAGGCCCGGACTCGCTCTCTAGGGACCTGAGACCCCGCTGTCCGCAGCTGGACGTCTCTGTGTTGACTCTAAACATGCCGGTATGAGGACCTGCGACTCCCACGAGTGCTCGCAGCTCAACGAACTCAAAATCGACATGTCGGCCCTGAACATGCTTGCAGGTTGGACCACCAACGGAAACACCATCATGATCGAGCAGATGCCGATCTTCGGTGGATACACCGGAATGGCGGAAGAGACTGCGATCTGTGACGTAGCCACAACTCTGGCCTCGTTCACCATATTCAGCGGTAACTTCCACCTCGACGGTCCGATCCACATCAGATGGGGAACGACCACGTCGAAAGAGACCCTTCAGGTAGCTGGACACGCAGCAGCAGCAGTCGATGCAAACACCGACCTGCTCATCGCTAACCAGTACTACCCCATGGCCGGACCCTGCACTGAGATGGTTCTGATCGAGACCGCCACACAGGCGATCGTCGACACAGCATCCGGTAGGGAACTCCTGTCTGGATCAGCAGCCGCAAAGGGTGTTGTCCAGGACAAGACCACTGGTATGGAAGCAAGAGTCATGGGAGAGGCCGCAAGGTCTGCTGCCGGAATGAACGTTGCAGAACTGAACAAGATGCTCCTGCCGATTGTTGCAGACTACGAAAAGCTCTACACCAACGCACCCGCTGGAAAGACCTTCCAGGAGTGCTACGATGTCAAGTCGATCAAACCGACTGCAGAGTACCTCGAAGTCTACGACAAAGCCGTCAAGAGACTCAACCAGTACGGTTTCGAATTCAAGAAGTGAATTCGTTCCATGCGAACGTAAAAGGATCCGAAAGGATCGCCGCGGGCGGCAACGCCCGCGGAAAAACCCATTATATACCTTTTAACGCCCAATAATGTTTTTTCTCCAGTTGAGAGGTATCTTTTTCATTCTTCTAATCACTTAGAAAATCATTTAGTAGAAACCCATTCTCAAAAGGACATCCAAATAAGTCTATCTTCAATTAAAAACAGATAATTCATCATTATCGATACCATTCATCAAAAAGTATTTTAGAATCAATCGGTGTTATAGCGTAATGGTAGAGGGCGTTTCAATCAAAAACAACGCTCTCTCCATCTAGGGGCGATTACATTGAACCATGTCGATTTGAATCAGAAAGCCAAGGATGCGGTCTTATCCCATGATGTTAAGAAATCAGTTTCGGTTGCCAAGGATGCGATCTCTTCTGGAGCGGACCTTGTAGATCTGGTCATGAATGGATATTCTATGGGGATAAGGGAGGTTGGTGACCTGTTCGAATTGAAACAGACAACACTGGCCCATATCATGGCCTCGGCCGAGACAATGAATGCGGCAATGGAAATACTTACTCCAGAGATTGAAAAAGCAGGTTTGAAACTGGAAGGCTCCCTCGGAAAATTCGTGATCTGCACGGTACAGGGAGACATACACTCGATTGGAAAGGACATCGTCGCGGTGATGATGAGTATCGCCGGTTTTAAAGTAATAGACCTTGGTAGAGACGTACCGATCGAAGATATAGTCCGTACAGTGAAGGAGGAATACCCCTGTGCTGTCGGTACATCCGCCCTTATGACGACCACCATCATCAACCAGGGAGTCCTGGAGGAATCCCTTCGGGAAGAAGGTATCCGAGATAAGGTGATAACAAATGTAGGTGGCGGACCGGTCACACAGCAATGGAGTGACAAGATCGGCGCTGACGTGTATTCTGAGAATGCATCCGATTGTGTGAAGAAGATGATTGATGCAATGAACTAAGACCACACGTTAGATATCCGACATCGATAATTCCAAGGTACTTCCATCGGGATGCATAAATACCTTACGCAGATATCAATGTGATAAGCTGGCACGATTGTTTTTTAAGCCATGAATTAATATTTTTCCCATAAATATATTGAAATAAATCCCTTACTGGGCAGATATTATATAGTTACAATAACAACCCCTGTCGCTGAACGGGGGACGGTCCGGTGACCAGCTGGCCTCTAGAGCTTCGCTAGCGGGGTTCGACACCCCGGTCTCTCGCCATAAAGAAGAAGTGATCCAATGGACGTACATTATACCGAATCTCAGATACAGAAATTGAGGGAATATGGTGACGGCCCTGTAGACACTTCGGAATTCTCGGACAACAAGGAGAGGGATAAATCGTTCACCAAACTCATGTCGGCCGAAATATCCGCGAATAATTCCGCCGTTAAGGACATGATATCGAATCCAAGAGGTCATGACCTCGTCCAGCTCGAAAGGGATTTAAGTAAAGCATTGATCGATGCGGGTTTCATCGAAGTCAGGACACCTACGATGATCTCAAAGGCATCACTCGAAAAGATGACCATCACCGAAGACCATCCCTTGTACAGACAGGTATTCTTCATTGATAAGAAACGTTGTCTGAGGCCTATGCTGGCACCAAACCTATACTACTACATGAGGAAGTTACGCGACCATACAGACGGCACTATACGCTTCTTCGAGATCGGTTCCTGTTTCAGGAAGGAATCCCACAGCGGGAGACATCTCGAGGAGTTCACCATGCTAAATCTTGTACAACAAGGTCAGCTTGAGGATCCGGTCGCGGACCTGCGGGTGTTTATCGACATAGTGATGAAAACCGTCGGTCTCGAATACGAGACTACCCGGGAGGAGTCGGACGTTTATGTCGAAACTCTCGATGTAGAGGTGGACGGCGTGGAGGTAGCCTCTGGCGCCGTAGGACCGCACCAATTAGATATAGCTCATGACATCCATGAGCCGTGGTGCGGAATAGGCTTCGGCCTAGAACGCCTTCTGGCGTTGAAAAATGAAAAGAATAGCGTACGCAAGACAGGAAGAAGCATGACTTATCTTAACGGACGCAAAATTGATTGAGGTGATTCCACGGATGTACAAAATATATTAGACAAATCGGCAACCGGGGAAGAGCTTACTCATAACGATGTTGTAAGGCTCTTCAACGCAGATCCGGAAGAACGGGAACTCCTGTTCGAAGCAGCCAGAAATATCAGAGATAAGGAATTTGGAGACAAGATCTTCACATACGGATTCGTATACTTTTCCACCTATTGCAGGAACAATTGCTCATTCTGCTACTACAGGAGGGAGAGCGGTCTTGAAAGATACAGGAAATCCACCGAGGAGATCGTGGAACTTTCTGAAGATCTTCGCGATGCGGGGATAAATCTCGTCGACCTGACCATGGGCGAGGATCCTGAGATTTACAAGGACGGTTGTGCCAAACTCCTGGAGATAATAAGCGCGGTCAGGAACGCGATCGACACAGGGATAATGGTATCTCCTGGCGCGGTTCCCAAAGAGATTTTCTTGAAGATGAAGGAAGCGGGAGCAGATTTCTATGCATGTTATCAGGAGACCTATAACAAGGAACTTTACAGTCGCCTTAGGCTCGAACAGGACTATCAGGAACGCATCGACGTCAGGAGATGGGCGAAGGAGGCCTGCATGCTCACCGAGGACGGGATGATGGTCGGAATCGGAGAGACCAGCGAGGACAGAGCGGATTTCGTCATGAGGATGGGTCCGCAGGGCTGCGATCAGATCCGTGCGATGACCTTCGTACCTCAGTATGAGACTCCTATGAGCGAGGTGGATGCGACCGATTCAACTAACGAGTTGCTGGCTATAGCCATAATGAGGATAATGTATCCTGATAAGCTAATACCTGCAACATTGGACGTGGAAGGAATCTCTGGAATGGTCGATAGGATCAATGCCGGAGCAAACGTTGTAACATCGATAGTTCCTCCTAACGAGGCACTCGCAGGTGTGGCCCAACACGAACTCGATATTGAGAACGGTCATCGTTCCGTTGAGTACGTCTTCAATATATTGAGGAGGATGGGCAAACGCCCGGCCACCAATAAGGAATTTCAAGATTTCTTGGATTATAGGATGAAGGGGATGGGAGGTTGCTAGAATGAGGCTGGCAATCGTCGGCGGAGCCCTTCAGGGCATGGAAGCAGTCTATCTATCAACGATAGCGGGCTTTGAGACAATCGTCATAGACAAAAGGAAGGAAGCCCCCGCATTGGCGTTGGCGGACGAGGCCTACATTCTCGACCCCATAAAGGATAGAGAAGAGGCCATGAGGATCTTCAGAGACTGCGATGCCGTCATTCCAGCCTGCGAGGAGACTGATCTTCTAAAGGTCCTCGACTTCGAACTCAAAGGGACAGGGATACCGTTACTTTTCGACATGAGATCCTATGAGATATCCTGTTCAAAGGAACGTTCCAACCTTTTCATGGAGACGGCGGGCGTGCCCATGCCCAGACCTTGGCCCGAATCAGGTTTCCCTGTGATTGTGAAGCCTTCATGCCAGAGTGGAAGCATAGGCGTGACTGCCGCAAGGAACGAGGCGGAACTTCAGGCGGGACTGTCCAAGGTGGCCGAACTGAACGACGTCCCGATAGTACAGGAGTTCATATCGGGAAAGAGCGTATCAATCGAGGCGATAGGTAACGGGAGGAAAGCACGTTCATACGTCACCACTGAAGTAATCCTGGACCGTGATTACGACTGTAAGATGGTGAGATGCAACCCTGAAATACTTCCGCCGGAGGACGATAAACTATTCGGGGATGTATGCAGGAGAACAGCAGAGGCGATAGGCCTCAACGCACTCATGGATATGGAGGCCATATACACGCCCAAAGGCCTCAGGGTGCTGGAGATAGATGCAAGGATACCCAGCCAGACCCCTGCCGCCATCGAGGCAGGGACAGGGATAAACCTGTTAAAGGAACTGGTCGACTGTGCGATGGGCAAGATACCCTCGGGCAGAAGCACGGGAAGGGCGGGTATCTACGAGCATTACCTCTTCAAGGACGGAGTGCTAAGAACGACCGGGGAGAAGGAGTTCGGAAGGATCAAGGATCCAAAAATCCATCCCGGACTGTTCGGTTCATACGAGATGATAACCGATTACGAACCCAGTAAGACGGAATGGCGTGCCACCGTCATAACAAAGGGCCGCGACGATGCCGAGGCGGAAGGGAAACGTAAGGAAGTACGTGACCGTATGATCTCGGAATCTGGGGCAAGGATGTTTTTTGATGAAAGCCCGGAGATGATTTAATGACAAGACTTACAGAGGGAATGATAGAAGACCTTCCAGAGAAGGCAAGACTACGCAGTATTGAACTAAAGAAACAGATCGGGATGGACCTAAAGACATTGGCGTTCAAGTCCGTCGGTGGAAATCCGGACGAACACGACCTCTCCAAGTACCTTGCGGCATCGGTGCCTATAACATCCGGTTTAGGTGTGATAGGCGGTTTCTCACTAAGTGTGCAGGCGATATTGGAGGAGATGGGATTCAGATCCTTCGTGACATCCAAACCCGATGTGGACGGCGTATACGAGGCACTTGAAAAAGGCGCAGATCTGATATTCGCGGCGGACGACCTGCGTTTCCTAGCATATAATGTCAGG